>NC_012982.1:2400000-2751874 GCF_000023785.1 Hirschia baltica ATCC 49814
AGTACAATACTGACCTACCTTAATCAGGCAATTTTTCCATACTTCATCTTACACCAAACGCTTATCATCTCTGCTGGTTACATTCTCACCCAACTAAACCTTGGAATATGGGCTGAATTTGCCGGTGTATTAGTGATAACAACAGCAGGCTGCCTCCTGCTAGAACGCATTATTCGATATATTAAGCCAATTCGTCCATTATTTGGTTTGAATTAGAGATATCAAACTTCTTTTTGCGCAAGATAGAGACCTATTGCCATCACCAATAAACCAAGTGCACGTTTGGGGGTGATGGTAGATTTTATAGCACCAAACAGCCCAAAATGATCGATGGTCGTTGCGCTGAGAAGTTGCCCCAACAAAATTATGAAAATCGCATTTCCAACCCCAATTCGTGGTGCAGCCCACGTGATTGAAGTAATATAAAATACAAATAAAACACCACCTAGAAAATAGACTGTTGGAATAGTTTTAAAGTGCCCAATAACTAGAAGGTCACCAATACCACCCGAAGCAAGAAGTACCAGACTACTGGTCAAAAATGTTACGCCCGTCAGTACAACGACCGCAGCTAATGGATTCGACAAACGAACACCTAAGCCTGCGTTCAGGTTTGCCATCATTGGGATGCCAAACCCCGCTGCTAACATCAGCAATGTCGTACCGATAAGAAAATTAGAAATCGTCATAACAGCCTCTAAATACAAAAAGCTCCGCTAAAATTTATTCAGCGGAGCTTTTTCAATTCGTTCAATCCATCTGACCTTTAGAGGTCAAGCAATAAACGCTCTGGGTCTTCCAAATTCTCTTTCACGCGCACCAAGAATGTCACCGCTTCCTTACCATCCACAATTCTGTGGTCATATGATAATGCCAGATACATCATTGGACGGATTTTAACTTCACCATTGATAGCAACTGGACGCTGCTCAATGCGGTGCATACCAAGCACACCAGATTGTGGTGGGTTCAAAATTGGTGTTGACATCATTGAGCCATACACACCGCCATTTGTAATTGTGAATGTACCGCCCTGAAGGTCAGACATTGCCAATTTACCGTCACGCGCAAGCTTCCCTAAACGACCAATTTCAGCTTCGATTTGCGCCAAGCTCATTTGATCCGCATCACGAACAACTGGTGTCACAAGACCTTTATCTGTCCCTACAGCCATCGAAATGTCGTAGTAGTTTTTATAGATAAGATCTGTCCCATCAATTTCAGCGTTAACTGCAGGAAGTTCTTTAAGGGCGTGCGTCACAGCTTTTGTGAAGAAAGACATGAAACCAAGTTTCACACCGTGTTTTTCCAAGAACAAGTCCTTGTACTTTTTACGAATTGCCATGACTTCAGTCAAATCAACATCGTTAAATGTTGTCAGCATGGCTGCAGTGTTTTGAGCTTCTTTCAATCGACGTGCAATTGTCTGACGCAGACGTGTCATTTTCACACGTTCTTCACGTGGACCTGTTGCACGTGGTGCAGACGGTGCAGCGGCTGGCGCAGGCTTAGACTCGCCATTTGCAACAAAATTCAATGCATCACCTTTCGTTGCACGACCATCGCGGCCAGTTCCAGGAATATCAGATGGGTTCACATTATTCTCAGCTGAGATGCGACGCACAGACGGCGCAACAGCCGCGCTTGAATCTGCAGATGCAGAAGAAGCTGCTGGCGCAGATGCTGGAGCTGCAGCAGGAGCGGCGCTCGCAGAGGCACCCGCTGCAATGATAGCGATCTCCGTTCCGATTCCAACAGTTGTACCTTCTGCGATCAGCGTCTCTGACAACACACCCGCAACTGGAGCCGGCACTTCTATCGCAACCTTGTCAGTTTCAATTTCAGCAATCGGGTCATCAACAGCAACAGCATCACCAGGTTGCTTCAACCACTGAGACAATGTTCCTTCAGTTACACTTTCGCCCATGGCAGGCACAGCAACTTTAACTTGCTCACCAGAGCCGCTTGTTGCAGCAGGTGCTGCTGATGTAGCAGCCGGCGCAGAAGCTGGCTCTGCTTTAGCGCCGTCACCAGCACTGATACGTCCGAGAAGTGCGCCAATCTCGACGTTATCACCCTCTTTCGCCAAAATTTCTGTCAACACACCATCTTCAGCAGCTGATACTTCAACAGAAACTTTATCAGTTTCCAATTCAACAAGCACTTCATCCTTAGCGACTGCATCACCTGGCGCTTTTGACCAAGAACCAACCGTTGCTTCGGTAACACTTTCGCCCAATACTGGGACCGTAATATCGGCCATCTTGACCTCCTTCAAACGTCCTATTCGGACGTGTTACTCTTCAAATGCCGCATCAAGAAATGCAGCTAGTTCTTTTTTGTGTAGGCTCATAGTACCTGCCGCTGTTGAAGCAGAAGCTGCTCGACCTACATAACGCGCTCTCGTTGACTTAGCTTCAAGTCGCTCAAGCACA
Source organism: Hirschia baltica ATCC 49814 (assembly GCF_000023785.1). Lineage (NCBI taxonomy): Bacteria > Pseudomonadati > Pseudomonadota > Alphaproteobacteria > Hyphomonadales > Hyphomonadaceae > Hirschia > Hirschia baltica. The sequence goes on from NC_012982.1 coordinate 2,402,436, forward strand.
CGCTCTATATTTGGATCAACGAAAGTCCAAGCACCCATATTTTTGGGCTCTTCCTGACACCACACCATGTCTGCATTCTTGAACCGTTTCAACTCATCCATTAGTGGACCAACCGGAAATGGATAAAGCTGCTCGAGGCGCAATAGATACACATCATTGATGCCCCGTTTTTCACGTTCTTCAAAAAGATCGTAATAAACTTTACCGGAACACATGATAACACGACGAATTTTATCGTCTTTTACCAATTCAACCTTCGCTTTACGGCCTTCTGTTTCCGCATCATCCCAAAGGACACGGTGGAAAGAAGATCCTTCAGCCATGTCAACCAATGCTGATGTTGCCAATTTGTGGCGCAGCAAAGATTTAGGCGTCATTAGAATAAGCGGTTTACGGAAATCGCGGTGAATCTGACGACGTAGAATGTGGAAATAGTTTGCCGGCGTCGTACAGTTTGCGACCTGCATGTTATCTTGAGCACAAAGCTGCAAGAAACGTTCAAGACGCGCTGATGAGTGCTCTGGCCCTTGCCCCTCATATCCATGAGGTAGCAAACAGACGAGACCTGACATACGCAGCCATTTACGTTCACCACAAGATAGGAATTGGTCAAATACGACCTGCGCCCCATTGGCGAAATCACCAAATTGCGCTTCCCATAGTGTCAAAGTATTCGGAGCAGCCAGAGAATAACCATACTCATAACCAAGCACAGCTTCTTCAGATAGAAGCGAATCTATGACTTCATAATCAGCTTGTTCATGACGCAAAGAACGAAGCGGCGTGTAACGCAACTCAGTTTTCTGGTCGACAATGTGAGAGTGTCTCTGAGAGAATGTTCCACGACCGGAATCCTGACCGGACAAGCGAACAGGGAAACCTTCTGATAAAAGAGACCCGTAAGCCAGCATTTCGGCTGTCGCCCAATCAACGCCCTGACCTGTCGCGATCATTTTCGCACGCTGATCATACACTTTTTTCACAGTCTTGTGTGCGTTCACAGAGTTTGGAATGCGTGTGAGCTGACCACCAATATTTTTCAGGCGCTCCATCTCAAGTGATGTTTTACCACGACGATCATCCTGAGCAGGTAGACCAAGACCAGACCAAGCTCCATCGAGCCAATCTGCAGTGTCAGCCTTATATGTTTTACCTGCTTCAAACTCTTCATCAAGGAAAGCTTCAAGATCAGCAACAATCTGATCGACGCCTTCTTGAGTAATAACACCGCGCTTGATCAAATCATCTGAATAGATCTCACGTGTCGTTTTTTGGCCTTTAATCTTATTATACATTAAAGGCTGCGTGAACATGGGTTCATCGCCTTCATTGTGACCGAAACGACGGTAACAGAACATGTCGATGACGACGTCTTTACCAAATTTCTGACGATATTCAGTCGCTACTTTAGCAGCGTGCACAACAGCTTCAGGATCATCACCATTCACGTGGAAAATCGGTGCTTGAACTTGCAATGCAACATCTGTCGGATAAGGAGACGAACGAGAATATTTCGGGCTCGTTGTAAATCCAATCTGGTTATTCACGATAAAGTGGATTGTTCCACCTGTGCGATATCCAGAAAGACCAGACAAAGCGAAACACTCAGAAACAACACCCTGACCAGCAAATGCCGCATCACCGTGTAGTAGCAAAGGCATAACCTTCGTCCGTTCGGCAGCACGATCTTCTTGCAAGTCAAAGCTTTGTTTTGCACGGGCTTTACCAAGCACAACCGGGTTCACAGCTTCAAGGTGAGATGGGTTCGCTGTCAAAGACAAGTGAACCTTGTTTCCGTCAAACTCACGGTCTGAAGACGCACCGAGGTGATATTTCACATCCCCAGAGCCAAATTCTTCAGCACCTTGTGTGTTTCCGCCTTGGAATTCGTTGAAAATAATGTGGTATGGCTTACCCATAACAGCCGCAAGAACGTTCAAGCGACCACGGTGAGGCATTCCAAGAATGATCTCATCGACACCCAGCGCACCACCCCGCTTAATGATCTGCTCAAGGGCCGGCACAGCTGCCTCACCACCATCAAGACCAAAACGTTTTGTACCCGGATAACGTTTGTGAAGGAAACGCTCAAATGTTTCAGCTTCGAGAAGCTTCGTCAAAATCGCGATACTGCCTTCCGGCGTAAACTCAATTTCTTTGTCTTCGCCTTCAATACGCTGTTGAAGCCAACCTTTTTCATCAGGGTCAGAAATGTGCATAAATTGCACACCGAAAGTCGAACAATAAGTCCGTCTCAGAATTTCCAGAATTTTACGCGGTGAGGCATATTCAAGCCCCAGCACATGATCAATATAGATCTCACGATCCATATCAGCTTCCGAAAATCCATATGATTTTGGATCTAATTCTGGGTGCTCAGTTGGCTTTTCGATACCAAGAGGATCAAGATTCGCCGCAAGATGCCCACGAATACGGTAGGCACGGATCATCATCAAAGCTTTGATGGAATCCTGAACTTGTTGATTAACTTGTTCTTTGGAGACACCACCTGAAACTGGAGCCCCAGCAGGAGCAGGCGCAGTTTTGCCTTTCGCCTCAAGCTTGGATTTCAGGACAGGCTCAATCTTGGCCCAATCCCCATCCAGCGCAGAAATCAATTCATCTGATTTTGCTTTTGGCCAGTTTTTGTTTGACCAAGCAGGACCAGCAGCGGCTTGCTTTGTTGCAAGTGCGGGATCACCGACCTCATCAAAAAATTTCTGCCAGTCTGGCGTAAGGGATGCTGCATCATCCACATACTGAGCATAAAGCTGCTCTATATAAACTGCATTTCCTCCAGAGAGGAAATCTGTATCCAACATTGCAGCGTTCTCTGGAGAACGCTCTTTATCTGCCGATGCCGACTGGCTCGTCATGGTTATCGTCCTTAGAACAAGTCCGGCCAGACTGGATATATTAAAGCTCCCGCCTGGCCGCCTTGTGGTTTCGTTACTTTAGCCCTTAAGCACTTCAGTCATTGTCACACCGAGACGTGCAGGACTTGGTGAAACAGTAATACCTGCTTCTTCCATTGCTGCGATTTTGTCTTCAGCGCCACCTTTACCACCAGATACAATTGCACCAGCGTGGCCCATAGTCCGGCCTGGAGGTGCAGTACGACCCGCGATAAAGCCAACCATAGGCTTTTTGCGACCTTTTTTAGCTTCATCCTTCAAGAACTGAGCGGCTTCTTCTTCGGCTGAACCACCGATTTCACCGATCATGATGATGGATTCTGTTTCATCGTCAGCCAAGAACATTTCTAAAACGTCAATAAACTCGGTTCCCTTAACAGGGTCACCACCGATACCTACCGCAGAAGTTTGACCAAGGCCTTCAACACTTGTCTGATAAACAGCTTCGTATGTCAGCGTCCCTGAACGTGAAACCACTCCCACGCTACCTTTTTTGAATATAGAACCTGGCATAATACCGATTTTACATTGCTCAGGTGTCATAAGACCTGGACAGTTAGGTCCGATCAAACGTGACTTTGATTTGTCGAGCTTGGCTTTCACATCAACCATGTCGAGTACTGGAACACCTTCAGTGATACAAACGATCAATGGGATTTCAGCTTCGATAGCTTCGATGATAGCAGCACCACAACCAGCTGGCGGCACATAAATCACAGAAGCATCAGCACCTGTTTTTTCTTTACCTTCAGCAACAGAAGCAAAAATTGGAAGTTCCTGACCTTTGTCAGATGTCCAGTTTGTGCCACCTTTTTTCGGGTGAATACCACCAACCATTTGAGTACCGAAGTAATCAAGAGCTTGGTTTGTGTGGAATGAACCGGTTTTACCAGTCATACCTTGTGTCAGGATCTTTGTATTTTTGTCGATAAGAATAGACATGTGACTTAAGCTCCCTTCACTGCAGCAACAATTTTTTGTGCAGCGTCATCAAGGTCGTTTGCTGGGATCACGTTCAAACCTGAGTTGGCGATGATCTCTTTACCTTTTTCCACGTTCGTCCCTTCAAGGCGGACAACCAATGGAACAGCAAGATTTGTTTCTTTAACGGCTTGAAGAACACCTTCAGCGATAACATCACATTTCATGATGCCACCGAAAATGTTGACCAAGATACCTTTAACAGCTGGGTCTTTCATAATGATTTTGAAAGCAGCTGCCACTTTTTCAGCGTTCGCACCACCACCAACATCACAGAAGTTAGCTGGTTCTTCGCCGTAAAGCTTGATGATGTCCATTGTGGCCATAGCAAGACCAGCACCGTTCACCATACAACCAATTGTTCCCTCAAGCGCGATGTACGCAAGGTCCCATTCAGAAGCTTCGATTTCTTTTTCGTCTTCTTCTGTCTTATCGCGCAATTCCATAATGTCTGGGTGACGGAACAATGCGTTTCCATCAAAAGACATTTTAGCATCTAGAACACGCAGACGCTCGTTTTCCATAACGATCAGCGGGTTCACTTCCAGCATGTCCATGTCTTTTTCAGTGAATGCTTTGTAAAGAATTCTTGAAAGAGCAATTCCGTCCTCGCGCGCTGTGCCTTCTAAGCCCAGAGCATCACAAAGAGACTCAGCAACAGCGTCAGTTACGCCAGCAACCGGATCAATTGTAATTGTCAGGATTTTCTCAGGAGTTGATTCCGCAACTTCCTCAATATCCATTCCACCTTCAGTCGAAGCCACAAATGCTGGCTGACCAGATGCACGGTCGACAAGAAGAGACAGATAAAGTTCTGTTTTAATGTCTGCGCCGTCTTCGATGTAAAGGCGGTTCACTTGCTTTCCAGCTGGCCCCGTTTGGTGCGTGACCAAAGTGTTGCCTAGCATTTGAGCTGCGTTAGAAATGACATCCTCTTTAGAGAAGGCCAGACGTACACCGCCCTTTTCGCCAGCTTCAGCTTCTTTAAATTTACCCTTACCACGGCCACCGGCGTGAATTTGGGATTTTACGACCCATAAAGGTCCTGGAAGTTTGTCAGCCGCAGCTGCCGCTTCATCTGCTGAAAAGATAGCAACACCGTCAGCGACGGGCGCGCCAAACTCTTTGAGAACGGCCTTAGCCTGATGCTCGTGAATATTCATAGAAAACCGCCTAAGCTAAGCGAGGAAATAGCCCCTAATTAGAGGCCGTTTATATCACTCAGCCCCCCGCTGACAACCGGACATTGGTGTACTTGAAGAGGATTATTAAGGCCTGATTAACTGTTAGGTAATTCGTTAGCGCTAACACGCCTATTCTGTCGCAAACGGATGACTCAAAAAAAATTATTTTTTTTCAGTCCGCGTATGACTTTTTTTCCAAATCAACGGCAAAAACCGAACAATCGCATCAGAACACACCCCTATTTACCTCTAGAATCAAGGCTTCGCTGGTGCTTTTTACGCGACTAAATCGACCATTTTAGACACCACTTTATTGTGACTGTTTGGCTTCAAAATCAGCCAAAACTCGACCAGAAATTAGCGGCAAAAGGAAACCTTCAAAGCACAAATCACGTAGCAAAAATTAGTCCTTACACGATTAAATCCAAGCCGCCGCATCCTCTATCCCGTGATTATCCAAAAGCTCTGCAACAAAGCGGATATGCGCACGCAATCGATACAAATCATCTGTGTAACTGTCTGGCACTTCCACCTTCGCCGTATCAGCTTGCAACTCGACCAGTTTACGACGTATTGCCCGTCGCTCACTATCTGTCTGAGCTAGGCGACCTTCTGCTTCCAGTGTGCGCAAATCTCTATACCAAACATAAATTTTACGACGTATTCTCCATCTGTAAATTGGCGGTCCTGCTCTCACAATTGGCACCATTAATGTGATCATCGGGATCAACAAAACCCATGCTCTATCCAGAAAATTGGCAACACCAAACGGAAAATATCGCCTTAGAAATGATGGACCGCGCTCATAATAACGCGATGCTTCTTTTGACAGTGGCAAGTCAGCAAAAATGGGTGTTGGAAATGATGCCGGTGCATTCAACAATGTGCCGCCTTTATGAATGGAATTCATCGCATCCAACAGCACCGCTTGAATTGCTGGATGAAGATCTTTCCTCACAACAACCTGCGCGACAGGCGATACAAGCTTCACATCCCTTGCAGGCAAATCTTCCTTTAAGCTTAAAGCACCGTCGGGAAGTATAATGTCCTTTAAGTATGGATGGCGACGCGCATAAGCGAGAGAACGCTCTATAGAAACGAGCTGTACGCCCGGTGTCCGCATTAGTTTCTTGATCCAGATCGCTTCGGGTCCAGCCACGAGAATAGCAGCATCGATACGTCCTTCTAGCAATTGCAGAGCGGCAGCATCGCCTCCAACATCTACGGCTGAATAATTGTCTGTAGTCAAACCATTGTCAGCCAATATGACATTCGCAAGCGCACGCGTCCCCGACCCTTCGCTACCAACAGCGACACGTTTACCCGCAAGGCCACGCAAATCTACTAATTGCTGATCTGAACGAATGAACACCCAAAGAGGCTCATAATAAATAGCGCCAAGAGAATACAGACTGTCCCCGTGACCAGCAGCCGCAATCCCTGTTTGCACAATCGCAGCTTCTACCTCGCCGGACAATAATCGCTCAAGATTATCGACAGATCCCGATGACTGGACAATTTCCAGCTCAACTCCGATTTCATTCAATTGTTTTTTATAAGCCATAGCGGTCGCGCTATATTCGCCGCCCAAAGCACCAGATGCCATCGTTATAGTTTTAGGTGGTGGCGGTTCAATAAGACTAAAAAGCCCCCAAATGCCTATAATGATAACAAAAATCGTCCACCAAAAGCGCTTAAGGAAAGCCTGCATATCTATTCAATCCCACTCAACGAAGCCTAAGTTATGCCAGATGTGACCTTATCTCTGTTTCACGTTCAAAATCCAGATGAAACATGATTAACATTGCAGCCTATTGCTATTGCTCCAACATAATCCCAATTTAACGATAAGAAGAATGAAAACTACCCACTTTCGAACACGGGATAAGTCTTATTCACCAGATAAATTAGAAAACAAAAACCATCATCACCAAGTTGCTTGATATTCATAACAACCAACACAGGAGACGATCATGATTAAAATTATTGGAATAACGCTTGCAGCATTTCTTATCGCTGCCGGCTTCTACTTAAACCTCTCGGCGACATCCTCTCTATACCTCTAGAGCAGATGTGTAAGCACACTGTTTTTATATAATTTCAAATACAAAATACTCTACCGAAAACCCCAAAAATACAAAAATGCATATCTGAAAACTTCATTAATGCATTTTAGCATACCACCTATAAGATTATATGCAGTTTTAAGTTATGCATATTGCTATATATAGATTTCAAGGCACAGCAATTGTGCATATCAATATATAGGGACTTTAACCATGACAAAACTAATCGGACTTCTAGTTGGTGCTGCAATACTTACAACAGTATTCTACCTAAACCTTACAAACGCAACTTCAGTTATCATGTAAGATTGCGTCTCTCATCGGCCATTAGCCGTTGAGAATATCAGACCGCATGGTGAAGAGCTCTTGCAAAATAGCTCAACCATGCAGCCTGAAAACATAATAAAAACCTATTCCACTGTCTCTTGTTGCACTGATTGAACAGCCTCAAGAACAGCCTCAGAAGCGGGACGTTTCTTATACCCCTCTTCCATCAATTTCTCGACAATCACATTATCTGAAGAAATCACCATTACAGCTGGGTGCGGAATGCCGTATGCGCGGGAGCCAACCTCATACTTCTCGTTCAATAGGCCAAATGCTTTTATATTGGCAGAGTCTGTATCAGAGACAAAAGTATATGACAGCTCATGCTTTTCTTTGAATTTCGCCAGCGTTTCAGGTGCATCATAGGATAATGCGACAAGCGGGAAACCTAATTTTTCCAATTGCGGCGCAATTTTATCAAGATCAATCATCTGCTTCTTACAGTATGGACACCAATCTGCCGACCGTACAAATGCGACGGTTACACCCTTCTCTCCCATGAGAGCAGGCAAACTCGTGACATCACCCGCAGAACTCACGACGCCGATTGCTTCATCTTCTACAGTCGGAACTGCTTTCCCGACCGCCAAACCAATTTCCTGTACATGATCTTTTTTCTTGTGATCCTCGGCCAATGCCAATGGCGCACTCAACAGAAGACTTGCAGTTAAAACTGCACCCAAAACTGATTTCATAAGACAACCTTTTCATTTCTTACCTTGCCTCCACCCATACACGGTTCTCGACGCGAATTTGAATGAACTCACATCACAAATATGTTATTCTTAATGTGAAGGAGAATTGATATGACATACGTGACCGGTTTTTTGCTCCCAGTCCCCAAAAAGAACAAAGACAGATATACCGAACTCGCAAAAGCGAGCTGGCCACTATTTAAAGAATATGGCGCACTCAGCGTCCAAGAAAACTGGGAAAAAGACGTTGCAGATGGCGAAGTCACCTCTTTTCCTATGGCCGTAAAACGTGAACCAGACGAGGATATTGTGTTTAGCTGGTTCATTTGGCCAGACAAAGAAACCGCAGAGGCGTGCTGGGCATCTTTTGAAACAGATAAACGTTGGGAGCCAATGATGGAAATGCCATTTGATGGCAAACGCATGATCTTTGGTGGTTTCGAACCAATTTTCAAATCTGAATAAGCGCGCAGAACACAACCATACGCCTAGCTCACAAAAAGGGCCACTTCCCTACAGAAGCGGCCCTCTTTATATCAGTCTATTCGACGATGAAGATCTCTTTTAAGCCAATGAAGGCTCTAGGTTCTTACATGCTTCGATAAGTACGTTCACCGCAGCGATAGATTTTTCCATCATTTCTTTTTCAGAAGCATCCATTGGGAATTCGATGACTTTTTCAGCACCTTCAGCACCAATCACAACAGGCACACCCACATACATGTCGTTCTGACCATACTCACCTGAAAGGTATGCAGCAGATGGAAGAACGCGTTTCTGGTCTTTCAAGTAAGACTGAGCCATAGCAATCGCTGATTCCGCAGGTGCATAGTAAGCTGAACCTTTTTCCAGAAGCGCAACAATTTCACCGCCACCTTTACGCGTACGCATAACCATTGCGTCTAGGTCTTCTTGCGACAACATGCCGTTTTCAACAAGAACGTTAAGCGGCAAACCACCCACTGTTGAGTAACGTACCATTGGCACCATGTCATCACCGTGACCACCTAATGTCCAAGCGCGGATATCTTTCACAGATACACCAAGTTTTTCAGACAAGAAGTAGGCAAAGCGAGCTGAGTCAAGCACACCAGCCATACCCACAACTTTGTTTGTTGGCAGACCAGAGAATTTTTGAAGCGCCCAAACCATTGCATCCAGAGGGTTTGTAATACAGATCACGAATGCATTTGGTGCGTATGTTTTGATACCTTCAGCAACTTGCTTCATGACACCAAGGTTTTTGCCGATAAGGTCGTCGCGGCTCATGCCAGGCATACGTGGGAAACCAGCTGTCACGATACAAACATCAGCGCCTTCAATGTCTGCATATGAATCTGTACCCGCAAGCGCAACATCAGAACCAAACACAGTTGTCGCTTCAGCCATGTCCAAAGCTTTACCTTTAGCAACACCGCCAAAAATATCGAACAATACAACATCACCCAACTCTTCGCGCGCAGCGATGTGTGCAAGTGTTCCACCGATCATTCCAGCGCCGATCATAGCGATTTTTTTACGTGCCATTGGGGAGTTCTCCTGTTGTGTATATGCATCACGAATAGCTTTATTGGCGATTCCGCCAACGAGTTTACCAAGCATGATCCATGTCCCGAACGTATAGAATATGTCGGAGAGTTAACCCACACTCGCGTCAAGTGCAATCCGTATTGGATTAGTCCATAGTCTGACTTTGGCAATATTCATCCAATATAGCGCTAACACGCAATAAAAAGACAAAATTTTTCCCGCTCAACACCCCTCATACACAAACGGCAGCTCCATATGGAACTGCCGTGTATGTCTTTATGATGTATCAATACTGACTAGAATTTATAGCCGAGCACAACAGAACCTGCGTGTGTGTCCGTATCTTCCAGTGAGTAATATGTATAATCACCGCGAAGTTCTAGGCTCTCCGTCATATCAAATGTCAGACCTGCCCCAACTGCTGGACCCGATGCTGAATCTTCAACATTTACAGCCGCCACATTTCCAACAACAGGCACGGTCGCGTCAAGATCAATATAGGCATACCCTGCTCGCGCATGAACGCCTAGGCGATCATTAATAGGTATTTGCGCCGTACCATATGCACCAATCAGATAATTCAACCCGATATCACTGGACTCAGCGATAATATCATCAAGGTCACCATCATTATTGCGGTCAATCTCGAAGTCATCTTCATCAACATTATAGTCGAATTCACCATCATCGACACCAGAAGTTAAGTCAGCCTCAACACCAAACATAGGCGTGATCTGCCAACCTGTACGCGCAGTAAAAGCGCTCGTACCTACACCATCGGCAATACCATCTGGCTCTAACTCAAGGTAAGAATACCCACCTTGTACATATGGCCCGGTGTCTTCAACCGCTTGAGCATGAGCCGCCCCCATAAGTGAGAGAGCAGAAACAGCAGCACCAGCAAAAATCGTCTTCATGATATATTCCTTCGCAGTTAAAAATCACCTGCAAGACAAACGCTGAAAATTACAGAACCGCGTCGTCAACAAGCTGGTGAACTACGCGCCGGGCGGCATGTTAGTTCCGCCCTCCACCTATTTTGTGAACAATCATAATTTTAATTAATTGTAGGGCTTACGCACTTGAAACAACCCTCCAGCAACGCCATCGGATGCCCCGATATTCTCATTTTTTTCCAAGGGCCAAATTTCACGCAAAAGTATGCAAAATCAACAAATTGCAATCACACCCTTTTTAATTCCCGTGAATTTGACCATAAAAGTTGTGTTAACGTTAATATTGTGACTTTCCGTCACACGCCTGTCGTTCCATAATAGTACACCCATGATTAATTTTATGCTGAGGGGCAAATCATGAAGACCATTGGGAATATTTTCAAAGCCGCCTTCAAAGGCTTGCTAACACTACCATTCGTGCTTGGTATCTGGGCGCTATTATCTCATTATTTTCCGGATATCCAATCATCCGCGCTTCAATTATGTGATGATGCGATCCAACACATCTTACCCCTATTGGGTGAGAGACAAGACTATGTGAGCAACTCTCTATTAACGCCGCTCACTGTATTCATGATTGCTCTGACGATATTAAGCCGCTTCTTCCTCGTGGATTTCTTCTTGGGCCTGCTATCAGGCATAGGCAGTCTATTTAAAAGCAAAGACGATACCCGCTCCGCCAAAGACCTCATGAAAGCCGGCGAAAAAGAAGCCAAAGCGCGTGAGAAGCAAGAACAGCGCGAAGCAGCCATCGCAGCTAAAGAAGCAGAAAAACAAGCAAAAATTGATGCAAAGCTCGCCGCAGAACAAGCCAAAATTGATGAAAAAGCAGCTGCGGAACAAGCTAAGGCAGACGCCAAAGCCGCCGCCATAGCTGCCAAGCAGCAAGCAGCCGAAGAAAAAGAGCACGCCAAAGCCGCAAAGAAAAACAAAAAAAGCAAAGATAATACCAGCGACGCAAAAGAAACCGCTCCTGAAGATACAGACTCTCTAATTGCCCCGGCAGCAATTGCTACATCTGTTGCAGCAGCAGCTATTGCAACAGCAACGCAATCTGCTGACGCAGACACCTCTGAATCTTCATCAGACAATGGTTTCGTCTCGGAAGAAGAATTATTGGCAGACATGCCCGAAGCAGAGGCGATGACTGCAGAAACCCTAGAAACAGAAGCAAATGTCACTTTTGCAGATGAGACGCCTGAAGCCGCCGAACATGAAACACCCTTAACCGTAGAACCTATTGCAGAAAAAATTGCCCTTGCGGACACAGAAATCAAACTCTCTGACATTGAAGCGGCGCTTGATGATGCACTTGATGAAATTCCCGACACAGCAGAGCTAGACACTCCGCCAGTCATTGAAGAAGCCAATATCGCGCCAGAAGTCATCACCGAAGAAATTGCCCCTAGTTTAGATGATGAAGAATTAGTGCTGCCGGAATCGCCAGAGCTAGACGCAGCGCAAATCATTGAAGAACTTCCTGAGATGGAAGAACTACCAGCAACAGAATCTGTAGACGACTTTGAATCTGAGGCACCCATTATTGAAGATCTTCCCGATCTTGAAGATCCAGGCCTCGACGATGAAACACCTCTTGCTGCCGAAGCGGTGGCCGAACCAGTTTCTCCAGAAACTCCTGATCTAGAACTAGACGCGCCAATTGTTGAAGACTTAGACGAGTTAGAAGAATTAACTCCGCCTCCCGAAATGGAGATTGACAATATTGACGATGCTTCGTCTGACCTTAAACCTGAAGCACTTCCTGAACTCGTAGAAGATGTTCCTGAAAGCTTGGATTTATCTGAGGGCCTTTCGTTAGATAATCTAGACGATACACCTGATCTGGATGCACTCTCAGAGCTTGGTGATTATCCTTCCGATGCAGACTTGATAAAAGCACCCAAGACCGAGGAAGAATCTCTTGCAGAGATAGAAGAGCTAGCAGGCATGGAAGAAATGCCCGATATTACAGACCTTCCTGACCTTCCAGACACGCCTGAAGTCGAAGACATGCTAGCAGATGATCTTTTGGAAGACCTTCCAGACATTGATGATTTGGACCCATTAAAGATCAACTAGCGCACAATCAGTTCACATTATAACAAGCCCATCAGCATATCTGGTGGGCTTGTTTCGTTTATACCAATCTATGGGGCGACCGCTTCTTCACTGCGGCCGGCTGCCAGATAGTCTTTTGAGCGCATCTCATGCAAGCGGCTGGCTGTGCGCTCAAACTCAAACGCCCCATCACCTTCAGGATATAAATCATCCGGCTCTGCCTCAGCACTCAGCACAAGCTTGGTACGCGATTCATACAAAGCATCAATCAATGTCACAAACCGCTTCGCCGCATTGCGGTTTGCAGGCGTCAACATCGGCACATGTTCGATAAATACAGTATGGAACCGACGCGCAATCACAAGATAATCTGCTGCCCCTAAGGGTTTGTCACACAACTCACTAAAACTAAAAAAAGCACAACCTGCAGCATGGCGTGACACGCGAAGCGTTCGTCCTTGAACGGTCAATTCAACTTGACTGTCAGAAACCCCTTTAGTGAGTCGCACCCAAGCTTCCTGCAACGCATTATCGGAAGCCTGATTTAAGGGTGAGTAATACACCGGAGCAGCGATCAGCCTTTCAAGCCTATAATCCATGTCAGACTTCAGCTCGATAATGTCCAACTTGTCTTTGATCATGCCAATAAACGGCTTGAACAGATCACGATTGACACCGCCCGCATATAAATCATCCGGGTGCCTATTTGATGTCGCGACGACAACTATGTCGTGCTTCCACAATTGCTCAAATAAACGCCCCAAAATCATTGCATCAGCAATGTCAGTCACATGAAATTCATCAAAACACAAAAGCCGCGCCTTATCGGCTATATGTTTGGCGGCGGGCGGGATTGGGTCTTCGCCAACACCTTTAACATAAGCAGCATGTTTCCTGCGCGACTTTTCATCCAGCTTCCGCCACTGCGCGATAAAGCTATGGGTTTCAAGCATAAAGTCATGAAAATGCGTGCGCAGCGCAGGCTTTAAAGGCGTATGCGCATGAAACAAATCCATCAACATGGATTTCCCTCGCCCGACACCGCCCCAGATATAAAGCCCCTTGGGGTATACAGGTTTAGAAAACCAACCTGTCTTCATTTCAGATAATTGCGTGGCCAACATATCAAAACGCTGCGCCATATCGGCTTGTGCAGAATCAGCTTTCAGCTGACCTGCCGCGACTTTTTCTTTATAATTTTGATAAAGCTCAACCATTCAAATGGCCTTAGTATCAACTCATGTGAAGGTCGAGTGCTCAGCCAGCAATTCCCAAACAAAAGGGCCAAACACTTTGCGCTTGACCCTGTTTTTTTGAAAATTGCGAATTTAGCGATCACTTATGCGACTGCGCCCTTGGCACCAGTTCCACCCATAACTTCAAGTAGGAAGTCGTAGAATTTATCTGGATAGCGACTAAACTCATTCATTGCCAAATCTTCTTTAGCAATCGCTTTAGGAGCACAATTGCACCCCACTTTGCACAAAAAATCGACCATCGACTGACGTTTATCGCTCGCAGACACAACAGCAAGGCGAAAATCACCCATGCTGGCAACACGCGTTACAGTCGTATCTTCGTCCATGGAATCCGGTAATCGCAAATCGAGCATGACTAGGTCAAAACGCTCGAGTCTCAATTTTTTTTCCGCTTCCAATAGTGATCCTGCCAAAACCAGATCGACTGGCAAACGCTGTCTCGTCGCCGCAACACCTGCAGCCAACAACATTTCCGACGCTTTTGGATGATCCTCGACCCACAGAACTTTCACTAAATGACTCCTTGCCCCTCATAAGTGGCTTTTATGCATTTTTGTAACAATACAGTAAATAGCTTCACTGCCGAAAAACAAAGAAAAATACAACATGCTTATTTATATACATTGAAAAACAACATCTGCCACAAATTGACGCTAAAAACACAATTCAAATACAATATAGTGATATAGCAAGAACTATCATTATATAATATTTACCTACAAAGTGCTGTGCCTTCTGTATTGCCATCTGAGGGAGTATCAATGTTTGACTATAATCAATCTATTTGCATTGATATTGTACTTTGAAATGTAAATTTCTAACACTCAAATATATGTTTTATAATTTTATTATATAGTGAAACCCCTCACCTTTAAACATTTTCCGTAATAAGTTTAAAGAAGGCGATAGGCTTTAGTTTCTTCTTTTCTTTAAATGATAAACCTGATCAAATTTGATAAAGTTAATAATAAAGCCTCCACACCGTAATAAAGTGCGAAGGCTTTAAAATAAAATCGAATATTTGCTCAGATTAACCTGACTTCACTCTTGATGCTTCGCTATTTCCAGAAAGCCCATACCAATCCAACTCTCTCGTCTTCCACATAGTGAAAGCAATAGCGGCAAAGCTAGCGATTGAGCCCACAAGCAGCGCATAATCCTGCATCCGCATAAGCACATATATCAGTGCGTAAAGCGAGGTGAAAACAATAAAGGCATTCATTCGCGCCTCACGCCCACCAAAGACTGCACCAGCATATAGCGATAATGCCGCAACTGTCGCCGAAGCAGCCACAATAAAGCCTGCTGTAAATCCAGTATGCTCCGATACGCCCAAGAGTAGCAGATAGAACACAACTTGAGCCAAACCAACAAGCACATATTGGGCCGGGTGCGTACGCATGGAACTTGTGGTTTCAAATAGAAAATATGCCAAAAATACCAGCCCAATAAACATGGGTGCATATTTTAATGCACGCATGACTGATTGATATGGCGACGTCTCATCCAATAATCGCAAACCCATATTAGATTGTACTAAGTCATATAATTGCAAATTCTCGCCAGATGCTTCTACACCCCTAGCAAGATACGGCACTTTCCAGTTTGCTGTAAAACCTTCATCCGTGATCGAACGCTCGACAGGAAGAAAACCACCAACAAAGCTTGGCGATGCCCAATCTCCAGTTAATTCAATACTCGTATTCTGGGCAAAAGCCGCAAACCCAATGCGCTGCGCGCCCGTTAATCGCATACTGGCCGTCAGATCAAAAACGGAGTTCTCATCCAATGAGATCCCCCGAACCGAACCGACCGTATCTGACAAAGAACTCGATAATGCGCCATTACCCGGCCCAAGACTGATCTTTTCTTCGCCGATCTGAACGAGCACATCATCCTTGATGCCGCGCAAATCTGACATGCCCATATGAATGCGCGCATCATCCCAATGCAATGTTGCGCCGCGCGGCTTGTTCAACATGGCTTGCTCCAAATCAAAGCTCGCCTTAAAATCAATATTCACATCAAACACTGGCACACGGTGCAAGCTCCGCTTCAGCATTTCGGTTTTCAAATCCGCCCTTGCAAACCCGCTTGTGCCAAACACAACAAACTCGCCTGTTTTCTTGCGCTGCGTGTCGATCATAACACCGCTATTATTGGGCACTCTTTCAGTGACGATCTGCTCATACGGAATAGATAAAACCGGCCCAAGCACAATCTGCTCCCCACCTCGCGCCAAACTCACCTCTTGCACCGCTTGCTGTGCGTTTGTGGTGCGCTCTTTCACAACGCCCCAGACAAACATTGTCGGAATAGCCATAAGTAGCGCCAATGCGCACACAAGCAGTAATTTCAAACCAAATGATCTGTTGGGCATATACGCCCCCACATTCAACCGATTAAAATTTGGCCCGTTCTCGTCTTGGGATGATCCCACTCCACCATCTTCCATTTCTTCACTCTCCAAACATGGATGTATTTAATACACCCCCAAATCAGTTTATGACTTTTTGTTCAGGCTAGAATGTGATCCATAAAAGGCGAAATAAGATCACTATGAGGTTTTAAAGGGACACGATATGAAACTTCAGGATTATAGCGCATTCTGTAAGTCCATCCCAAACACAACCCATGTGGTGCAATGGGGTGATGCCCATGTTTGGAAAATTGGCGGCAAAGTTTTCGCCGTCGGCGGATGGGCCAAAGACATTCAAAATGACGATCCCGATCATATTTGCATCTCAATCAAAGTCTCTGAAATGGCATGGGAAATAATCAGAGACGTTCCCGGATGCCGCCCCGCGCCATATCTTGCCTCTCGCGGTATGAAATGGGTTCAACGCACAGGCAATGAAACCATTTCCGATGAAGAGATGAAAACCTACATCAAACAAAGCCACGACATCGTCGCGACAGGACTAACCAAAAAACGACAAAGAGAGCTGGGACTGTTAAAGGACTAACCCCTCTCCTGCACTTTATGCGTCTCACGCTGATTAGGTTTGCAGCTCTTCAAGTAGCTCATCCATAAGATTAAAGCCCATACCCCAACCGCCGCCCATGCGATCTTTCATGCTGGCAAACATAGCTATTTCAGCATCAGATGCATTGTGCGGCTTCCATGTAAATCTAAGCTTTGTCACACCGCCCACCTCTTCAAATTCCGCGATAGTAAGCAGCGTCGCCGGCCAATCAGGCATCATGGGGGAAGCAATGATATTCCAATCCTTATCCGTGGTTGAGAGAAGCATGCTCAACAAATCTTCTGGCATCACCTCTTCAAAAACAGCCTTGCTAAACATGGCCCCCTTTTCCATGCGCATTTCATTGAGCCATTCTCCGCCTTTTTCTAGCTCAAATTTGTGAATCACCGTCTCAACATTAGGGCCATACCAGCGCGCCAGCAGTTCAGGCTGCGTCCAACATTTCCAGACCAAACTTTTCGCCGCTTTAAACTCGCGATCAATAATCAGTTTTGGTAATTCACTCATTGGGCTTCTCCCCCTCTTCCATTTTTAATTCATTCAAAAGGGTGTCGAGCTGATCAAAACTGTTCTCCCAAAATTCCTTGTATTGCTCCAGCCAATTCACAGCCGCCTGCATGGGCTCCGCTTTAAGATGAGACAAACGTTTTTGTTTATCCACTCGGCGCTCAATCAGACCTGCTTTTTCTAACACTTTCAAATGCTTAGATATTGCAGGCTGACTCATCGCAAAAGGCTGCGCCAAATCACCCACGGCTGCATCGCCGCTGGCTAGCTTTGATATAATCGCGCGCCGTGTCGGGTCCGCCAGTGCAGCAAATATAGCATCAAGATTAGGCTGATCTTTTATATAACCAATTTGTTCCATAACTTATTAGTTATATATTGAGCCATAAGAGTCAACACCGATTGAAAACTTAGATTGACCCAAAAGCAAAAGCCTCTAGTTTCGGCGCAAATTAGATCCAGAAACCGAAAGCGGAGACCATGTTTAACTACCCAGATGATTTTGATGGCGAAATGCTCGGTCATATCCGTGATGACGGCTCCGATATGGATCAGCCCATGGTGATTGATTTTGCTATCGATGCACATCCTGAAAATATCGCGGAAAAAGTCGCCGCAGCTTGCAAAACCCAGCTTGCAACAAAGGGTTATCAAGTAGAAATCATCGAGCCAGACCCGGAAGATCCAGAAGATGACCGCTGGAGTGTGTACTGCTCAATCCACATGATCCCCGTCTATGAAGAAATTGTACAAATCCAGCAGGAATTACATGCCATCGCTGAGCCTTTGGGCGGTGCAGCTGATGGCTGGGGAACTTATGGTAATGCGCCAGAAAACAACTAAATTATGCCAATTCCGAAACTAGATTTACACCCGAATGAAAACATAATCTGGGATGCCCCAATCGACTCCCAGATTATGAATGCGATCAACAATAAAGGTCGCCTCATTTATGGTGGACTGGCCGCCGCTATGCTTGTGCTCGCATTGTATCTAATGCTGTTATTTGCCAATGGTTTTTGGGGGGCAAATGAGAATGCAGGCAGCGCCCGCCTAATCGCCACAATCATAACCGGCCCTGCTATTCTCGTGGCGCTCGTCGCCCTTTGGGCATTTGTTGAGCGTTTCAAACTCATTGGTGCGCATTCCATGCCGGCGCATTATTTCATCACAGACCAACGCGCTATCTCCATGCGAGACAATGCCGAAATATTTGATGAAATCAATATGGCAGACATCTCCCACACCAGCATTGATGGCCAAGGCGAAACGCAAATCCTAATGCTCGCGCGTTCCGCCGACGATGCAGACGAAAACGACCAAACCAACGCAGAAACACAAGAGCGCAAATCGCCTTTTCTCTTTGTCCACCTTGAAGATCTTGAAGCTGTCAAAAAGTTGGTTGATCAATACATTCCAACCGATCAATGAGCGCGAAATATCTACGTGTCATGTGGCATGATACATTGCCCGATGAACCTATGGAGCTGTATTACGAAATACAGCCCACCAAATGCGTTACCCGCATGATAGAGATTTTCGACGATGGCATCCCCTATGCCGATAGCCTCGAAATCGCATTGCGCCGCTATCCTCCACCCGCCAACAAATCCTGCTTGTGCGATGGAATATTTCCTAGCTCAGACGCATATGATATTCTGTTCCAAACCTCTGATTTCAGCTATAATGAGATCAGCAAAAGTCAATTTGATAAACTATTTATGCGGGCAAACATCAAAAACTAATTTGGAATTTTAAGGCTGAGAAAATATCAAAATTATGCCTGCGCTCTAGCTTCATAATCAGCTCGCGCTTTTTCAATTGCCTCTCGATTGCGTTCTGCCCAGATCCACACACCGCAAAACGCCCGCCCCAACCTTTCGCCCATCTCTGTCAGCCTATATTCCACTTTGGGCGGCACTTGCGGATACACTTTTCGCTCGATCAGCCCATCTCGCTCCATAAAGCGTAATGTTTGGGTCAGCATTTTCTGACTAATCCCCTCAACCTGTCGCCCCAATTGGGAAAACCGCAACACTTCATGCTCATGCAATTCCTCAAGGATAAGCATTGTCCATTTATCAGCCACACGCCCAATAATTTCCACCACGAGCGCTTCCAAAGCCGGATCAACATCGCTAGGCGGTGTTTCGCTTAAATAGCGCTCAGCTTCCTGAAAATCATCGTCTGTGAATGTGTCATTGAAGGTTGAGATGCCCATAATAGCCAATACTCTCTTTTAGGTAAGTATAATTCTTTTAGGTGCCTACTTTCCAAAAGTTAGAGATTTCCCACATGCTTGGCAAGTCCTTGGCCGCAGAAGCAAGACTTAGAAAAGCAAGACAAGGACAATTTGACAGCACAGGAAAATTCAAAAATGAAGCTCTCAGGAAACACGATACTGATCACAGGCGGCAGCTCTGGCATTGGACGCCAATTCGCACGCCAGTTTCACGCACTCGGAAATTTTGTCATCATCACAGGACGCCGCATGGACGCGCTTCAAGAAACCATCGGCGAACGCGATAATATGCAGGCCTATCAACTAGATATGACGGATGCAGATGCCATCGCTGAGTTTGCCAAGCAGATTACAACCACTCACCCAGGCCTCAACATCTTGATGAATAATGCAGGCATTATGCGGCCTGAAAACTTAAAGGCTGAAAATATTGATACAGCCGACGCTCAGCTCACAATCGCTACAAACCTACTCGCCCCCATTCAGCTGGGTTATGCATTGCTTCCCCATCTTCGCACCACGCAAAATGCTGCAATCCTCAATGTGACATCCGGCCTTGCGTTCACGCCGCTTTTTGCAACGCCAACATACAACGCAACCAAGGCCGCCCTGCACTCATGGACGCTATCCCTGCGCGGACAATTTGAGAAAGAAATAGACATCATCGAAATCATTCCGCCCGGTGTTCAATCAGACATTATGGAAGGTCATGCAGATGATCCAGCTATGATGACGATGGATGATTTCATCACAGAAACAATGCACAATTTCCACGAAACACCAGTGCCACTAGAAAATTGCGTTGAGCGAGTTTTATTCTTAAGAAATGCCGAAAAAGAAAACCGTCTGGAGCAAACAATGCATACACTGAATGCATTGCACCGATAGACTAGATCAACACACAAAAAAGGGAGCAAGTTTAAACCTGCTCCCTTTTATTCAAACGATCATTATATTTTACTGATATGCATCTGAATTATCCGGCCCATCGGCAATGTCTTTTGCGACCACACTTGCTTGGTCAGCAGCTTCTGCCGCAACCACTTTAAGATCGTCAGCTGCATTACCAGTCCAGCGATCAACGCGCGCGCCAGCATCTTCAAATGATCCTGTTGTTAATCGCAAGAAAAACATTGTGACTGTAAATGCGATCAAAACGCCATACACGATACTATTTAATAAGCGGCTCATTTCCCTATTTCCTTCCAACAGCTTTAAATTATGAAACACCCCGACAACGGGTCACTCTCATACGAAAGCTCGCGTTTCATAATCGGCCCTGCATAGTTAACGCCGCAAATTGCATTAAGTTCCATGCAAACCTTTATGCGCTACTGCTGGGGAGGCCGCAAAGATCGTTGCGTGTTAAACAACAACCGAAATAGGCTTATCTATTCATCGCCATGTACAACGAGATTTTCATTCAAGAACGCTAGGATTTTAGGCCAATTGTCTAACTGAGCAGCATGATTGCTCGCAACTGTCCCTCCAAATGTAACAGGCGTTTGATCACTTGAATCCACACTTTCATCTGGCAAACCGGAAACAAAATGTCCTGCCTCAGCGTATTTCAAAATATCCACCTCAGGGCCGTCATTCTTAATCGCGCGAGATTTCAATTGCTCGGCCATAGGACAGGATGGCCACAACATGTCAGCACCTCCACACACCAACAGCGTCGCCGCATTGGAACGCTCTATCTCGATAAACGCATCAGGATGTTGCTCACGCGCTTTCAGTCCGTTCTCATACAGAGAAAACAGCCCTAATTCATTGTCCCATACGCCATATGGCATAGAAGCTACAGCTTCCCCATTCAAAGACCATGACGCTTCGGGTACACGGCCATCTCGCGACCAATTTATCCCTTGCCAAGACACACTGGACGGCACCACCGCCACGACGGCATCTATCTCAGAATGACGACTTGCAACAATTAAAGCAGCTTCAGCGCCTTTTGACGTGCCCATTATGCCAAATTGTTTAGTGCTCACTTCTTCGCGTGCAGACAGCCAATCAATCGCATTATGAAACAATTCCAAAGGGATCATCTCAAGATTTTCAGGCTGCCCTTCAGCAAGATAAAAAGACATTTGCAGCACATTAAATCCAGCATCTTGGAAAAACAGCGCATCTCTTCGTCCAGCTTCGCTCAATCCGCCTTCAGAACCACCAATAAGCAAAATCGTGGCACCATTCGCCTTCAGGCCAGCGGGAAAATAATCAGCATATAAATCAGGATTGCGCAGCTCAATATTTGATAGATCTTGCTGTGATGTTTCGACCAAATCACCTTCAGTCATAGACGGAGAAGCACATCCTACAATCATCAAACAAGCCGCACCAATACTCATCGACCAAATAGATTTACGCATGATTTTCAAAACACTTTCACAACAAAATTAGCGAATCTAGCCACCATATTCGGACAAAAGAAAAAGACAATTGACCCATAGGATAAATCAGCTATCTTCAGCCATTCCGAGGGGCGCGTATGGTTAAGCGCTGAGATGGGGACAATACCTCCCTAGCACCCTTTGAACCTGATCTGGAAAGCGGGCAATAACGCCCTCAACCAGCGTAGGAACGGAGCGAAACGGGTGAACATATCCATTCCACCACCGCCACCCAAGCCAGATACACTGGCTGTGCTTGAAAGCTGTCCGCCTACCATTCGCAATCAAATAGACACGCTTCGTAATTTGATTTTTGAAATCGCGGTTTCATTGCCTTGTGTTAGCAAGCTCACCGAAACCCTTAAATGGGGCCAATTATCTTATCTCACCAATGAAACCAAAAGCGGAACCACAATTCGTCTTGGCTGGGACACCAAAACCTTTAATTCGGTCAGTCTTTTTGTGCATTGCCAGACAACTCTCGTTGCAGAATGGCAAACGCTTTTTGGCGACGAACTCACCTTTATAAACAACCGAGAAATTCGCCTGCCAGCTCAGGCACCTCTTCCTGTGAAACCATTAGAACAGTGTATTTCTATGGCGCTCACATATCATTCTAGGAAATCAAAATGAACAAACCAACTTCCCAACACGAGTTTGAAACACCTAAAGTGACGACTGGCCCGCTGCCAAGCTCTCGCAAGGTTTACACTCACCCTGTCGCAGACCCAAGCCTATCTGTGCCCCGCCGTGAGATTGACCTCCACCCAAGCGCGAATGAGCCGCCCGTGCCCGTCTATGACACATCCGGCCCTTACTCAGACCCATCCGTCATTATTGACGTTGAAAAAGGTCTGCCGCGCATCCGTGATGGCTGGGTACAAGCGCGCTCAAACGTTGAAGAATATGAAGGCCGCCCAATCAAAATTGAAGATAATGGCGGCGCGACAGGTAAACACCTTGCCCGCGAATTTCCAACCAAGCACAAGCCCCTGCGCGGTGTAGGCGATGGCCCAATCACCCAATATGAATTTGCAAAAGCCGGCATCATCACCAAAGAGATGATCTACATCGCCGAACGCGAAAACATGGGCCGCAAGGAAGCCGTAGCCAATGCTGCTGAAACAGTGGCACAAGGAGAGAGCTTTGGCGCAGAAATTCCAGAATTTATCACACCTGAATTTGTCCGCGATGAAGTGGCCCGTGGCCGCGCGGTTATCCCCTCAAACATCAACCACCCA
The DNA here is from genome assembly GCF_000023785.1 of Hirschia baltica ATCC 49814. Taxonomy (NCBI): domain Bacteria; kingdom Pseudomonadati; phylum Pseudomonadota; class Alphaproteobacteria; order Hyphomonadales; family Hyphomonadaceae; genus Hirschia; species Hirschia baltica. Next base: position 2,425,780 of record NC_012982.1, read on the forward strand.
GAGCTAGAGCCGCAAATCATTGGCCGCAACTTCCTCGTGAAGATCAACGCCAATATTGGTAACTCCGCCGTGACCTCTTCTGTTGAAGAAGAAGTTGAAAAAATGGTCTGGGCCACGCGTTGGGGTGCAGACAATGTGATGGACCTTTCAACAGGTCGCAACATTCACAACACCCGCGAATGGATTTTGCGCAACTCCCCTGTGCCAATCGGAACAGTGCCAATCTACCAAGCTTTGGAAAAAGTAAACGGCATCGCCGAAGACCTCACATGGGAAGTTTACCGCGACACATTGATCGAGCAATGTGAGCAAGGCGTCGACTATTTCACCATCCACGCTGGTGTGCGCTTGGCATACATCCACCTCACCGTAAACCGCGTATGTGGTATCGTGTCCCGTGGTGGTTCCATCATGGCCAAATGGATGCTGACCCACCACAAGGAAAGCTTCCTCTACACCCACTTTGAAGAAATCTGTGACATCATGCGCAAGTATGACGTCACATTCTCCTTGGGTGATGGCTTGCGTCCGGGTGCTGTGGCGGACGCCAATGACCGCGCCCAATTTGCCGAGCTTGAAACACTTGGCGAGTTGACAAAAATCGCTTGGGATAAAGGCTGTCAGGTGATGATTGAAGGCCCAGGTCACGTGCCAATGCACAAGATCAAGGTCAACATGACCAAACAACTTAAAGAATGCGGCGAAGCGCCCTTCTACACGCTTGGCCCCCTCACAACAGATATCGCACCGGGTTATGACCACATCACTTCCGGTATCGGGGCGGCTATGATTGGGTGGTACGGAACAGCCATGCTTTGCTACGTGACGCCAAAAGAACATCTTGGCTTGCCAAACCGTGATGACGTTAAAGTCGGTGTGATCACATACCGCCTCGCCGCCCACGCAGCCGACCTTGCCAAAGGCCACCCTGCCGCGCAAATCCGCGATGATGCTGTCTCCCGTGCGCGTTTTGACTTCCGCTGGGAAGATCAATTCAACCTCGCGCTAGACCCTGAAACAGCCCGTGATTTCCACGACCAGACATTGCCAAAAGACGCGCACAAAGTGGCGCACTTCTGCTCCATGTGTGGCCCGAAATTCTGCTCCATGAAAATCACGCAAGACGTGCGCGATTACGCCGACACACTCTCCGACAATGAGAAAAAAGCCCTCCAACTCGAAGCCGAACAAGGCATGAGCGAAATGAGCAAAAAATTCGTCGAAAAAGGCGGCGAAATCTACCTCAGCGAGTCAGGCGAAAAACGCGAACCGATTGATTGAGGCAAAACCGCTCATCCCCGCTTAAGCGGGGATCCAGCCCTACACATCCAGTGTCATCCCGGACAAGCATAGCGCGATCCGGGATCCACATCTCAATTAAGACTAGCCCCGCGACTTCACACAAAAACGTTTTGACCTGACCACCTTGCATACACTTCAACGCCAGCCGAGCAGCATAGTGGATCCCAAATCAAGTTTGGGATGACAGATAATTTTAGGTTGCGTTTCAAGCAAGCTCATCGGGTATGACACTGTTTAATTTCAAGCCCAACACCTCACCATAAGACGACGCCCCAAAGGCCACCCACATCCCAATGTCATCCCGGACAAGCGAAGCGCGATCCGGGATCCACGTCTCAATCAAGACTGGCCTCGCGACTTCATACAAAAACGTTTTGGCGTGCCACCTTTGCATACACGTCAACGCCAGCCAAGCGGCACAGTGGATCCCAAACCAAGTTTGGGATGACAGATAATTTTAGGTTGCATTTCAAGCAAGCTCATCGGGCATGACGCTGTTTCGCTCCAAGCCCAACGCCTCACCATACGACGACGCCCCAAAGGCCACCCACTCAAAATGTCATCCCGGACAAGCGAAGCGCGATCCGGGATCCACGCATCAATCAAGACTGTCTTAAAACCAGTCACACGAAGTTTATGGCAAAATGAATTTCCTAAGCCTCAATAATTTAAACGGCTAGCACACGAATATCCACACGACTCAATCCCAGTTTCTGCAATTGTGAAACTGCACCATCTAAGCTCTTAAACACACGAGGTTCATAGGGGTTTCTCACGCTACTCAAGTACAAATTCTCACCATTCCACTCCGCCCCGATACCTTGGAACTTTACCCTATAATCACCTTTAGTTCCTTCAATCGAGGCGCTAACAATTAAGTTTTTCTCTATACGTGCTTCCACCATTCCTGACATTATACAATTCGAACCACTTATACCTGACATTCCTGAAATCACTCTTGACTCCTCTACGTTATTAATTATCGTTTCGATATTAAATTTTGCTTCAATAGACAATATTGTCAAGATGGTGTCGTTAGTAAACACTATTAATTCCTCGGATTTCCAGTACGACGGGCGACCAATGCAACAACCAAGTTACGATCTGCGTGTCATATCCCGGTATCTAGTTCCCAGTTCAAACCTCGGAACACAGATAGTTTTAGGTTGCATTTTAAAGAGGAATCTCGAAAGTGGTTTGAATTATTTATTGGGGAAGATAATGATTAAAATATCAGCAAAAATCGTTCGTGGTAAAAACAAAGGTGAAGAACTAACACCACACCTACACAAGAACGGAAAATATGTTGCCAGTGAAACTAGATTTAAAAGAGACTATATTGAGGTGGATAATATAAGCGATCTGCCCAAGCTTATTAAAGATGGCTACAAAATCAGAATGAGTTCAGCGTCCGGATCTGCACCGAGCCTAATTTCACCATCATCAATTACAATCAAGTCATAGGGAAACAAATCCAACGGATTTCCACCGGTCTGAACACAGCTCCAGCTAAGATACAGCGTGCTCAGATGCCAACATCGAACAAGGCGACGAATTCTACCTCAATGAATTTGGTGAAAAACGCGAACCGACTGATTAAGAGAATGGTGAATAATGGAAAAACGATGGTGGCAAATTGAAGGATTTGATGGAACCAAATCAATTTTTAAAATTCGTGTTCCTGTCCACCTTCTTGGCGAAAAACAAGCTGAAGAAGTTTTGCGAAGACTGGTTAGCCAGCACCTTTCTAAAGACGAAATAATCGGAGCTAGCTTGAATCGAAAAGACAAACGCAGCACCCTGTTGGATGTGAAGCGAACTTCACTTCCATTTGTATTGTCGTGCGGAGAAAACCCTTTTTATGTTGCCCGAATTGAAACTGAATAACAACGCGAACGAACGCACCATTTTGCCTCCCACGAGACTGCTGCATATACCCCGTCTCACGCCCTAAAAATCCACAATGTCAAACACCTTTACCGCCCCAGCAGGTCATCTCTCCTGCCTGTTACGATGAAGAGCATCTTACGCCCGTTTGGCATGTGTTGGATAAATTTGCGCCAATCCCCCTTTTCCATTGCCCCACACACCAACCAGCGCTAAACCCTCCCCATGACAGATATCTCAGATGCCCTTAGCCGCCTTGACGCGCTTGAAATGCGGATCGCCTATCAGGACGAGACGATTGAAGAGCTGAACACGACAGTGACCCAGCAATGGAAGCTGATTGAAAAGCTCAAGCGCGAGATAGAGCGCGTTGAAGAGAGCGTGGCCTCCAATGCAGACACACCAGCAGCCCACAAGCCACCGCCCCATTATTAGCGCGCATTCATCCCTTTAGGGCCGCACTCAAAAGGCAAACACAGTCCCCACCGACGGATTTACCTCCCCTTGTGCGTATAACCTCCATAGAACAACAAAACGGAGGTTCTCATGTCTACCAAGCTAATTAAAACTATGGCCATCACAGGCGCGTTGAGCATGGCAATGGCAGTTCCCGCTCTGGCTGCTCCGGCGCATGTTCAAAAAACACCGGAAAAAGTGGTGGTGGTGCACCAAACACCTGCAAAGCAAAAAGTCGTCAAGCATGTGCAAGTGACACACAACTCCCACGCAAAAAATACACGCGGCAAGACAACTCACGCGCACAACGCACGCGGCAAGACTGTGTACGTCTCACAAGCGCACAATGCGCCCCGCTATGACTCCCGCCATGCGCCACAGCGTGTTGTCGTCACAAAAACAGTGGTGAGACATGATCCGCTCATCAACCATGTTGTCAAAACGGCCACACGTGAAATCGTTCGCGAAATCATTCGCCACTAATTATAAATCAGATTGCGTCTAGGGCGGGCTCATCCCCGCCCTTTTTGCTGCGCTGTTGAACATTTTTCTCATTGGGTTTAAATCTGAAGCCAGCTTAAAAAAATTGTCGGCGGATCGGAAAACCTCAATGGAGATAACAGACTTTAATTCATTGCTGGATGCTGGTCATTTCGAAGATGATAACGCTCCCAATTCCCCAAGCGGCGATGAACTCTCACAATTACTCAGCCCGATGACGGGGCAAGAGTTTGCCAATTCCTATTTTGCCAAAAAATCCTTTAATGTGGGCGGAACCTCCAATAAATTTGAACATATTTTCAGCTGGGAAAAACTCAGTCACGCCCTCGCCAGAGGTGAGGAAATCCAAGACCCGCGCTTTAATCTTATGGCCTCTTTTGCTGGCGGCGAAAAAGACGGCAGCCGCAAGCCCATGTTTCAGGTTTATATCAAGCAAGTGGGTGAGCTTTTAAATGCAGGTGCCACAATCTGCATCACCAATATCCATATGGCAGATCCTGCCTTGGCGCGGTGGGCGCAGGCCATTCGCAGCCAGCTTAATTTCACAGGCACAGTCGGCGTCAATTGCTATATCTCTCCCGATGGTGCCGGCTTGCCCATGCATTATGACAAACGCATCGCCACCACTTTGCAAATCGCAGGTAAAAAGCGCTGGATATATTCCACCACACCCGCCCAAGCATGGCCCGATAATAACGCCGTCTTCAAAGATGGCCGCGTTGAACCCGCCAATATAGATACAGGCACCCCGCCCGATGGTTTAGAATTTGAAGAAGTCGAACTCAATCCAGGTGATTTGCTTTGTTTGCCAGCAGGTGCTTGGCATGCCGCCAAAGGCATTGGGTTTTCTTTGGCGCTGAATTTATATTTCGCGCCGCGTAATTTTTCCGATCAGCTCGCACCTCTATTTTTAGAGCATTTATCACACGACGAAAACTGGCGCGGCGGTCCCCCTGTCACGCTCGATAATATCACCGGCGAGACACCCGAAAACATCAAATCCTATCTGCATGACCGTTTAGATGAATTCCATAAAAAAGCGCAAAGCTTTATCGACCAAACCGACACCATCAACACAGCTTGGTTGGAGTCTCTAACCCAAAACCCATATACGGGATGGCAGCCAGATCCCGATATGCCATTGCGCCCACTCAGCCCAGAAAACAGATTTCGCGTTGTCGGCAAATCGCTCCGCTTTATCCAAACAGCTGATCAACTGGCCGTGCCTTGCGATAATGGAATTTTGAATTTCCCAAAAAACGCCACGCCTATCCTAAAAAAAATGGCGTCCCATTCGGGAAGTTTTTCTGTTCCAGATGTGATATCATGGAATACAGCGCCCAATGCTCCCACGATTCCAGAGATTGGCGCACACTTGCAAACACTCTATAAAAACAGGGTGTTAGAAATCATATAGGCTGCTATCGCAACGCATAATTCGATACAATGCTTGGTGCAGCCCCTCTTTCATCAAGGCGCACTTATGCTCGCTCGACTGAATTTTAGACAACACGAAAATACTATATATACGCAGCTCATATTTGAGAGTATATGGCGTTTTAATGCCAGTCTTTCCTTGCATGGAAACACCCCATTTTACCCCTCCATTCACTCATCTCAAAGCACCCTCTCATGAGCAGCAATAGCATCCAAAAAGCCAATATCTCGCTTCGCAATTTTACAAGAGCCGACATTGCACAAGTCTATGCGCTCAACACCAAAATTTATGACGAACAATATTGTTTTTCCAAAGAAAACTTAGCTGCTCAGCTCAAAAACTTCCCTGAAGGACAATTTGTTGTCCTCGATGGCGATAAGATTATCGGCCATTGCGCAACATGTATTGTCAGCGAAGACTTGGCGCTCAAAGATCACACTTATGACGAGATAACTGGCGGCGGATTTGGCTCGCGTCACAATCCAGAAGGTGAATTTCTTTATGGAATGGAGGTCACGGTCGACCCTGATTTTCGTGGTATGCGAATTGGACAGCGCCTCTATGATGCCCGCAAACAATTATGCACCCAACTTGGCCTAAAAGGTATCTGCTTTGGTGGCCGTATGCCCAATTATGCCAAGCGACGCAAACAAGCCAAAACCCCAGAAAAATACGTCGAAATGGTGCTTGATAAGCAGATTAAAGACAATGTCATTGGCTTCCAAATCAGAAACAATTTCAAATTCATCAAAGTCTTGCGAAACTATTCCCCGCTAGATCTAGAATCAGGTGGAAATGCCTGTCTCATGCTCTGGGAAAACCCGCTTTATGATGAAACCCAACCGCGCACATCCCTATCGCCCAATTTGAACATTTCAAATGTGCGTGTGTGTTCCGTTCAATTCCAGATGCGCAAAGTCAATTCCTTTGAAGAATTCATGGGACAAGTGGAATATTTTGTCGATGTCGCCTCTGATTATCGCTCCGATTTCGTCTGCTTTCCCGAATTTCTGACCATGCCGCTGATTTCATTGAGCAAAGACCAGACATCCAGCAGCGAAAACATAGAATACCTCACCACACTCACCGACGCATTTGTCGAAGCCATGAGCGAAATGGCGATCTCCTACAATATCAATATTATCGGCGGCACCCATCCCACACGCGTGGAATCGGGCGAAATATATAATATGGCTTTTGTCTTCCTGCGTGATGGCTCAATCCACACACAGCCTAAAATCCATATCACCCCGTCCGAACAATATTGGTGTAATATTCATGGCGGCAACTCACTCGCAGCGATAGAAACAGACTGCGGCACAATCGGCGTCAACGTTTGCTATGACTCTGAATTTCCAGAACTTGCCCGAAATCTCACAGATCAAGGCATCAATATTTTATTCGTGCCCTTCAGTACAGATGACCGCCAAGGCTATAATCGTGTGCGCTATTGTTCAGCAGCGCGCGCGATTGAAAACCAAATTTATGTCGTCATGGCCGGCACTGTCGGCAATATGCCCAATGTTAAAAATATGGACATCAACTACGCCGAGTCCTGCATACTCACGCCGTGTGATTTCCCCTTCGCCCGTGATGGCATCGCCGCAACATCGGCCCCAAATACAGAAATGGTCGTGATGTCAGACCTCAACATCGAAACCCTCATCGCATCGCGCAAATCCGGCACAGTGCAAAACCTAAAAGACCGCCGCCTCGACCTCTACCAAATCAAATGGAAAAGATAACCAGCTAAAGAGTGCACAAAAGCTATCAAATTCTCGGCTCTATCTGTCATCCCAGCCGCCCCGATTTCGCGAGGATAAACTCCAGCTAGGATCCACCCATAAGCATGAGTGAACGCCGAAAAGTAGATCCCAAATCAAGTTTGGGATGACATATTGATTGGCTCAGACATTCCCCCGCGAACTAGGCGGAGCGTTCGAATATTTTAAGTTGCACTTTGAGTTTAAAGCGCGAAGATGGGTACTATTTTGCTGGGGCACTCATTTATGAAAAAAATTCGTATACGAGAGTTTGAAAGATACATATTTAGAAATCCGACCTCTGATTTGCACATGCTCCGGCAAATAGAAATCGAAATGACGCGACATCAATGTGATGGCACTCTAGAAATGAGTACAAAGGCCACCCAGCTAAGAACAAACCAATTAAAGCAATATCGTGAAAATCGTGCAGCAGCGCTATTCACATATGGAATGTCTATTGTTCAAGGTCATGATATTTTTTATGCTCCAGTTGAAGACCAAGACTTTGATTTTATTACCACGTGGACAAATCAAGACACTCAGCATTACTGTACTGTTCAACTAAAAGAGTTAGTCCCTGAATCTTTAAATCCCAATTCGACGATTGAAGAACTTCTCGAAAAACTCGGGAAATATGGCGATTCACGAGACCTCACCATTGCGATCCAAATAAACAGGGCTGGAAATTGGAATCCTAACTCATTGAAACTAAGCCGAAAGCTTCCACTTAACGGTATCTGGTTTTTCCATGCCAGCGCTGAAGATCAGAGTAAATTCATCATTTGGGGAGATTGGTTGAACGATGAACCATGCGTTGGATTAGAGTTCGATTATCCCAAACCATTAGGCATTCTCTTTTAACGCCTTCTAGACTTACCCGTTTCTCCAATTTACCCAGCCCATAAGGTGCAAAGAATGCACTCCACAGCTATTCACACACCACGCGTTCAAAACTCACAATGTCAAACATCTTCATCGCCCCAGCATGTCTATTTCATGCCTGTTGCGATGAAGAGCATCATATGTCTTGTATTGTGAGTGTGGGATAAGTTTGCTGTGCGGCGCACCTAACAGCGAGAAGACACGCCCGATAAGCAGTTAAGCTGCCCCTGCGGCGACCTCTTCAACCTTTTCAAATGTCTCAACCAGCTTATCATACCCGCCAACATAGCGACCATCGAGCCAGATTTGCGGTGTCGTAATCGGGGTTTTCCCGCCAACATTTTGTTTGGCGCGCGTGATCATTTCATAAAGCGCTGCGGGATTTTCCACCACATCATGATAAATGTATTGAATGCCTTGGGCGTCCAAAAATTCCTTTGCCTTCGTGCAGTAGCCGCAGTTTTTCTTGCCAAAAACATGATTACCTTCAATCGGATAGCGGTCCACATGGTCCACCATCACAGCCGCTGCTAATGTGCCGCGATTAATCGCAACACCTTGGGAAATCACCTTGCCATTGAGCAACACAGCCGGCGCATGACGCGCCCCCTTTAAAATGGCTTCCGGCAGATGTGTCAGCCAATCTTTATATTCCACCTCAACATGCGTTCCGCTCAGCTCATCTTCTAGCGTTGTCTCGATGATATCCTTGGTCAATGTGCATTCACCACATGGAATATTGACCTTAAACGGTCCAAACGCACCGCCCCAGCGATAGACGAGCAGCTTTGAGGGCTGTTTGCTATATGTGGTTGGCATTTTAGCAAACTTGCTCATTTCAGTGCTCCATTTCGCATATTTTGCTTATCGTAAAATTCAATAAGCCATACATAATAGGCACGCTCACAAGCATCAAATCAAGCACAATCACACCTTTGCGAGCTTGCCCTAGCGGCAAGTCCGCAATGGATAAACCAAGTCTGCTACATCCCTTTCAGGGTCTCAGAATGCAATTCTTCTTTTTCGGCTGCTGCTTTGCGTTCTGAATACCGACTGACAAGATAATCTTTATTATCACGGGTTAGCAGCGTGAATTTCACCAACTCTTCAAGCACATCAACAATGCGCTCATAGAAAGAGGAATCTTTGATACGCCCCTCTTCGTCAAATTCAGTATAGGCGCGCGCCACCGAGGATTGATTAGGGATAACCAGCATCCGCATCCACCGTCCCAGCACACGCAATTGATTGACCGTGTTAAACGATTGAGACCCGCCTTCAACCTGCATCACAGCTAGTGTTTTGCCGTGTGTGGGCCGCACAGCTCCCATAGAAAGCGGTATCCAGTCTATCTGTGTTTTCATCACACCAGACATCGCACCATGACGTTCTGGCGAACACCAAACCTGCCCTTCAGACCATTGGACAAGGTCGAGCAATTCTTTCACCTTGGGATGATTAGCGTCCGCACCCTCATCATCCACGAGCGGCAGACCTTTAGGATTAAAAATCTTCGTTTCCGCACCAAAGCGCTCAAGCAATTGCGCACTTTCTTCCACCACGCGGCGACTGTAGGATTGCTCCCGCAATGCCCCGTATAGCAAAAGTATGCGCAGTGTATGTGTGGAAGGCTGTGCCACTTTCAGTTTTTCCAAAGTCGGCACATCCACAACTTTTTCAACTAGGTTTTTCATTTTAATCCATCAAAGCATTATCCGTATTGGTAACACATAATGCTTGGCGTTTAATGAAACCAGACCTTAGCCGCGATTATCCACATCAAAACACCGACACCAAAATCAAGATAGCGCCAAGAAATTGGTTTGACGAAAAGCGGCGTCAATAAACGTGCGCCATATCCAAAAGAGAAAAAGAAGAAAAACGACGACATAATCGCCCCAATCGTGAAAGATAATTTATCTTCAGATTGCGATGCCAATGATCCCATCAACATAACAGTTTCCAGATACACATGCGGGTTCAGCCATGTCAGAGCAATCGCCGTCAAAACAGTTGGCAAAAGCAAAGTCGGTGTCTTCTCTGACAAATCCATTCCATCAGAGCCCTGCCAGGCTGAGTGAAATTTCATGCTGCCATACACAATTAAGAACCCAACTCCGACATATCGAAATATTTCCACAATATTTGGAGACTGTTTCACCAATAACCCGAAACCAACAGCACCGGCAATCAACAAAATAGCATCAGAGATGGCACAGACAAGCACCACTGGAAGCACATGTTCGCGGCGCATACCTTGACGCAGAATGAACGCATTTTGCGCGCCCAATCCAATAATCAAACTCAAACTTAAAGAAAACCCAGTCAGCATTGCACTCATAATCGGCACCTCCGAGGGTTTGACTAAGCGCGTTTTTCAAATTAATAAAACTCATAAATTTAATCTTAGATGAAAATAATTCAGGCATGATATCCACCAAAGCCGCCCGCGCTGTTGCTGCTGTTATCCAGACTGGTAGCTTTGAAATTGCCGCCACCCAATTGGGCCTCACGCCATCCGCAGTCTCCCATCGCGTCAAGCTGCTGGAAGACCAACTTGGCACCATTCTCATCCGCCGATCATCCCCCTGCACAGCCACACCTGCAGGCGAAAAAGTACATGTATATCTGCAGACTATCGCCCTTTTAGAGCGCGAACTCACCCGCGATCTTGGCATTCATTCCACCGACCGCGTCACTGTCCGCATCGCTGTAAATGCTGATAGTTTAGGCACGTGGTTCATGTCTGCTTTGGCTCAAAATAGCGACGAATTTCTCTTTGATGTTATCATCGAAGATCAAGAAGTTACCAGTGAACTCCTCAAAAGCGGCGAGGTTGTCGGCGCGCTTGGCATGAAGGAACACACGATTGCCGGATGCGATGAGCTATACCTTGGGAATATGCCTTATGTGCCCTGCGCCAGCCCTGCATTCATTGCCAAGCATTTCCCTCACGGCGTATCCAAATCCAGCCTGTTATCCGCGCCCAGTTTGCGGTTTTCTCCTCATGATCATTTGCAAGATAAATGGGTTGCGCAATATATCGAAAAGAATATCCGCCTCCCCATTCACAAACTTCCAAGCTTTAGCGTCTTCATTGATGGATGCCTAACCGGACTGGGCTGGGGCATGCTCCCCAAAGAAACAGTCGCCCCTTATCTTGCCGATAAACGTCTTGCCCTCCTGCGCGAGAACGCAGAATTGGATACACAGCTTGTATGGCGTTGGTTACGCTCGGCAAGCAAAGCCTTAGCACCGCTAAACCAGGCCATTCGTTCCAGCGCGAAACAAACTCTCAAACCAAATAATTAAGCAAAATCAATTACTTTTAAATAAAATTTATTTTCTGCGACGGATTCTCAGCGCCTCCCTCGTTTGACTTATATCAGGCACCCCAAGGAGGCTTTCATGTCTTTGAAGTCTATAAAATCACTCATTGTCGCAAGCGCGATCAGCATGGCATTCACTGCGCCTGCTATAGCAGACACCGCGATTAATATTGTTGTAAACACGCCAACAGCTATGACTTCATCGCCTGTGAAAATAAAAAATTCACACCGCCATGTCGTCTCCCAAGGTCAACACACCCACGTGAAAAAAATGGTTATTATTCCAGCCCAAGCAATCATCGTAACCAAAGTTGTGCCGCAAAAAACGAGCATCAAAAAAGAGGTTATCCGCGATAACAAACCGGTCACTTACAGCCCCAAGGAATACACGCACTTAGCTGTTCATCAGCATTAGTGCATTCTAATTTCTAGCGGTTTTGTCCCCCATGGTTCCGCTAGAGACCCCGCACCCAGATATTGCTTCCTCCCTATAAACCAATATCTGGGTTGCAAACTTTCCACGCAGTTTCAATTGCCCCATGTGAACTGTATGGATTTAAAAAAGCGGCATGCACTTAATAACCCCCGTTCAAGTGCATGCCGCTTATTTTTTCTTTAAAAACAATCTATTCCGGCAAGCGGACAGTCATTTCTATTTCAATCTGAAGCCCCGCGCCCGCCAATGCCGACACACCCACACCCGTCAAGCTAGGCGCAGCCCCATCAAACCATTCCACCACTATAGGAAACGCCGCCTCCAAACGTTCCGGCGTTAAATCCGTCATATATACGCGCACCATCGCCAAATCTTGCGTGCTTGCCCCAATAGCTTCCAGCGCTGTTTTCGCATTTGCACACACCAGCCGCGTCTGCTCCTCAAGGCTATCTGGCGGGGTGGCACCATCCGCGCGCCACGCCACTTGCCCAGAAATAAAAGCCAATCTTCCCGGCTCCACAGTTGTGATTTGAGAATACCCCATCTGCCCAGCATCAGGCATAGACGCAGGGTTCAAACGCTGAAGTGTTTGTGCCATCTTTTAAATTACCATATAGAGTTAAAAATCATCCGTAGTAATATTCACTACATTTGTAGAGGTTTTATGTCAAGATCAAAGCCAGACCGTCGCCTACTCATATTGCAAACAGCGGTTAAACTATTGTCCGATAAAGGAATTATCGGCCTAACCCATCGTGCAATCGATGCGGAAGCGAGCATCCCGCAAGGCTCGACGACCTATTATTATCCAAAGAAAAACGACCTCTTACGCGCCGCCGCAGAGCACCTCGCACAAGAGCTTGAGAAGGACTGCGACGCTCTGCAAATCAGCTTTGCCGATCTTGCTGCACGCAATGGCATAGACGCCGCCATAGATCATGTCGCCAAACAATTAATCACCACAGTCGATGAAGCGCGGGACCTATTTTTAGCCCGCATAGAACTCACCCTAATCGCCTCCCGCGATCAAGAGCTGACAGACATCGCAACCCGCCTTTCAAAAGCAGGGCGTCGTCCCATAGAGTTCTTCATTGGTTTAATCACCAATTCAACCGATACCACAGCGATCAACACATGCGTCGGCCTATTAGATGGCATCACCCTCGCCTACACCACCGGCCACACCGGCACCACACCCACCACAGACCAAATCGTCAGCGTGATAAAGACGATTGTGACGTGATGGGTTGGGGTACTTTCTGTCTGACCTTAATTGCCAAATTTTCTAAACTTGAATGATTTTTAGCTATGCCAAAACACGAAGAAAAATCGTCAAAAACTTTAAACGAAGCAAAAAATTTGGTCATCGAACTTGAAAATGAACTTAAGCACGCAAGGGCTAGCTGGAGCGTGTTCACGACAGGAAATGGGCTACACCGACAATCACTTCGCGAGCTAATAAATTTAAGCGATGAACGTCACACCTTCGATCACATAATACGATCATCCGCTACTATGACGGTGTTATCACTTTGTCGTTTGACCGACTTTGACAAACCAAACCGTCTAACTTTAAGCAAACTAAAATCATTAATTAATCCAGCTCAATATATTGAAATATATGCCGAAAACGCTTCCTCTTGGCACTCTGAACATTTGGAATACAGAAAAATAGAACGAAAAGCAGTAATCGAACACATCCCTATACTGCATTCCCAAGTTTCAAAATTTCTAAAGTCCACACAACTAAACAATATGCGTAAACTCAGAGATGAAGCATTAGCTCATAGACTAGACCTACAATCACTTCGCCCAACCTACGATGACATTGAACTAGTTTTCAAAGACGCCCATAATATAGTCAGTCTTTCAAGTCGACTAATCAATGGAAAAAGTTGGGACCCTAAAGACTATATTGAAATTGAAGAGCTAAAAGCCAACGATTTTTGGGACCGTTTCGAAGATGGCATGAAACTTAAGTACGCTAGTGAGAATCCAAAATCCCCTCAATAGCCTCCACAATCGCGCGCATTTTTGTGTCGTTTAGGCCGTCTGCTTGGGGAGGTGCAAAGCGGTGATTGTCATTGTCATAATACCTGCCAGACATATTGCTAAATTCTTCGCTTAAGGCTGCGCGCACCAATATATCAGCCCCAATGCTGAGGTCATTACCGGCAACGCCAAAGCCCTCTTTGACCATTTTACTTGCCAATAAAGACCCCGGATTTACCGCACTAAAAACAACGCCGCTTGCGCCATAACGAGATGCAAATTCACGTGTCCACATCGTAATCGCCAGCTTGCTCTGCGCATAGGCTGCCATATCATCCAGCTGCTCTTTGCCCTGCAATGCCGCAATGCTCACGGGTGCTTGCGCCGCAGATGATAAATTCACCACGCGCCCATCTAAAGGTATTATTGGCAATAATCTTTGTGTCAGCAAATATGGCGCAATCGTATTGACCATAAAACGCACATCAAACCCATCCTCTGTACGCGTGTGAGCCGTTTTCAACACACCGGCATTATTGATCAGCACATCCAATTGCCTAAAGTCTGCTGCGATTTCATCGGCCATTCGGCGTACATCTGCCAGCCTAGAAAGATCCGCCACATAGCGCGAAATCTCACCGCCGCCATTCATGGCACGCAGCGTCTTTTCAACGGCATCCAGCTTATCAGGGCTGCGCCCATGCAGCACCACATTATGGCCCTGCTCCACGAGCAATTTTGCCGTTTCCAGACCAATCCCGTCAGTCGCACCAGTGATCAAAATTGTTTTGCTCATAATCATTATCTATCTCGCTGAAGGAACGAGTTTATCTTGTACTTCCATGACCAACTCCATAGAACGCAGCCTTGCCGCAGGATCATAAAAGGCGGAGGTAATAATAATCTCATCTGGATTTAACCTGTCCATAAATGGCTGCAATTCCTCGATGATTTGTTCTTTCGTGCCAACGGCTGTTGCAGCCAGCATGGTATCAATATGGTTTTGAACATGAGCTGGTAATTCAAGGTTTTCCACCGGCTTTGGAAACAGACCACGTTGGCCTGTCACCATGCGCGCAAATGCTTGCTGCAAAGATGAGAAATGGTAATTTGCCTCTTCCTGCGTATCAGCAGCAAACACATTGCAAGCAAACATGAAATGCGGTTTGTTCAAATATTTCGACGGGGTAAAAGCTTGCCTGTAAAAATCGGCCGCCTGCACTAATTGTTGAGGCGCAAAATGCGAGGCAAATGCATATGGCAAACCCATCTCTGCCGCCATCTGCGCACCAAACATGCTCGAGCCTAAAATCCATATAGGCACATTCGTTCCCTCACCCGGAACAGCAACAATTTTAGCGCTTTCATCTCGCTGCCCTAAATATCCAATTAGCTCACTCACATCACCAGGAAAGTTATCACCTGCATGTTTATTGCGGCGCATGGCCCGCATCGTGTCTTGATCCCCACCCGGCGCTCTTCCTAGGCCAAGATCAATGCGATTGGGGTGCAGAGTCGCCAGCGTTCCAAATTGCTCAGCTACAGCTAAAGGCGAATGATTGGGCAGCATAATACCGCCAGCGCCAAGGCGTATATTCTTGGTTTTGCTTGCAATATGAGAAATCAAAACAGCCGTCGCAGAGCTAGCAATACCTCGCATATTGTGATGCTCTGCATACCATATACGTTCATATCCCAATGCTTCAGCTTTTTGCGCCAGTTCGACAGAATCGTTGAAAGTCTGGGCTGCATCTCCACCCTCGACAATGTGTGCAAGGTCCAGAATTGAAATCGGAATCATGAAGAAGCTCCAGGGTATTAATTAGCTATCGGCTTCATCTCTATGTCGTGCGTTTTTGTTCAAATCCAACCCTTACCCTTCAAATTAATGAATTGTGACTGTGCATGATGGAACATCTGCCCTCGCTTTTGCGTTCAACTCTTGAGACCAAATAAACCGAGAGGAAACACCCATGCCAGCACAATCCAAAGCACAGCAACGCGCCGCCGGAGCCGCACTATCCGCCAAACGCGGCGACACTAAAGTTGACGACTTAGAAGGCGCTTCTAAAGACATGTATGAAAGTATGAGCGAAGACGAGCTGGAAGAAATCGCCAGCACATCACATGATAATTTGCCAGAAAAAGTCGACGACTAAACGCCCTTATTGCGTTTGGCCCAGCCCTGTTTCTGCATATAAATCTCGGCAAGCAGTTACGATGATATCAACGTCATCATCAGTAGCAGATTCATTGAGATTCAACAGGCGAGTATACATCCCTCGGCAACGTCTGTGGCACAATATCGTTGCTTTAGAATAAGGCGAAGCATTTTTACAGGCATTTGATTTTTCCTGCATCTCTTCCTTCAAGACATTAATCTTAGCCATATCCTCTAAAGCAGACGGCCTAAAATCGACCAAGTCATAAAGATCATCACATGCATCTTGGTAGCCTTGAATTTCTTGCTCGCTCCATTTTTCAGGTTGGCTCTTCAGCTGCATAGCGCCTATTCTGCAATTTTGCGCACACACGCCAGAATAGCCCCGCCCCTGAACAGCATTTGTGCAAGCCAAAGACTTCTGCTCTAAGTCTGCAATAATCTGGCTTAAATCCCGCGTTTGCGCGGACGATGCCGGCGACGCAAAACATGCGCCAAATACCAACAATAAAAACGCACTCATTTTTCCAAATTGATGTTTCATTTTCCGCCCCAACTTGCTCATGTGTATGATCATTTTTCAGAAAATGCAGGCTACCACACTGCACGTCATTCTCTAGGCAAAATCCCACATAAAAATAATTGAGAAAAAACGCTTCACCCGCGACGGATTTCAAAATGTAGAACGTTAAACTCTCAGAAGCTGAGAAAACCCGGCTCATATTTGCAGGCATTTGTCCCCACCCACTTAAATGCCTGCATTGCCTCTTCTGGACAAAATAGTCCGGAAGAGGCCTCTAATTAGCTGGACACTCAGCTTTCATCTAGACACTGGTGAATTGCGGGGATACGATTTTTTTAACCCTCCCACAAAGAATCATATCCCCGTAATGCCTCATTCCTATAAAGCCATTTCTAAACATATGGCGCGCTTCTTTCCCAATTGTCCAAGCTCTGACCGTGATGCAATAATTGCTCTTGTTCAGTCCGATCAGTATCGGGACATTGATCTAAAAACAGCAACTGCCATGTCTGCTCGCGTGCATGTTCGCAACACGCAGACAGATTTTGACAATCTAAAGCAGGTCGATGCAATGACCCGCAATGAAGCAATCTTGATTGTAAAAGAAGAAGTTGCTGACATCATTCAAAGCTGGAAAAAATAAAGTATTTCTCGCGATAAATTGTCTCTAAAACACAATTACAGCTTCCCAAATATGCAAAAGAACATACGCTTCCAAAATCCAATACTGTCTGACCAGAGGCATGAGTGGAATGTGGAAGCATAAAGATGAATAATAAAATCCCTGATGATCCTCTACCAGAACCCAGCTCACCTTTGTGGGTCGCTATCCGCCTAGCTATTATTTTAGCTTTCGCTCTAACAGTGAGTTTAATATTATTTCTTATATCTGAAGCGATTAGCAAGGACGGTGGCGGCGGTGCCATCAGCCTAAGTATACTCGTCGTTTTGCCATACGCCTTGGGCTCTGTCTTCTACCTGCTATCTGATTTACATGGTCAAAAGCCCAAACGCGCTACCATCATCCCTGTTGTTCTAGTGTTACTCATCCTCATCATTGGCGCGATAATTCTGCGTGAAGGAGTGATCTGTGTCGCCATGTTAGCACCGCTCTGGTGGCTATTTGCATGGTTTGGAGCGACGACCGTAAAAATACTGCACAACCGATATCGGAAGCGCACCACACTGCACTCTAGCATTCTACTGGCGCTACCTTTTTTAATGCTGGTCGTTGATGCCAACACAGTCTCACCAATCACCACCAGCAATGTCGAACGCTCAGTGTTGATCAATGCCACACCAAATGAAATCTGGCCTCACCTTCTTAAAATGGACGATATCCAGCAAAGTGAAGGTCGATGGAATGTCACTCAAAATATCCTGCAAGTTCACCGTCCACGTTCTGCCGTCGTAATTGGAGAAAAAACCAATGCTATCAGATATGCCGCTTGGGGTGCCGATATCACATTTGAAGAACACATACGCGAATGGCATGAAAACGAAGACCTGAGATGGGAATTCGTCTTCGCAAATGACTCTGTTCAAAAATACACAGACAGACACATATCGCCCGATGGTGCTCACCTCAAAATCCAAAATGGCGGCTATCGGTTAGAACCAATTAATACGCAACAAACACGGCTCTTTCTTGATACAAATTATCTTGTATCAACGCCCGTAAACACCTATGGAACGCTGTGGGGAGAGCTGATTCTTGGCGACATCCAGTCCAACATTCTCCACATCGTAAAAACGAGAGCAGAACACCACAAAGGTTGATAAGAATGTCACTTTCAAACATCGTTATAACCTCCAAAGATACACCGTTTAACGAAACAGAAAATGCATCAGAAAAACTAGAGGCAGCGCGCACATCAAGTCTCGTTCGCAATGTTCCTCTGTTAATTTTATTTGGTGGAAATTGGTGTCCTGATGCTCGGCTAATGTCAGCCACGCTAGAGCATGAAGACGTGCTAAACGTGATAGGGAACAAGTTTGAAATCGTCCAAATTGACATTGGAAAACACGAACGTAATCAAAGCCTGTATGCAGCACTTGGATTTGAAGAACTGGAAGGCCTACCAGCGATAATGGTTCTTTCTCCAAATGGTGAATTACTCAACAAAGCAGACGTGTTTGCTTGGCGCGATGCTCGCAATATTCCAACCGAACAATTTGTGTCTTCTATGTGCTCACTCGTAGATTAAAGTATCGGCGTTTCCACAACCTGCAAGGCTGGTGCACCAAGGCGGTCATTCACCCTGAACCAGCCAGCAATAGAATATCTATCAGCATAAGCTGGAAGCACTTCATGCGGCACATCTTCAGAAAGAAACAAGACTAATGTTCCAGCTTCCGGTGGGATGACTGCCAAGGCAGCGGTATCTTCATTTTCACTATAGATAGCCAACTCACCGCCATGCGCCTCGACCCAATCGGAATTTAGGTAAAACACAGTCGATAGGACACGATTTTTAGCGCCTTTAAAAGCATCATAGTGGCGCGCATAAAATCCACCCTCTTCATAAACAGCATAATGCGCTTCATACGAAAAAAGCCCCAAAAATAAAGAGCTATTCAAGGTTTGTCGTACATTTTCCATGACTGAAAGATAGTCAGCCTGCACATCATCCTGCGAATTAAGCCAGTGTATTTTATCTCTGCGAATGTCTGTATCAATTGTCAGGTCTGCAGCGCGACCAATTCCTGCACGTTTCAATTTATCGGCTGCGTGCAAACGACAAGCTTGAACATAAAGCGCACGCGTCAATTCTGGAGGCACGACATCATAGGCTATCGCCCAGTTTTCATCGGCCAGTTGTGCTAGCCAATTCCAAGTCGGTAATACAAATTCTTGGGGAACTTCATTGTTTGGAGAATATGGGTGCACAATTTTATGTCCAAATTGACGAGGCATTCCCCCTAGCACCAAAACCAAACAATAGCGAACATTCTCTTTGCAACTGTCACAAGATTTTCAAAAGTTTGTACATTGTCATTCAGCACTAAAGGCACCATGTTCAGCTTTGCTTTTAAGGAGGATTTACGATGCGAAATTTGCTTATAACAATAACATCTACACTCACTTTTTTGACACCTTCGGCACTCGCAGAAGAAACCAAAGCGCCTGAAACCATCGTCCACACATCTGATCTTGGACATGGTATTTATGAATTGCGCACGGATAAAGCCGGAAACGTCGGTGTATCCATCGGTGAAGATGGTGTCTTCATGATCGACACCCAACTAGGCGAGCTTACCCCCCTCATTGATGCAGCCCAGCGCAAATTGTCAGGCAAAGATGTTGAACTCATCCTCAACACACATGTCCATTATGATCATATCGGTGGCAATGCCTATTTCGCCGACAAAGGAGCGCTCATTATGGCGCATCCCAATGTGCGCCCGGGAGCTGCAAACCCCGTCACATCTAAAATGACTGGAGGCACACCAGAAGCTTTACCCGCTAGCGCACTGCCAACTATAAATGTGAACGCTGGTGACAGTGTGACAATGAATGGTGAAACAGCTAAATTTTATCACGCACCTAATGCACACACGAGCGGCGATATTTTTGTCTATTTTGAAGAAGCAAATATCCTTCACGCTGGCGACCTCCTCTTTGCCAACCGCTTTCCGTATATCGACCTAGATAATGGCGGCAGCGTTGATGGCTATATCGAAGGCATGCAAGCCATATTGGATGTTGCAAATGAGGATACAGTTATCATTGCAGGACATGGGCCCACATCCACTGTCAAAGAAGTCAAAGCAAGCATTCGCATGTTGGCTGACACGAAAAAATTGATTGCTGGATATGTCTCTCAAGACAAAGACCTAGCAACCATACAAGCTGCCAACCCACTCTCTGATTATCACGATGATTGGAATTGGGGATTCATCACCACTGAGCGCATGGTGTGGACACTTTATCGAGACCTAACTGGAAAAATTGAATAATCATCATCTAAAAGCAAAGTGCAGCCAATACATTATAGGCTGCACTTTATTGCTCTAAGCTCTCGCGGTGATCTTCCAGCAGGCAGCAGTAAATTGCGCCCGATCAGCTGAAATAAATTTATCAAACGCCGTATTCACAACCGAAATGATCTTGTTGCGGACATTCTCATCAAGTTCTGGAAGCAAAGTCCCCAACACGCCCAACCGCGTGTTATATTGTTCAATTTGTTCAGCTGGAAATGAGCAAAGGAAATCGACTTTTTCTAGCTTTGCATCTTTCCATCCAGCCTCTTCTAAAACCGACATGACATAATCAGGGTCAGCAAACCCAAACTGCCCTGCTGTGTTTGGCTCTGGTTTTGGCATTGGCGGTAAAAATGGTGCTGCTGCACGCATGGCAGTTGTCATAAAACCATTCTCTCCCGGGTGTCTCCACGCATACATATGCAATCTTGCTTCTTCATTTGCCGCTTTGTGTAAATTGGTAAAAGCAACCACCGGATCAGAGAAAAACATCACACCAAAACGTGAAATAATTAGATCAAAAGCATTCGACGCAAATGTATATTCTTGAGCATCTGCACATACAAATTGAGCCAATGATTTCGTCTTTTTAGCTTGTAATTTCGCCGCTTCAATGAGTGGAGCAGAAATATCAAGTCCGGTTAGTTTCCCTTGCTCACCGAGTGCTCTTGAACATGTCAGAGTTGTTGTTCCAGCTCCACACCCAATATCCAAAACATTTGACGCACCGCTATCAATAGCAGCTT
The DNA here is from genome assembly GCF_000023785.1 of Hirschia baltica ATCC 49814. Taxonomy (NCBI): domain Bacteria; kingdom Pseudomonadati; phylum Pseudomonadota; class Alphaproteobacteria; order Hyphomonadales; family Hyphomonadaceae; genus Hirschia; species Hirschia baltica. The sequence continues at coordinate 2,447,183 of NC_012982.1, forward strand.
TGACCAAAGCTTGCTCAATGGGTTTAAACATCTGATCAAGTAAACTTTGAGATTCAACCCACGCATTTCCGGCTGCGCCATTCCAAAGCGTCTTCATATCTGACTGAATATTATGAGTCTTGTTCATAAGGTGTCGTCCTTGCCTTGTTTTAGTTTTACCATTCAACCAGCCTACAAACTCATGTTAACTTGAGGTCAAGAGCATAAAAAATCTAATTATTTGACGATTGGCTTAGCAGACTGTTTTCAATTTTAATAATTTAACGACTTGCCGCGACCAAAAGACTTGATAAGCTCTATTTTTGAACAAACGTACAAAGAGACGTATGTCAAATGGGGAGTGAAATTTATGAGCACAACAGACACAAGCATTGTGACAAATACAGGAAATAATTTCGGTAGCTTTGGCTATCGCTCATTTGTCCTGTGGACACTGACTATTGTTTACACATTTAATTTTATCGACCGTATTCTCATCAGTGTGATGGGTGGTCCGATCATCGCAGAATTTGGACTGAGCAATTTTGAATTTGGTATTTTATCCGGCATCGGTTTTGCCCTTTTCTACACCATGCTCGGCATTCCGATTGCGAACTTTTCAGAGCGCCACAATCGCGTTCGTATTATCGGCATCTGTGTCATATTATGGTCTCTAGCGACAGTTTTGTGCGGCTTTGCAACTGGCTTTGTGACCTTACTCCTCGCTCGTCTCCTTGTTGGTATCGGCGAAGCAGGCTGCACACCACCTGCAAACTCCCTCATCAGTGACTATTACAAACCTGTCGCTCGCCCCACAGCTTTGGGGATATATGCAATGGGCGTCACTGCCGGTGGTGTTCTGGCTCAACTCGGCGGCGGCTGGGTTATTCAAAATTTCACATGGCGCGAAGCATTCATCTATGTCGGTGCTCCCGGCATAATTATCGGAATACTAGTCTTACTGACAATAAAAGAACCGCCGCGTGGCTATTCAGATCCGCCGACTACCAAGTCGGCAAGTCAAACAAATTTTAAAGATGCTATTGTCGAAATCTTCAGCAAACCCACTTTCTGGATCATGGCTGTTGGCGCAACTTTAGCTGCTTTTGCAGGGTATGGACTTGTCGGTTTTACACCATTATTTATCCAATATGTTCACGGATATTCAGCCGGTGAAACTGCAATTATGTTTATGGCCCCCGTTGGATTAGCCGCCACTCTTGGTGCATTTCTGGGTGGTTACCTCACCCAAACCGCATCCAAAAAATCAGAAACCGCACCAACATGGGTTTCCGGCATTGCGTTTCTTATTGCCGTACCATTCTACGCATTTTCCTTCTTCGCATCCGACCATAGATTAATGCTTGCTATGCTGATGCTGGGTAGTGTTTTACAGTATTTCTACATTGGCGCGCAGTATAATATAGCTCAAGCAGTTGTGAGTGTACGATCTCGTGCCACGGCCGTTGCTGTATTGCTATTTGTCGTCAACCTGATCGGCTATGGATTTGGTCCCCCGATTATAGGCCTGATGGCAGATATTTTCGCGTCCAATCAGCTCGCTTCGGGTGAGTTTGCAGGCACACTTTCATCATCCTGTAATTTTGCGGATGCTAGCTTAAGTGAAGCTGCCCAATCGGCATGTCGTGCTGCAAAAGGGTATGGCATTCAAATGGCCTGTGTTGCTGCCACGGTTCTGTTTGCATTGGCGGGTCTCTTCTTCCTCATATCTGGGCGAACATTTGTGCGCGACAGATATGTATCGGAGCCAGCAACATAGATCCAACCAGACAAAGGATGCGTATAAGCATTATACTTCCCCGGCCGCAAAGGATTTCTCGATGAAAAACCCCTCCCTCACATTGAGTCTTCCTTTGCTAATGGCGCTTGTAGCTTGTTCATCTCAAGCCGATTATCGTAAAATTGATACTCCGCCGGCTACAGTCAGTGAAGTTGACCTCAACCGATATGCAGGCAGATGGTATGAAATAGCTCGCTATCCCAATAGTTTTCAAAAAAATTGCGAAGCTGTCACCGCTGAATACAGCTTACGTGAAGATGGCAATATCAATGTCACAAACACATGTCATGCAGGTGAAGTGCGCTCTGCGACAGCCATAGCTCGCATTGTAGAAGATACGGGAAATGCCCAGTTAAAGGTAAAATTTGCTCCTAAATGGGTGCCTTTCGCTTGGGGCGATTACTGGATATTGCACCTAGAAGAAGATTACTCAGCCGCACTTGTGGGTAGTCCCGATGGAAAATATCTCTGGATATTGTCTCGCACACCTAAACTTGATGACAAAATCTACCAAAGCATCACAAAGCGCGCCAAAGAATTAGGTTATGCAACAACCCCGTTAAAAATGACTGAGCATCCAAACTAACATCCTTTTAGTTGAACAAAAATCTACGCAATCAAGTGTATTTAAAAGTTAAAAATGACACTGGCGCTGTTTCTAATATACAAATATAGACAGCTGCATGTCAGCTTTTTTCACACTACTCTCCCTTAGCCTGAGTCTTTCGACCGACGCTTTTGCGGCATCTATCGCTGTTGGTGCCAAAGCACCGCGTCGCGGTATCATGCAAGCATTGAAATCCGGCCTGACTTTCGGCCTTGCAGAAGGATTGATGTGTCTTGTCGGGTTTGGATTAGGAACATATTTTTCAGGTATTATTGAGGCCTTTGACCACTGGGTTGCGTTGATACTATTGTCCATCATCGGCGCGCGCATGATTCGAGAAGGCCTCAGTCATGATAATGATGAAGACGCAGCGCCCCGTGAACATTCTCTCTTAAGTGCAATCCTTACAGCCATCGGCACAAGCATAGATGCAGCAGCAGTCGGTATTGCGCTCGCTATGGCTGGCACCAGCATTTGGGTTTGTCTGCTTATAGGCGCAACAAGCTTTATCATTAGCTCATTTGGTTTTTTAATCGCGCCTCGGGTGGGCGAACGCTTAGGCCATCATACTGAAATTTTGGGCGGTCTTGTTCTTATTGCGATTGGTATTTCTATTTTTTACCAACACACAGCCTAAAGCCAATAAAAAAACGCCGCTCGATCACTCAAGCGGCGCTTTTATTCTGATCAATTTAGCTAAAATCTACAAAGCGGCAATAATCGCATCACCCATTTGAGCCGTAGACATTGAACCGCCGAGGTCAGCTGTACGCGCACCATCTTCTAGTGCTTTACCCACAGCATTCCAAATACGATCAGCCGCATCAGCGCGATCAAGTGACCAACGCAGCGCCATTTCAGCAGACAGGATCGCTGCACAAGGGTTTGCGAGCCCTTTGCCTGCAATATCAGGTGCAGATCCGTGAACAGGTTCATACAAGCCCGGAGTGCCCGGCTCACCCAATGCAGCAGACGGCAACATACCAATAGAACCAGTCAACTGGCTTGCTTCATCCGACAGAATGTCACCAAAGAGATTATCCGCAAGAATCACATTTACATCTTTCGGCTTCTTTACAAGCTGCATAGCCATCGCATCCGCAAGAATGTGATCTAGTGGCTCATTTGCAAATTCTTCTTGGTGAAGCTTCGTAACTTCCTCGCGCCACAACACACCCGATTCCATCACATTGGATTTGTCCGTGGACGTCACACCTGGATAGGCACCGCCCTTGCCTTTACGGCCCTTGGCAATTTCAAATGCGACACGCGCCACACGACGAATTTCAGAACTCGTATAGCAAGCATTGTCATAGCCTTTGCGCTCGCCATTGCCTAAATCATCAATACCGCGAGGTTCTCCAAAATACACGCCCGATGTCAGCTCACGTACAATCATAATGTCGAGCCCTTCGACAAATTCACGTTTCAAGCTAGAAGCATCTGCAAGTGCTGGAAAACAAAATGCCGGACGCAAATTCGCATATACATCAAGTTCTTTACGTAGCTTCAAAAGCCCCATTTCAGGACGAAGATTACGTGCAACTTTTGCCCATTTGGGACCACCTACAGCCCCCATCAAAATAGCATCAGATTGGCGCGCTTGGTTTAATACTTCATCTGTAAGAGGCACGCCGTGCACATCATAGGATGCACCACCAAATAACCCTTCTGAGAACTTTAAATCTGGTGCCACAACATCAAGAACACGACGTGCCTGCTCTGTAACTTCGGGTCCAATTCCGTCACCTGGGAGAAGTAAAAATGTCTGTGTCATGGGGTCATGCTTTCGTAGTTTAACTCAGGGCTATTATGTCAATTATGGTCGCTTACTAGGCCGCGCAGCTTTACGCAATATTTCCGGGCAAAATCGTGGAGAGATATTAAAAACTCTCTTCGACTGCTTCATAAAGATTGGCGTTTCTATCTGCCACTCCTAAATCTGGCCAAGTGCTGCGCCATTCTGCCATATGCTTTATTGCAAAATGAGCCTGCAATGCCTCTCGGCTGTCCCATTTCTCTATAAAATGAACGAGGTTTTCATCCAAAAAATCGAATGCGTAACTGTATAATATACAACCTGCTTCGGCTCGACTCTTCTCCACCATTGTTTGCATAGCGTTGCGGGCGGCTTCGCGATTTTCGATGGGCAAGCGAAACGTGCCAGTAACAATGATTACCTTCTGACTCATGCTATCTCTGCCCACCTTATCTCTTTATGGGCGTTACATTTTCATAATAACGCACATCTCGTGCTTCCACGCCCAAAGCGTAAAGGTATTTTTTGAAAGCTATAGTATGTTCTGCTTGCTGGTGCTGCTGAAAGGCTGCCTCATCTACAAACCGTTCTCGAAGGTTGAGCACATCCCCATCGCAGACATCCTGAGAGAAGGAAAACTCAAGGCAACCAGCCTCTTCATTGCATGCTTTTACGAAATCTACGAAAATAGCTCGGGATGCTTCAAACATTCCAGCTTTTATGCGTAAACTTCCTTCAAGCAAAAGCATTGTTTAAGCTTTTTCCAACCAAGGCGTCATAATCTTACGCTTGTGTTCAAATGCTTCAATATCGCCGCCATGCGTCAAGGTTTCACCAATCTCATCCAACCCTTTTACAAGGTTTGTTTTACGGCCCTGATCAATATCAAAATCGATCTCAGTTCCATCTGGTGCAGTAATCTTCTGGTTGGGCAAATCAATCGTAAAAATATGATTTCCGCCGCCTGCTTGTGAAGCCAACTTATCGCAAATGTCCTGCGGCAAGGCGATAGGCAGAATACCGTTCTTAAAACAGTTGTTGAAGAAAATGTCGGCGAAAGACGGTGCGATGACACACCGAATCCCCTGATCCAAAATCGCCCAAGGTGCGTGTTCACGTGAAGATCCACATCCGAAATTATCACCGGCAATCAAAACAGATGCAGTCTGATAGGCTGGCTTGTTCAACACAAAATCAGGATTAGGCGTTCCATCTTCATTTGTCTTCATTTCGTGAAACAAACCAACTTTCAGCCCTTCACGAGTCACAGTTTTCAAAAACTGTTTGGGAATGATCATATCTGTATCAACATTCGCCAGAAGCGCGTCACCCGTTTTAAGAGGAGCAGCAACACCGCGTAGGGTCGTAAATGGGGTCATAAATTGCCTCAGTCCGTCAAAATCAAATCTAATCGAGCAATCTGTTTCTATGATCTCTCGATAAACAAAGTGGGTGTATTGCACGTTCTATCAAGAACAGTGAAGACTTGAGTGCCTTTTTTTCGTCCCGGACGAATATCCGTAACATTAAAACCCGCTTTTTTTACACGTTTATGCGCCATATCTAGATTTTTTACATACCAGCTAAGGCCCCACAATGAGTCATTCATTTGAGTTGAAGCACTCACTCCTAAGCGGCTAACGATTTCAATCGTGGAAGTTCCAACACGAAAAAATAAAAAACGAGACGCTAAATCTACACGCTCCGTATCCAATCTCAAATCACACCCCAACCTCGCCCCATACAAAGCTGCAGCTCTTTCAGGGTGAAGCGAGTTGATAACCACATGATCTAGTGACTGCACGCTATCATCCCCATAATGTTTTGACTTTATAGGCGTACTTTTTTCATTCTGGATCACAAACTGACGTACACCACCAGTTTGACTTGTATCCAATCGCAATCGTTTCCAAGATCGTGTCTTACCGGTCGCACTGTCTGTACTTTGGCCATGCGAAATGTCCGACGGGACTAATCCACGCTTGGAAAAACATGTGTGCATCTCGTCAATCTGCACGCAGGAAAAGGCTAAACTCACCAATCCACCACCACCAGCAGCGATCATTTTTTTAAGTTTGTCTCCAACTGGTCCGTCACCTTCCGGCCCCAGTAATTCAAGTCCAGTTTCACCAATCTGAAACCACACACTCGCAGTACCATCATCAGGCGTCACAGCGGTCCAATCAGGCTCACGCCCAAGCAACATTTTGTAATTTGAAGTTGCAACGTCTAAATCGTTACAAATCAAAACGATATGATCTAATCCAGTAAGCATACGACCAGATATAGCATAAAACAAATACAGGTCAGCCTATCCTAACGGCTAATTGTAGCAATTTTGAAGAATATAAAATGCAATCGGGAAAGAGAGAAATCAGCCCCTTAAAACAGTAACGCCGCCCCTCGTAAACGAGGAACGGCGCACCGCGAAGTCCGAAACTGCCAGCTGGGTTGGGGGGACGCAAGCAAATCCGAACTAACCCTGATTCATCTAACGAAGCTCATCAGATATGTCTTGTTAGACTATGATATAAGTTGTAAAAATTTTTTTACAACATCTAGTAAAATTATAACAAATTTTATTAGATTTCAAAACTATACTGGCTCTAATATTCACTCGATTTAGAACCAGCAAAAAACCGAGAAACCGTAAATATAGATTATTCTCAGGAAATCAACTAAAAATCTCAGATTATTTTTTACAAAATGAAAAATTGCAGTTGCATCCCCCCGAAAACCCCAATTTAAATCAACTCTACAAAACACCCTTCAAAGTGAAAAAATCGGCAGAATTCAGCATTGTAAATTCATACATAGACTAGCATTAACCATAAAAATCATCGACCATAATTGTAAATTTTATTCGCAAAAATAATTTCTGATTTTTTTAAAACGACCCAATAGAACCACTCTTTTAATTTCTTGGGGCAATTGTAATATCAGGCAATGCACAATCTCTTGTATCAAGTACGCAATTCTCTCTGTGCGATTTGAAATACTTCGAACTCCAACTATTTGCAGATACAAATTGAGATCTTTGCAAGGCTACCTCCCTCTCTTCACAATGCACCTACCTAGCCCCCAATATTCCACCAAATCAAGCTGACATTCGCCTCAACTATAGACTAGATTTACTCTAGCCTAACGTGTGGTGATATTTTGGAGCTGCAATAATAAAAAGTCGCCGCGTTATTGTCGCGCTGGCTTGATGCCTACAAAATTCTCTGCACAAAATGCCCGAATTGCCTGATTATCTGTTTCCAAATCACCCGTTAAATCCCAGAGCTTCGTCAATAAAATTTCTTTGGTGCCACCATTTATACCAATGACGAAGACCGGCACTTTAGCAGCATATGCAATTTTTAAATATCCTGGCTTGAACCCATCCACCTTAGAACGTGTTCCTTCAGGTGTAATCCCAAGCCAGACATTTTCATTCGCATCGAACCACTCCGACATTTGTTCGGATATGTTGCGAGCATTCTTACGATCAATTGGAACGCCCCCCATCCATTTGAATAAATTCACAAAGGGAAAGAAAAAAGCTTCTTGTTTCATCATGAAAGACATTTTCAGCCCAATGGACTGCATTGATGCCATCGCCACGATAAAATCAAGATTTGACGTATGAGGCACGCCAATGACAACCACTTTTTTTTCATCAGGAAGCTGGCCGGTTATTTTCCACCCCAGAATCATTAGTACCATGCTCCCCAACCATCTTGTCACGCCATTCCCCATGCGAGGTGTGGATGGACTGACCGTTGGATTATTGTAAGCAGCCATTTTTTGTACCATTTTTTGAGTGACTTATACGAATCTTATCAAAATTCCGCTGCGTCAAGATTGAGCCATTAGAACAAACGCTCTAAAAGCATGCTGGTATTGTGTTTTTAAATTCTAATTGTACCCATTTCTACAGTTATACATCTAAGAAAACACCTCAAAAAAGCAGAGAGCCTTGGAATTATACATGCAAAACACGCCCTGAAATCATATCTTCAATGGCATTCAAATTTCAGATTTTATGATGTCGCATCATCCAATACTCAAATCATTTGAATCATACCCATCATATATGTAAGCGGCACGTAGATCGGACTAACAACAAATATAATAAAGGTCTAAAAATCGACACTATAGACCCTATATCTTGCTAGAGAAATGTTTAGAAGATTAAGTAGATTATAATATCGCGGAAGTATAAAATAATGCCCAACAGTAAAATCTCCCCAACACCCTTTCCGATGGATACATCCAATCTAACCAATTCTAGAATTGGAGAAGCTGTTGACGTTATGAAAGCGCTATCCAATGAAACGCGACTAAAAATACTCTGCGCACTTTTAGATGGTGAAAAATCTGTCAATCAGCTTGCCGAATATACAAACCAACTTCTACCTTCAGTATCTCAGCATTTATCCAAAATGCGCGCAGCTGACCTTGTGGCGTCACGCCGCGAAGCACAAACAATATATTATCGTGCAACAGAAGGTATCGGTCATTCTGTTGTTGAAGCATTATGTAAATTCTACAAAACTTAAAATCTGGACGTCTAACTAAAGATATACACTGAGTAATTGTTGACGTTGTTCGCAGCTCAATTCCACTTGTTTAGGTGTAAGCATCAACAATAGGCTTCCCAATTGCATAGACGAAAGTGCGTCCAGTCCAACTCCTACACTTGGAGTCCCACCTGGAAACATAAGATCTACCGAAGGCAGAACACGTCGGCTCATATGAACTCGAATAACACTCAATCCAGTCTGCTCTGCTTTTTCACCCTGCATCCAAATGCCATCTTTTGCAGAACAGCACCGCAATACGCCTTCGAGTAAATGTTGAACGCCTAATTGGACCAATGCATTTGAACCAATATGCCGAAATCCAGCTTCTTCCCAATCAACTTTCAAATTGACCTTACGCATCTCAGCCAATTGCTGAATACGTTCAAAGGATTGTTGAATTAGCAAATGCAAAGATCCACCCGATTGAGCAGACAAATCATCTTCAGTATATTTTTTTATTGCCTGAATAGTTTCTCTTAAATGATCCACAAACTCGCTAGATCCTGATTTCCCAGTCTCGCGCATCACCTCGCCCAATGTACTCAAACCTGATTCAAGATAAGCAAGTGGTGCTTGCAACGCTGCAAAATTTCTTTCAACTGCGGCTTTTTCCCAAAGCCTTTCACGTGAACCATTACGTCCACGCGCTTTAGTATTGAGAACTAATTGCCGAATTAGACCTTCAGAAAGATCCACTTTATCAATCACGGCTTCCGCCCCAATTTCCAAAGCTTCTACACGAATCTCTTTTGTGCTGCTTTGTGAAATAAACACGATTGGCGCGGATGTAATTTGCTGAAGCATTTGAAAATCTTCATCCAACGAAATTGAATCTGGACGCCGCACATCAACAAGAAGAAGATCAACTGTATTTATTAAATTCGATGAGAGAAAATCATCCAGTCGCGCACTAACATGCAGAGTCACATCGGACACATCTGCAAACATCTTCTTGACGATTTGAATGTAAATCGTATCGTCTTCAATCAGTTGAATTATCAACTAGAATCCCCCCGGCAATACGATCATACAAAACTCGTGACTTTACTCATGCTCTTCATCAGTTGAAATAAATACAACCTTTAAGAAAAACTATTCTACACTTAACTTAGAAGTAAGTATGATTCCCTCGAACAACCAGTGAAAAGTTGAAATTTGCCACATTTTGCACAAGATTTATTGCGCGTGTTGCGTAATTCTGACGGTTGAGGCACTACTTAAGCCAGACTTGTCGACAACTTCCAATAAGTAAAACCCCTCTTCTGTGGGCGTCCAAATTGAATCTCCGAACCGATTCGCCAAAATTTTCTGGCCCTGAGCATACCAAGTCAGCTCACCATCGCCGCGCGCAGATAGCGTAAAACCTCTATCTTTTTTGTCCTGCCATATCTCACTATTATCAGGTGGAAACAGAATTTCTGGAGGCTGTTTGTCTCTTTCAAAATTAGCCAATGTAAATGGATCTACGCCTGTCATTTCTTCACCGACATTCAATCCCCCATTGCTGCGTCGCAAAGTCAGGGTCGCAATATCAAATGCATCAAAAAGTATAGGTAAAGCGACTTCCCTCCCTGTCGCTCCAGACCGTGGAGCCCCGTCAGCGCGCCCCACCCAGACCACAATTGCTAGTCCATTTGAAACACCCGCCGCCCACGCATCTCGAAATCCATAAGACGTGCCTGTCTTAAATGCTATTTGAGGTGCATCTCTTGTTAAAACCGTTGGCATACGACCATCCGGCATTGGTGCGGACTTTAAAATTTCTAAAACTTTTCGAGAGGCTTGTGAGGTTAAAAAACGCGTTTGACCTTCGCTTACAGCAGAAGCGCTTTCTCCTTCAATCCAATTTAAAGAGTGAGCAATCCCATCCCCGCCCAAAGCGGCATACAAAACTGCCAAATCCCGAACTGTCAGCCCAACACCTCCAAGCGCCAAAGCCAAACCAGCATCACTATCGGCTCTATTAGGCAAACGCGGCGCTGCTCCTGCAAATGCAAGGCTTGCTGCAAACCGAGATGGACCTATCGCTTCTAGGGCATGCACAGCTGGGACATTTAGAGAATGCTGCAAAGCCTGCGCAATCGTCACATCTCCGCGAAACGTGCGATCGAAATTTTCTGGCTGATATGATTTAAATCGCTTGGGTAAATCAGAAATATGCGTTGATGGCGCGGCAAGCCCCTCATCAAAAGCCATTGCATAAATAAATGGCTTCAAAGTCGATCCAGGCGAGCGATATCTATTTGTAAGATCCAACCATCCACCCGCCCTATCTCTTCTAGCAGACCCGACAGATGCCAAAACATTGCGTGTGCGAATATCAACCACAATAGCGGACATTTGCGCGCGATCGTCCAGTTCTTCAACGACATCTCTTGCCATTGTTTCAAGGCGAGTTTGCAGTTGAAAATCCAAAAATGTGTATATATCCGGCTGCATATGCGGGGCGCGTCGACGCGCTTCTTCTGTGGCTTGCCATGCAAAGGCTGGAAAATCACGACGCTTAGGCGCTGCCGTTTGCATAGCTTCTAGTGCACGATCTTCTGCAATAACATCCTTTTCCACCAATCGGCGCAAAACACGTGCACGCGCTTTAATAGCGGACTCAGGTTTTAAATCGGGTCGACGCGCTTCAGGCGATTGCGGCAAAGCAATCAAGAGTGCGATTTCATCAGGTGTCAGGCTATTGGGTTCGCGCCCCAGATATGCCCAGCTTGCAGAACGCAGCCCTTCAATATTGCCGCCATAGGGTGCCAGAGTAAGGTATAATTCCAGAATTTCACGTTTGGATAAACGCGATTCCAATTGCAGTGCCCTTATAGCTTGCTGAATCTTTGCGCCAAATGTGCGTTGTTTTGGTTCAAGCAAACGCGCCGTTTGCATGGTGATCGTCGATCCACCCGATACAATTTCACCAGCTTTCACAAGGTTCAAACTCGCGCGCAAAATCGCTCGAAAATCAACACCTATATGCTGATAGAAACGCTCATCTTCATAGGCAAGCAATGCATCAATAAAAGCAGGGTCGACTATATCTAGATCAGCCTTTAAGCGCCAGCGACCATCTTCAAGTGGAAACGCCCGCAGAGGCTGTCCTCTATGGTCGAGCACAACTTGAGAAATCTGGTTAGCCTTTGCCAATGGTGGTGGAAACGCTAAATCCAGAAACCCGATAAGAGAGATAGCGGCCAATGCAAAATAAAATGCCTTTGGCCACAATCTCACTTTTTTTATCCGCTGAAACCAGCTCAAGACTTACTCCGCTGAGATCTTCACACGCCCAGCTGATGTTCGTCCAAATACATCAGCACGGTACATGTCTTCAGCCACGGCACCCGGCAATGCATAGTCTCCCGGCGTGACAGCTCGGATGACATAAGCAAGCATAGCCTGCTCTCCATCCCGCACAGTTAAAGACGCAAGAAAACGATCATCACGCGCCTCAGCCACATCGGCATAACTCAAATCACCCACAAAGCTATATGGTCCAGATGTATTGGGGGTAAGCACAGCTTGAATTTCCCATCCTGCCGGCAACAGGTCAGCAATGATAAGTGGATGTGAGTTCTTATCCAGCGGGCGAACACTTAATGCGACGATAGCTTGATCACCCCGTTTCATGTCCCCCAATTGGGCATTGCGTCCATTCATTTGGAAGATAGATTTTGAAACACTCAATCCACCACGCACAGCCGGAGGCGCTTTTACAGGCGCACCACGTGCTACACTTGTCAGCCATAACGGACCCTCACCTTCATTTGTAAAGGTAGGCTGCACATCAATTTCACTATCGCTGGTATCAAAAGAAGCTTCATCTGCGTAATAGGAGCGCTTTTCAGCTATCTGCACGACTTTGCCTGCACCTGTCAGTTCAACGCTGCTAGCTCCATTTGATAGACTATTTGCCGCCATCAATAAGAAAGCTTTTTCTTGAGTTGTTAAACGGTCTGGATCAGGCAATTTATCCACCACCTGCTCGGTCAGGTCTGCAACAAGTGGTGCATCCCCAATTTCTCCCGCCAAAGCGAGAACGCCGGCTCTATCGCGGCGCGGTGTCTGATAATAATCGCCAGTATTGTCATAACCCAAAGCCTCAGTTGCTGCGTCAAACGCAGAGACTGATCTTGCATTATCACCCATAAAGTGAAGCGCCGCTCCAATTTGAGCTTTGGCTAAAGGACTATCAATTTTGCCAAGCATTTCATCATGCAAATAACGCAGACGAGATGCCTCGATTTTACCGCCGCGCGCCAAGACATATGCCGCATAAGCTGCTGCGCGATTACTTAGACGCTCTTGCGTATCAGTGTGCCAACGCGATGTGTAAACATCATAGTTATACCCTGATCCCCATTGGTTTTGTTGAGCAGCCACTTTCGCCAATGATGTATAGGCTTTTTCCAACGCCGCATCAGGCACCAAATATCCAGCCGCTTTTGCACGCGCGATAAAGTCCACAGCATATGCCCCCACCCAAGGCGATGCATTTCTGTCTCCCATGCGCCAAAGTCCAATTGAACCATCAGAGCTTTGACGGTTTAGAAGGGTCGACACAGCTTCTTGCACTTTAGTGCTGATCTGCGCATCCGCTTCCAATCCAGCAATACCCGCTAGATTTTCAGCATATAATAATGGCAATGCACGACTAACTGTTTGCTCTGTGCATCCATATGGATACTCACTCAGGCTTTTATAAAGCGCAGATGCATCCATAGGAATAGCTGATGCCGACACCATTAAACTTGAAGAGCCTGCCACAAAACCATTCAGTGCATTAGCCGACGCTGTCCAGCTTTCACCCGGCTGAAGCACAATTTTTTCAATTCGGCTTAATGGCAAATATGGAGATCTAACCTCTATGCCATATTCACGTTCGATTTGAAAATTATTCGGGCCAGTCAATGTCATATTGATATTAGACACACCCTGACTTGAAGCAGAAATAGATGCAGCAATATCCGCACGCTGACCTTGTTTCAGCATAGCTGTGACATTGCCATCTCCAATTTCAACACCTTTTCCAGCAACAAGCGCAGCATCGTAATTTCCAGGTGTCGCAGCCACATTATCCATCGTCACCGTGGCAATCGCCGTATCACCCGGCGCGAGGAAACGCGGCAAGATAACCTCAGCAGGCACATCATCACGCACAGTTAGCGGCTCATCTACAGCCCCCATACCCGTGTCAGACCACACCACGGCCATCAATCGCAATTCACCATTGAAGTCTGGAAGGTCCAGTTCAATTTCGGCTTTGCCATCGCGTCCCATTGCAACAATACCAGAAAACAGTGCCACTGATTTTGTTGGAACAACGGTTAGCCCTGCACCGCCAATCTGATCACCACCCGAGCGCGGCTCAGCGGCTGCGCCTTGGTTTGGATCAAGCAAGCGACCATAATCATCTTTCAGCATCACACCCAGACGACGTTTTGCAAAGAAATGTTCGCTCGGATTAGGTGACTCAAATTTTGTGAGTTGAAGAATACCCTCATCAACCGCAGCTAATGTCGCAAACACTTTCTCGCCGCGTGGACCACCGGTTGCTTCAAGCTCAATTGTCACTTTTTGGCGTGGCTCAACCACATCCGCAACTTTCATATCTAATTCAAAAGTGCGGTTTTTCACATCTACTGGCGCATAAGAAACACCCACAGCGCGACGCGGTCTGGGGCGCGCAACTGGATCGCGCGGTGTAAACACACTCACCATCACATAAGCACCAGCCCCCCATTTTTCTGTGACATTGAAATCAACTTTCAAGCCTTTTTCAGGCACAGTCAGCGTGCGCGTTTCAATAATATTATCATTAGCCACTACAATTTCTGCTTCACCCGCATAAGGTGGCAAGATTGTATAACTCGCCTTTTTACCTATTTCGACAGGGTCTTTGGGCGCAGAAATACGCACGCGATCTGGCGCTTCAACACCTTCTTGCGGGCCGCCGCCCCAACCTGCCCAAAAGCCATAACTTGCAGTCGCGCCAGTCGCTTCTTCAGTAAGCACCAATTCATAATCACCCCAGTCCAAAGACCGTGTCACTAATACTGCTGCTTCTGTTGCAGATAATTCAAGGTCGCCTTCTTGGATCGGAACCACATTACGCGTGCGACGCCATTTCCAAGCGCCGCCACCAGTGCGATACCAATCATAATCCCAATCAATGCGCACAAGGCTCCAATTCACATTTCCAGCGATTTGGGCTCCATCAGATTGAAGTGCCACCACTTTTAAACGCGCGGCTTCATCTTGAGCTGCACTGCCATCAAATTCAGGCAATACCCCAACATAAACATCATTGGGTCGGTATGGCATACGGATATCATCGCGAACCGCTCTACCACCCGGCTCCATCGCGCTGACCACAGTTCTTAAACGTAATGGCTTCGAACTTTTAATGCTTTGCTCTGCAACATCTAAGCGCAAGACTGCCTGTCCCGCTCCATCCGCTGTTGCGTCTTTAAGGTCAAATTCTCGCTGACGAAATTGCTCGTCATGGTTTCCAAACGCATAATTGGCAAAGTCGGCAAACGGTTTTGGATCAACTTCTACCCGCGTACGGCCTTCAACAGTTAGACCAGCACCCGGTGCACCATAGAGAAAACGCACATCCGCATTAATCGAACGCGTTTCATCTTTTGCAACAACAGTCTGGCTCTCAGAAGATACTTTCAACTCAATCCGTTGAGGCACGAAATCTTCAACAGATATGCGTGTGCTTCCAACCACACCTTGGCCATCAAGGTCTAGATCAATACGCCACATACCCCGCGCAGCAGCTTTTGGCAGCACATATGAACGCGACATACCTCCAGCTTCTAGCCCGCCTTCAAAACGCCAATTGGCAGCTTCCACGCCATTTGGCGCGTAAAGACGCATGACACCATCCGCTGAAGAAACGGACTGTACCGACAAATCACGCACCAAGGCACTAATCCATACCTTCTCACCCGGACGATAAATCCCACGTTCAGTATATAGATAGGCATCTGTCATATCAGGAGCAGATCGGCCACCCACAGGATATTTAGAAAGATCAACAGCTGGACGCTCTAAATCAAGAACAGCAAAATCACCATTTTGATCATATGCCATCACCATACGCGGCCGTTGCGGGCCGTCGCCACGCAGCAATGGTGCCGAAAATTGAACACGCCCTAGCAGGTCTGTTTTAGCAGATTTTAGAATTTCATTGCTTCGCGCAACCAAATCAAGTCGAACATCACGCGCTATTTTAGCCGTATCAATCGAACGGGCTGTGACCTGAAGCCCATTATCTCCCTGATAGGCGGTTAGCGCCAGATCAGTCACAATCAGCCATCTTGCAGCTCGCGCTGGCTGATCCACTTCAAGCGATCCTGCAGGCACCTCTTCAACGCTCACATAATAAGCACCCGGCTGAAGCTTTTGCACAGCGCTCGCCAATGAAAAGACAGTCGTCGCAGCTATATTGCCTGAATTCTCGACATCTATCTCACCTGTCCACAGTTTTTCTGATACATCAGTCGGGTCTTCATCGCCCCCCTGCCAAGTGTATTCCCCGCGACCGGCAGTAAAACCATTTGTAATGCTTTTAAATACAAGAGCACGGTCCGTTACCCTAGAAACGCTCACTTTCAATGTGTCTACATTGACCGTTTCAATCGCCAAACCATCCGCGTCAACGCGGGGAAGAATAACTCCATCCCCTTTAAACCCAACATAGCTCGGGCGGTCGCCAAAATCGATTGTGATTTTCTGATCACGCTCTAATTTACGTGCGCGTCCTGATCCGGGCAAACCAGCTTTGAGCACAAGATCAGTGGCTGCAGCAAAACCAAGCCCACCAATACACAGTTTTGATCCTTGAACATCCAGCGCAAGCGATACATCTTCAGGCGGTTCTATATATGCAGAATAATCAGTCTTTGAACTTAGTGAATGCGAAAACTCAAGACATGCAATGGGAGCATCACCCTGCGTATTTGCGGCGTATCTAACAAATTCAAAATTCTTGGATTTCTCTTCCTCAGCACGACGCGCTTTTTCAGCACGGACCTCTATTTCTGGTCCTTCGACGGTGTCGCGAATATCACTTAAATTCTGCAAGGGCTGCGTATTGGGGTCTCCACACGCTGTCACCAGACACATAATTGCCGATGCCAAACCAATTCGCAAACCGTTCGAAGTCTGAATACGCATAATTCTCTCCATCCACCCACTAAGCGACCTTAATGCGTGTCGAGTAATTTAGCTACAAGTGCAAATAGAAAACATTACAAATCGCAAATTACTTGATTGAGATAGTCACAACCCAAGTAAACGCTTCAAACGGCGCCGTTTTCAAGGAGAAGTCAGACTGATTTGAAGGTATTATTTAGATATCGTCATTTTTTGAGGACCACCGGGCATGATCGGACGATTTGCATATGCCCCCATACTTACCATTCGGTCATACATAACTAACGCCCCAGCAAGTGAGACATTAATACAGAACTTCGTGGGAATTTTCACAATGTGATGACATTTCGCCATCATTTCTGGGCTTAGATTACCCAATTCACGTCCCAATACATAAGCTGCAGCTCTTGGGTGCTTAAATTCGGGCAATTCAACAGCATCATCAGTTAATTCAATACCGACAAGCTGACAGCCGCGCGGCAAGGCCATATCTTCAATGCTGTCCCAGTTATAATAGGGCATATTCTCATACGCTTTAGACGTATCAGATGCATACATGTCAGTTACTTTTACATCTGCATCGACTGAATAGAAAAAACTGGCCCCAAATGCATGGGCGGTTCGCATAAGCGCGCCCATATTCATAGGCTTGGAAATACCCTCAGCGCCAATCCCGAAATAACCCTTCATTAAACCGTCGCCACAGTCATTGTGCCATTTGCATGAATAGAGCCGCGTGCCATGGAAGCAGAAGAAAATGGCATCGCAATCCGCCCCAATCGATCAATGCTGATCAGACCACCATGCCCGCCAAGGAAGACAACACTGTCAATGACAGCTCTGGCTGCAACGTCTAAACTCGTGCGCTTGTAATGAATACGCGCAGACACATCAGCAGCAGCATTTGCCCGCATGAAATATTCGCCCATCCCCGTACAAGAAACTGCAACGCGCTCGTCTGCCCAAGTCCCAGAACCAATGATCGGACAATCACCTACACGACCTGGCAGCTTATCAGGCGCACCACCTGTTGATGTCGCTGATGCTAATTGACCTTCTGAATCTAAAGCAACAGCTCCAACCGTCCCTGTCATTTTACGGTCATCCATATCGAAAAGATCGTATTTAACGGGCGTGTAGTATTCTTTGGGGTGTTTTACTTTTTTACATTTGTGCTCTTCAGCAAATTGGCTAGCTCCCTCACCAACCAACATAACGTGCGGGGTTTTGCGCATCACAAGAGCCGCCACATTCACAGGATGTTTAAACCCCTTTAAGCCTGCCACAGAGCCTGCCATTCGCGTTTCACCATCCATAATGGCCGCGTCGAGTTCAAATTCACCGTTTTTGTTAGGCGCAGCACCTTTACCAGCAAGATATAATCCGCATGACTCTAATTCACCAACCATAGTTTTAACGGTAGCAACAGCAGATGCCCCGTCTTTCAGCATTTTGCCCCCCTCCTTTAGAAGGTCGGCCATAAAGGCTTCTGTATGCTTGTCATGTTTGGATGCACCCGTGCCCGCGCCCCCATGAAGCGCCAAGGCCCAAATCTCTTTGGAGCTAGTATTTAACTTGTCACTCTTACTCATAAGACACCTTTAGACACCTTTTTCGGCACTAACCTACATTATCCGAATAGTTTTCTTACATAAATGTGACAAGTGCAGATTGAACACACTTTGCAAATTCATTCATTTTGTAAAATAAATTCTCTTTTTAAATCTAACCACTACCTGCTTTATGGCTAAAAATACAATTTAGAGCACGCAACTTCACATCAAGCAGACGCATATCAAAACGGAGTTAGGCTCAAATCTCTCTGAAAAACCTACATTAAGTATGTGTAATACCTAATTTTGCCACATGAATCTGTAGAATCGCGCATGAAACGAGAACAATAAAAGGTCTATGACATGAAATTACACCTCCCCCTCCTTGTCGCAACAGGTCTTCTAGCAAGTGCATGCGCATCCACCACTGCGCCGGTATCTGACACATCGAGTGTCAGTCAAACAAAAGAACTGCAGAAAAAGGAACCTTTACAACTCACTAAATCATCCCCCGCACTTGAAGACATAAGCGCAAGTTCAAAGTGGACAGCTGTTGAGTTGTTATGGCCAGAATCTCCCTATATGGCGCTTTCCACAAGTGAAAAGCCCGACCAGCCTATTTACGGCCTCTCTTTTAATTGCAACACGGATACTGGCGCAATTTCTGGAAGCCTTCAAAATCAGCCAAAAGACAAAACTGGCTCAGCCGCCTCATTTTCACTGAGAACATCTGACGGCACCGCTATGACGCTTTTGGGTATGTACGCAAAAAATTCGCTCAACAATTCCACTGATTTTGTGTTCAACACAGATTGGAAAGCAATGAGAGCAATTAGCAATGCCGAGCGCGTGGACCTCGTAAACCCAGAAGGTCAATCCATGCTTGCTCTGGTAAAAGATGAAGCCCCCCATCGCGGTGACACTCATCTCTTAGCAACATCTGAAGGCTTTGAAGACGCTCAGACACAGCTTTATTATTACTGTAACCCAAAGTAAAATTGAACATACGAAAAAGGCCAAGATTTCTCTTGGCCTTTTTTCATAAATACATTCAAGAAGCGCTAGTTTGGCAAAGCTGGAACTTGTCCAACCTTATTTGCAAGACTTTCTAATTCCTCAAAAACTTCTTCGCTGTTCTGCGTGTCATCAAACAAAACATAGGCTGCATCTGTTTTTCTTAGAATAAAACGCCGCCAGTTTGCACGGCTGCGGAATATCCAGATTTCATCTGGATTCTCTGGCAAAGTCGCCCATCCTGTCCACGGATGGTCCCCGCCAAGAGCGCGCCACATCTGTTCAATGTTATTAATTTCGGTTTCAGAGAACAGCTTCATATCTTATTCCAATTGTTAAGCCACTTGCCCTCAAGCCGCTTTAAGAATTTAGGATATCACACTCTGACAAATTTCGTAACAAATTGTTAGCAAGTATTACAGTTCAACAACACAAGCGTAACAATATTGAATTTATTCACTATTTTTATATTGTTTTTTCTCAATACCTAAAAATTCTTGCGCTGCTTGGCGGTGTGACGGCTGGATATGTCCATTCACAACACTCATCGCCAGGGCAATAACAGCAGCATCGTCAGAAAAACCTAGAGCGAGAATAAAATCAGGAACAACATCTGTCGGCACCACAAAATATGCCAATGCTGCAAACAATACCCCTTTCACCCGCCCCGGTGTTTTCGGGTCAAATGCGCAATAATAAGCCGAAGCCAAATCTTCCGAGAATGGGATATATTTTAGATATTTGCTGAGCTTATTTAATGTCCGCTTGGCTTTTCGTTCATCTGCCAAACGTTGATTGATCTCTTCTTCCGTTTCTGGATCTAGAATTTCCATATCACCTCACAATTTTTCAAGCTCAATAAGAACATTGAAAAATGGCATACTGATGACTTTTGAAATCAGAGCCAATATCCACCTTTAAAAAGAAAAAAGCCCGGACCTTAAAAAGACCCGGGCTTAAGTAGCACGATTAGGGAAGACCAGACCTCTAACCGTGGAAGTTGTTGAACCGTTCTAGGCTCGAATTAGTTTTGGAACAGTGAAAGAACTGCTTGCGGAGATTCATTAGCTATAGACAGAGCCTGAACACCCAATTGCTGTTTCACTTGTAGAGATTGCAATAATGCGCTCTCCTTACCCAGATCAGCGTCGACCAATCCACCGACGCCTTCAGTGATCACATCCTGAAGACGTGATACGAAATTGGCGTGATTATCAATTTTTTGAGACGATGCTCCCAAACGGGACAAAGCACCATTTACATTTGTGATGCTGGCTTTAACCGCATCCAGCGCGAGTTGCGCATTCGCTGGATCGCTAAGATCATGCGTTGCAGGATCCAAAGTAACGTTAACACCACCAAAAGAGAAATCTTCTGCATCTATCCGTAATGTTGATGCGCCGGACGCATCAGCCACAAACTCTAGGCCAGCAGGCTGAGAATTATTAAGTAGGTTCACGCCATCAAATTCCGCAGCACCAACAATTTTTTCAAATTGCGTCATTAGCGAAGTGAAATCTTCTTGAAACGCTGCACGCGATTCAGCATCAATCTCTTTGGTAGCAGAAAGCGCTTTTTCTCTTAATTGAATAAGAATGTCGGAAGCTGTTTCACCAGCTGTAATGGCCACATCACCAACTGATTTTGAGCGATCTAGGCCAATTTGAATAATATCATACGCGGAATTCTCTCCACGTAAGCTTTGTGCAACAGAAAAAACAGCAGCATTGTCTTTAGCACTCGCTATTTTGAGGCCAGAACTAATGCGGTCAGTTGTTCCTTCTAAATGTTTGTTCGTCGCATTCAGGTTTTGCAACGCTATAAGCGACTGAGCGTTATTGTTTACGCCGTTTACCATAATCCGTCTCCAAACGTGGTCTTCCGGGTGGTCCCGAATTTTTCGTTAGGAGTAGAATTGAACCATTTTCGTTAATACTTCCTTCGCATTCGAAGAAACAATGCAATTTTTTTTAAATTTTATACAAATTATACAGTTTGATCGAGCCAAAGACCTTTAGTTGCATTCGTCGAATTGTTGGAGGCACGTGCAAATTCCAGCCAATCAGCATCCGGCCATTGGCGTATAACTTCACCACTTTCTGGATCAATAAGGCTGTGAATAAATTTACCGGACTCACTGTCCTTCTCAATGACAAGCTTACCTTTCTCAAGGCCGTGCTGACGAGAAATCTCTTCCACAAATTGCTTACGACGCGCCTCGATTGCTAGCGCATTCGCTTTTTTATCGTCTTGTTGCGTATCTAGTGCTACGCGATCCGAACGCACAACATCCAATTTAGATGAGGTGGCCGGGACAGGTGTAATCTCCGTTCCCATAATCCTAACTCCCGCCGAAAATGCTTTTTGCAGTCGGCTTTTGAAAAATCCGAAAAGCCTTCTCGGCCCTTTCGAGCCGAGAAGAAAATTCGAAAAACTCTATCTAAAGAAAGATAGCGCCAATCCAGAAGAAGAATTCGCAATAGACAGAGCCTGCACACCAAGCTGTTGCTTAGTTTGTAGCGACTGTAATTTTGCAGATTCTTTAGCTAGGTCAGCATCAACCAAGTTACCAATACCATTTTCCATAGCGTCAGATAGCTTTGTGACGAATGTTGAGTGTGTTTCTATTGCTTTAGAACCAGTACCCAAACGTGCCAAAGAGGCGTTCACATTATCAATTGATGTTTCAAGCGCAGTAATCGCAGCACCCGCTTTTGTCACTGTGTCGATGTCTGAACCAGCTGTTAGTGTAATTGTTGAACCAGCTAGAGAGAGATCTTCCGCACCAACAGTAAGCGTGCTTGTACCATCTGCGTTTGCCAAAGCAACAATGTCAGACGCACCAGATTTCAACAAGTTTGCACCGTTAAATTCTGCGTTGTCTACGATTGTTGTGATTTGGTCACGAAGCGCTTTAAAGTCTTCATTATATGCTGCACGTTGCTCAGTTGTAAGTGTGTCGTCTTTTGCACCAAGCGCTTTTTCTTTCATCTCAACCAAGAGATCAGAAACAGCTTCACCCGCTGCAACAGCTGTATCAACAGTTGAACCAGTACGGTCCAAAGATTGTTGAACAACGTCATAAGAAGCAACATCTGCGCGCATGCCTTGGGCAATAGCGAAGATCGCACCATTGTCTTTGGCGCTAGCGACTTTCAAACCCGTGTTAATACGAGATTGAGTTGTTTCAAGTTCGCTGTTTGTTTTGTTAAGTTGCTGAAGGGCAACCATTGCGCCATAGTTTGTGTTTACACTCGTCATTTTGACGTACCTTTTTTCGCTTCTGCCTTTAAGACAGATGTTAATGAAAACCAGATCATTTTAATCCGGAGGCTTCTTGCCTAAGTATGACGTCGCAATATTGGTGCCTGTTTTTAGGTAAACATAACCAGCCCAAAGGTTAACTTTTCAAGGGTTTCAGGCCCGTTTGTTAAAAATGTGTAAACTGCTAATATTGAGTTAATTGACACTTATTGCCCATAGGCAAAATTTACCCGGCAACCCAAGCGGCAAATTTTGCCGTGTGCGCATGCACAATTATTAAAATAAAAATGAAAACCGCCATCGCATATGGTTAATACAAAGATAACAGCATTGAAAAATATAGCTATTTTTTACAAAAATCCGATATTATTCGTCTATTCATGCCTCAGTTAAGCAGCAAGATTGAGAGGCGGCAATTTATGCACACACAAGAAGGCCTCAAGCGCATTTCGCATTTGCTCAAAATCTGATTGCGTCAAATCAGTATGACACGGCAACCCTAAAGTTGATGCTGCTAACCGATCGGTATTTGCTAAATCTCCATGTTCGCAATAGCTAAAGGCCGGCATCTGCAAACACCCTCTCGACCACCATCTTCGTGTATACACACCTTGTGCAAGAAGATGCTCTTTGCATTGCGCTCCCAATGGCAAAGACATGCGAAGGACCGCGACAGAATTAAACCATTTATCGCCAAAGCCAGCTTCAAACTCAACGCCGCTTAAATCGCTCACCGCATCTTTCCACTGGCTACACAATTCATGGAATCTGCGTCTTTTTACAGGCCACGCATCTAGCGATGCCAATCCGATAGCAGCATGATATTCACTCATCTTCGCATTGCCGCCAATCTGTTTGGCTTCACGCGTACCATCAAACCCAAAATTTGTGCGTGCACGAATATCTTTGGCGATATTGGCATCGGGCGCGATCACAAATCCGCCCTCGCCCGCAGGCAAAATCTTCGTCGTATGCAAACTCACACATGTCGTAATTTTTGAAGGCTTCACTGTTGCAAAAGCAGCAGCAGCGTCAAGCACAACAGGAATTGACGTGCGATCTTGCAAATCTTCCCACGGCTTCAAATCTATCGGAGCCCCAAAAGGCGTGACCAAGCATATCGCCCCAACATTATCGACACCAAGCGTTTTAATCGCTTCTTCAACATGCTGAAGGGATAATTGCTGGTTTGAAAATTCAACATCCACAAAATACGGCTCAAGCCCAGCCGATTTTGCAGCATGCGCAGTCGCAACGAACGTCCAGGACGGCAAAATACAATAACGCCCCGTTTTCTTGACTGATAACATGGATATCTGCAATGCCGCAGTTCCATTGGACATCGAAACAATTCGATCAGCATCAACAGACACATGTTGGGCCAAACGTTCTTCCAACTTGAGAACAAGTGGTCCAATATTGGTATAAATACCATTAGCATCGATCTGAGATATGTATTTTTTCAACGCCGCATGATCAGGCAATTGAGGGCGCATGACATATATTTCAGAAGGACTTGAAGAAGACATTCGCGTGCCTGTGTAGATACATAAAAATCTAACAATGACGCAACATTGTTAAAAATTCACTTCATTGCCTTCACACACCATCAACCTTCTTCCAAAGCTCATCCGATGTGTTGCTTAAAATTGCCTATCGTAAATTCCAAATTGTCCTTGAGATTATCACCCGATTGTTTGTCATCTTTCAGAGACGCCAGCCTCGCTTTGGATTTATCCTGATAGGTTTTTAGGAGGTCAGCATCCTGCATAATCCCGATAGCAAGCTTCTCCAATGCAGCTAGATCCTGCACGGCTGCACCCTGTTTGATCGTCATTTGCACGTCGCAATTATCAAGCGTCAGGATAGGCAGCCCTTCAAACATAGACCAATATGCTGCATTTCCGCCCCCCTGCCGAGGCGGATTTAAGAAAGCATCACTGACGGATAAAACAGACCGCAAATCAGTGGTAAACTTCAACAATCGGATCTGACTTGCATGGTCTTTAAGTTCAGTTAATCGGCTAAAATCATCTGTCCCCACGATCAAAACACATGCTTTGGGATTTGCATCCAACACCTTCACAAGCAATTTTTGAAACGCCACAGTCAGTTCTTGCTCTATTCGCGAACCAACAACCACAAACAAAAACGTATCTTTCTCAACTCTCAAAACATCTCTGTTTATCGTGTGCCTATTCTCATCAATCGTCATAAGATCAAATTCTTGTTTGATCATAACAGGTGGCTTTTTCTTAAGGCGCTTCCAGTCAATCTGAGTGTCAGGAACTTCTTCTGATCGATAATATTGTACACCTGCCAATGATAGCGCAATGCTCTGTGTGGTTGGCCAACACAAAGAAGGAATGAAACCCGCACACATATCCGCAATGCAATTCATATCCCCAACACTAAGGATAAGGTCAGGTTTGAAGCTCTCCACATGTTCAAGGCAGTCCTTGATTTTCTGACTGCTCATGCCCTGTTCTGGTGCTGCATAAATATCTAACTCAGCGCCCATATAGCTCACATTATGCGCGCCAACAGTAATAGCAGGCGTTCCAATAAAGCCCTCATGATAAGATGATAATGCCGCGCTGGGTAATTCATTCACATTGAAGATCTCAACATGCTCCACACCGCTCAGTTTTGCCAGACGCGCAAATTCCATCATACACATGGTTGGAGAATGAGGTGGTTTTAAAAATTGCCCGCCCATAATCATCAGCCGGTTGGGCGTATCATCAATGACGTCAATAGACGGCAATTCTGTTTTTTTGACTATCTGATCAACAAATTTCAAATATTTAGGTGCCAGCTTTTTATAAATAGCCTTCTCCAGCTGTTTTTCCGGCATCTGGGCACCCAGAGTGAATAAATCCCGCCTGATCGACCACAAAGCAGCGTGAAAAACAGGAATATCTTCACTAAAAAGATGAAGCATTTCAATGCAGGCAATTAGATAATCAATATTGCCATTCACATGAAAACTCTTGGATAAAAAGGCCAACGCTTGATCTGCAGACCATTTTTTCAGAGCCTGTTCCATTAAGGCGGTAGATGATTGCGTCGCCATTTTCGAAAGCCTTTATCAGATTTGATCAATTCCGTTTACCAATTATTGTTAGACATAGTTGAGTCCCGTAAGTCATTCGTTAAGAGACATTCAACTTGCAAAACAGCGCCAATATATCGCTCGCCATAATAACTGCGACTTTTAACCGTGGCGGTCGGTCACATGCGCAGATTTTTAAAAACTGGACAGCTATCCAAAACGCAGCCCAATCCAACGACATGACTGCCACACTCTGCATTGTTGATGATGGCTCAACGGATGACACATATGCCCAACTCATCGCTCAATTTGGTGATCAGGCTAATATTGAAATTCTTCAGCATAAAACCAATCAAGGTCCGGGCCTTGCGCGTCAAACCGGCTTAAAACACACATCTTCAAAATGGGTCTGGTTTCTCGATGATGATGATGATTTAGATGAAATAGCGCTCGCTTCATTATTTGAGGCAATGCTTCATTGCGACGACAAAACAGACCTCATCGCGCATTCCCTGCAAAAAGACTATTCGCGGTTAAAACCATCACGCCTTGGCAAACACCTTGCGCGCAATATCTATTGGTGCCGCGAGAAACAGGAAGTGTTCAACTTCATTTATGCGCGCGACCTTCTTGCCCAAAATGAAATCACATTCTCCAGCGGTGTTCATGAAGATATTCGCTATGTCGCTGAAGCTTGTAGCGTCGCCCAATCTGTAAAATGGGTCGATGCGAAAATCGTCCTCAAAAACACATCTGATGATTCTATCACACTTGGCCTCAGTAATCGGCGCATCGCTGGCTATTTACAAGCCTATGAAGAAATTGATGCCTCTCCCCTCATCAACAACCCAGATAATCTGCTCATCCAATATATCGGGTTGGTCCTGTATCTCATCTCTAAAGAAACCGCATCAGATAAAGCAATCGCCTATCTTCAATATTTACAGGCGCAATTACAAGCCACACACAGGTTAGAGCAAGCCTCCCAAATTGCTGCAAAGTATTCAGAGAAAAACACCAATTTTGAATATGCGACCCATATTTTCTTTGCCCACATCGCGAATTTGGGAAATGATACACTAGCAGCCATCAAATCCGTCTTCGCCACCCACATCACATGTCAGGATCTACAATCATCATTATTTCTTGGCCCAGATGAAATCAGAGCGTGCTGCAAACGTTTCTTTGTCGATGGCAAACAAAAAGGCGATGTTGTTCTCCTCAAAGCTGCACCAGACATCACATATACTGATATTCAAAACGCCAAGGCTGATCTGGTCACCCGCATGAATAACGCCACAGCGCCCGAATGTAGCGGATGCCCCTATATTGATCGCCGCACGCCCAAGCCAGACACAATCAGCTATATTTCCCTAGAGAATTTTTCATACTGCAATATGCGCTGTACATATTGCTCGCCTACCTATTATGGCGGACAGGAAGCCAGCTATTCCACGCCAAACATTTTGGCGAACCTGCTAGAGCAATCAGATAATCTATCAAGCAATTGCCATGTTGTTTGGGGCGGCGGCGAACCAACCCTCAGTCCAAATTTCAAACCCGTAAACGCGCTTTTATCTGCCAATGAAAATGTCGGGAAAATCCGCGTCCTATCCAACAGTTTGAAGTATTCAAAATCACTGGTCGAATATCTCGAACATGATAAATTTCATCTCGTCACCAGCATAGATGCCGGCACACAAGACATGTTCGCGCAAATCCGTGGGCGCGGAAAAATGCAGTCCGTTTTGGAAAATCTGCAAAAATACAAAACCGCCCTATCCAATAAAAATCGGCTGACAATCAAATATATCCTCACACCCGAAAATTTGGGAACAGAAGAACTACAAGCCTATGTTGATCAACTCAAACAATCTGAACTCACCGATTGCCTTTTCCAGATTAGCTGTGATTTTCGATTAACTGCCGGTGATGAGCGTCTGCTTAACGCAATGTATGAACTATCCACGCGCTTATTTATGGCTGGCGCTAAATATGTATTTTTTGACGATCATATCCGCGACCGCTGCACAATGGATACCCAAAAGCTCGACACTGTCTTGCAACATATTGCACATTTAAATGCCAATACATCCCACCTCATCACACACAAACACGATAGCAAGATCGTGCTTTGGGGCTTGGGCCGACAGTCAGAATGGATGCTAGAAAACTCGACCGCAGGCCAACAAGGCATTATCGCCGGCGTCGCCCGAAATGCGGATGATTGGGACGCCATATGCCAGCAGCATGGCAAACAATTGCCTATTCTCCCTGCTGGTGTTCAGTCCATGTTTGAGATTGTTGAAAACATAAAATCAGCAAAGCTGGACCAGCACATAATACGCGCCGTACTCGCTTAATAAATCTGCTTTATGCGCGTGCAACGGCCTGTTGCAATGTCTCGATCAAGCCGCCAATTGTGCGAAATTTATCCTGCATGAAATCCTCTTCTTCAAGCTCGATATCAAGCGCACTCTCAAGCTCAGTTACAAGGTTCATCAGCCCTAATGAATCAACCAATCCTGCTTCAATATAATCCAGATTAGCGCGTTCTTGTGAAGACTTGGGCAATGGCCCTCGCTCTTTAAGGATTGCCAACACTGTCTCTTCAACATTGATATTCATTATTTTTCTACCTTCACCCAGCGGCCATGCTTGGCTGATTGCGTCATAGCATCCAGCAATTGCAAGCCTTCAAGAGACAAATCAACACCAAAAACTTCATTCGTCATACAAGATGCCCCCGTCTCTTGATAGGATAAAATGTCGTGATGAATATCCGCATATAGGTTTGCAAATGCTTCAACATATCCAGCAGGATGTCCCGGTTTAAACCGCGAATAACGAATAGAATTACACGCATGAGATTCAATGGCGCGATCATGGATTTCTCTGCGGCCATCTGCATATGAAATTTGCAAATGTTCAGGATCAGCTTGCAGCCATTCCATACTGGCTTGATCGCCATACACCCTGATTTTCAAACCATTGCGATGGCCCAAAGCAGATTTGGAATACCAGATATTTGCAGTCAGCTCATCCTCATATTTCACAATCGCATTGAGATCATCAATGATGTTTTCAAAACTACCAAGATTGCTCACATTTGCGACCACTTCCTCTGGTTTTAAGCGCGTCAGATAATGAATCAACTGATGCACATGCACACCAAGATCAAGATGAAGTGTTGGTATCTCACCATCTTTCAAACGCCATTCTTGCGGCACCATTGGCTGACCAGATTTATTGGTACGCAGGAAACCTTCTTGCGGCATTTCTATCTGAATTTGTTGAACTTTTCCCAGCTTTCCTTCTCTTATAACTTCCCGCATTTCACGCACAATCGGATAGCCAGAATAATTATAAGTCACCGCCAAAAAGCCACTTGTCTGGCGCACGATGTCTGCAATTTTTTGCGCTTTCGGCACACTATCCGTCAGCGCTTTTTCACAAATCACTCGATAGCCTTGTTCCAAGGCAGATATCACAATTTCATCATGGTTTGGTGTTGGTGTCAGAACAAGAATAGCATCCAGTTTAGTCTGCTCCTGCGCCAACAGGCTTTGCCAATCAGGATAAGTACGGTCCGTTTCAACACCATAAATTTGAGCAGACTTCTGATTTGTTTCCGCATTTCGGCTAAAACAGCCCGCAACTAAATCATAAAGCCCATCTGAACGAATAGCCGAGAAATGTGCATACCCAACTGCTGAATTTATGGAGCCGCCAATAAACCCAATTTTAAGCGGAGGCATTTTAGAGCTTTCAATCATGTTTTCGGCGTCCAATCCTTGCTACCAAATTTTGCTTCAAGCTCTCGGCGCATCAATTTACCCATATTATTTGTTGGCAAAGTATCAATAAAAACAATCCGTTGTGGACATTGAAAATCTGCCAAATGTTGAGAACTCACGCGCCGCACCGCTCTCGCCGTCACGTCAACTTCGGGCAATTGTGTATCCTTCACAATCGCAATTGCGGGCACTTCACCCAAGCTGTCATTTTCCATACTAAAAGCTGCACATGCAAACACGCCCGGTATTTGGGAAATAACGTTTTCAATATCACTGGGATAAACATTCATCCCGCCAACAATGATCACATCTTTTGCACGGCCGCAAAAATACAAAGCCCCGCGCTCATCCATCCGGCCAAGATCACCCGTTTTGAAAAAACCATCTTGCATAGACTGTGCGGTCTTTTCCGGTAATTTGTAATATCCTCCAAATAGCATGGGTGTGCGACAAGCTATTTCCCCCACCTCTCCAATTTGGCAGATGTCTCCGTCTTCTGATAAAATTTCTATATCCACACCTGGTGCAGCAAACCCGACCGATCCTAAATCCTCTTGCTCAAGGCTTAATTTTAAGGATGTCGCAATCGCAATTTCCGACGCGCCATAACATTCATGAAATTCACAGGAAAACACATTCAGAGCACGCTGCTTATCTTCCAGTTTCAGCGCAGCTGAAGACGACACCATCATGCGAAGGCTGGATGTATCTGACCTGTCTTCTGGCGTTAATTTTTCCAAAAACTGCGTAATCGCCACAATTTGAGAGGACACAATAATTGTAAAACTCACACCATGCTGATCAATCATTCCAAGCCAATTTTGCACGCTGTATTTTGGCATGATCACGGATGTGCCGCCATTCAACAAAGGCGTTAAAACCAGCCTCTGAGCCAGCGAATGATACATAGGCGTTGCCGCTAAAATGATATCATTGCCATCCACATCATAAAGGTCAGTTAGCGCCTTTGCCCGCGCAATTTTTGAACCTTGCGTCAAAATTATGGGCTTGGGATCCCCCGTCGATCCAGATGTCATGGTCAGGATATAGGGCAGACTCTCCTCCCCATCTGAGATAGGCGATGAGTCACTATCCTGAAAATCTAATTCGCGACCTAGATAATGTGAACCAGCATCATCTATTTCCGGCTTATCCAGCCTGATCCAATTATCGATATTTTCATCAACACCGTCATGCTTTCGAAGCGCATCAATTATCTGGGTGTTTGCAATTACATGTCGTGCTTCAATGGAATGAATCGCCTTGCTCATCGCTTCAATAGACAAGCTTGGGCTGATCGGCGCTAGAATTGCCCCCAAATCCGCGATTGCAACCAATATCGCAACAAACTCGATAGAGTTTGAGGATCCAAGCAACACTTTCTCGCCGCGCACGACACCTCGAATACGCAGAAAATGCGCAAAACCTCGACACAAAACTAACAATTCTTTGTAAGTAAGTGTGTCATCCCCGCATATCACAGCGAGTTTTTCAGGCTGGCTTTCTGCTGCTGAATAGATATTTGCCGCGATGCCACCAGCCACAATATTCATTCCTCAAGCTTTGCAAATTTAAGAAATGATCGTGATTTCAGGCGGTGCAATTCTCCGCTTGCAGACAACACAACACCATCATCAGCAATGGATCTTTGCACCAGTGTATTAGCTCCCACAAACACTCGCTCCCCCATTTCCACGCCATGCGCGATACAGGAATTCATGCTCAAAACACTCAAACGACCAATGCTCGCCCCGCCGCCAATTGATACTCCACCATTAATCCAAACAGCCTCTCCAATCTGGCAATCATGGCCGATATTGACTTGGCTGGTGATGAATGCGTGCGGCCCAATTTGCGAGCCTGAATGAATGGATACATGATCCAGAATAATGGCGGTTTCATCAATAGAAACATCATCATGACGCACCAAATTTGGGTCACAATATCCAGTAATTTCAAAGCCTTGATCTTGCAATTGTTTGATACGCTCAAGCTTTAAATCATTCATATTCCGATAGCCTACAGTCATGATAACTTTGCAGGCATTTGGCGCGACAAAATCCCTAATTTGGCTAAATGGATAAAGCGGTAGATTGTTAAATTGCGTTTGTCCGTTTTGAATGACCACATCATCAACCGTATAGCCAATAATGTTGTGCGTTCGCCGAACATATGACGCAATCACCCTCGCCATAGCGCCGATGCCATATATCAATATGGGTGTGGTCACTACTCTCTCCTGAACAACCAAATATCTAGCAAGTATAGGTGATTCTTCAGAAGTTGGTTGTTCTTATGAAATCAAGGCAGTTTCATGCCCTAGAAGAAACCTATCCCATTGTTTTAATTAAAGAATGATAATGCCAACCCAGAAGACTGGTTTGCTATTGATAGAGCCTGCACACCTAATTGTTGCTTTGTTTGCAAGGATTGTAGTTTCGCAGATTCTTTTGCAAGGTCAGCGTCAACCAGATTTCCGATCCCATCTGTTAAAGAATCAGTCAACTTATTTACAAAAACGGAATGTAAATCCAACGCCTTAGCTGCGGTTCCGATCTTAGCAGCAATTCGGTTCGTACCATTAATCGCTCTTCCCAACTGACCTATTGCATCAGCCGCTTTTGTGACCGTTTCAATGTCGGGAATGAGACTAAGATCCCATTGATCAGCTGTAGCAACAACAACTTCGGCATTCACACTGATTGTATTGGAGCCATCAGCATTGGCTAAAACAGAAAACCCCGCAGAGGAAGTCAAAAGGTTTACATCATTGAATGAAGCCTCCTCTCCGATTGCAAACAACTGTTTTCTAAGTGCTAAATAATCTTCATTATAGGCATCACGTTGTTCAGTTGAGAGTGTCTTATCACTCGCACCCAGTGCTTTTTCTTTCATCTCAATAAGAAGATCATTGGACACTTCATGTGCTGAAATGGCTATATCTACAACTGAACGTGCACGATCAAGAGATTCCAACACAACTCCAAGAGAAGCAACCTCGGCCCGCATACCTTGTGCAATCGCAAATATGGCTCCGTCGTCTTTGGCACCTGCCACTTTAAGGCCCGTATTTATACGTTCCTGACTCACCGCCAAGGATGAATTGGTTTTGTTAAGTTGTTGAAGTGCAATCATAGCACCGCTATTTGTGTTAACACTCACCACAATGATGTCTCACTTCTAAGACAGAAAATACATATAAATATCAATTAATTGCCAAAACTGCGCCCCAACCAATATCAGCCAGAGCGCAATTTTCTGCTTATTCTTATCTAAAGAAAGATAGCGCCAATCCAGAAGATTGGTTCGCAATAGATAGAGCCTGCACACCAAGCTGTTGCTTAGTTTGTAGCGATTGTAGTTTCGCAGATTCTTTTGCAAGGTCAGCGTCAACCAGATTACCAATACCAGCTTCCATAGCATCAGATAATTTAGTCACGAAATTTGAGTGTGTTTCTAGTGCTTTAGAACCAGTACCCAAACGCGCCAAAGCAGCGTTCACATTGTCAATAGATGTTTCAAGCGCAGCAATTTGTGTTCCAGCTTTTGTCACCGTGTCTATTTCTGCAGCTGCAGAAAGAGTCACTGCACCACCAGATAAAGCTAGGTTTTCTGCACTAATCGTAATTGTGCTTGTACCATCTGTGTTTGCCAAAGCAACAATGTCAGTCGCACCAGATTTCAACAAGTTTGCACCGTTAAATTCTGCGTTGTCTACGATTGTTGTGATTTGATCACGAAGCGCTTTAAAGTCTTCATTATAGGCATCACGTTGCTCAGTTGTCAGTGTGTCGTCTTTTGCACCAAGTGCTTTTTCTTTCATCTCAACCAAGAGATCAGAAACAGCTTCACCCGCTGCAACAGCTGTATCAACAGTTGAACCTACGCGGTCCAAAGATTGTTGAACAACGTCATAAGAAGCAACATCTGCGCGCATGCCTTGGGCAATAGCGAAGATCGCACCATTGTCTTTGGCGCTAGACACTTTCAAACCCGTGTTAATACGAGATTGAGTTGTTTCAAGTTCGCTGTTTGTTTTGTTTAGCTGCTGAAGCGCAACCATTGCGCCATAGTTTGTGTTTACACTCGTCATTTTGACGTTTCCTCTTTACGGAATAAAAGAGCATTTTGCTCTCAGAAGCGTTTTGCTTCCTAAATAGACGCGCCCTGATCATATTTATAATCAGGGCGTGAATGCGTTTAAATTTATCTGAAGAAAGATAGCGCCAATCCAGAAGATTGGTTCGCAATAGATAGAGCCTGCACACCAAGCTGTTGCTTTGTTTGCAAGGATTGTAGTTTCGCAGATTCTTTCGCAAGGTCAGCGTCAACCAGATTACCAATACCAGCTTCCATAGCATCAGACAATTTTGTGACGAATGTTGAGTGTGTTTCCAAAGCTTTAGAACCAGTACCCAAACGTGCAAGAGCCGCGTTTACATTGTCAATTGATGTTTCAAGCGCAGTAATCGCAGCACCCGCTTTTGTCACTGTGTTGATGTCTGAACCAGCTGTTAGTGTAATTGTTGTACCAGCTAGAGAGAGATCTTCCGCAGCAACAGTAATTGTGCTTGTACCGTCTGTGTTTGCCAAAGCAACAATGTCAGACGCACCAGATTTCAACAAGTTTGCACCGTTAAATTCTGCGTTGTCTACGATTGTTGTGATTTGGTCACGAAGCGCTTTAAAGTCTTCATCATACGCATTACGTTGCTCAGTTGTAAGTGTGTCGTCTTTTGCACCAAGTGCTTTTTCTTTCATCTCAACCAAGAGATCAGAAACAGCTTCACCCGCAGCAACAGCTGTATCAACAGTTGAACCTACGCGGTCCAAAGATTGTTGAACAACACCATATGAAGCAACATCTGCGCGCATGCCTTGAGCAATAGCGAAGATCGCACCATTATCTTTGGCGCTAGACACTTTCAAACCCGTGTTAATACGAGATTGAGTTGTTTCAAGTTCGCTGTTTGTTTTGTTAAGTTGCTGAAGGGCAACCATTGCACCATAGTTTGTGTTTACACTCGTCATTTTGACGGCTCCTTACTTGGATATGTATAAAGCATTTTGCTTTCAGAAGCTTTTTGCTTCCAACATGATCTACGCAAAGAAGATGCCAGTTCAATTAGTTAATAAAAAACAGCGCGTTGCCAACAAACGCGTCAATATTCGTTAATGAGACTAGTGAAATTTATGGTTTACAAGAATTTAGCATAAAATTTGCCGAGTATTTACTAGGCAATACTTTCCCGTCGGCAAAACCTGCTAGGTCTGTCGCGGGCACAAAAAAAACCGCCCCGAACCATTTCATTGGTTCAACATGGCGGATTCGTCATCAGACGCGCGTTTTGCGCACACGAAACAAACGGAAACGATACCTCTATTTTGGATCAAGATCCAAAAAGGGAGGCGGTTCGGGCGAAACTATAGCTTCGCCCAGAACCGAACGCCTTCTAACCTTGGAAGAGCGAATTAATAATAGCTGGTGCTTGGTTCGCAATCGACAATGCCTGCACACCCAATTGTTGCTTTGTTTGCAACGATTGAAGAGCTGCACTCTCTTTTGCCAAATCGGCATCAACCAAATTACCAATTCCGGTCGTCAATTGATCTTCCAGCTTGCCGACGAAAATATTGTGTATTTCGACAGACTTTGCTGCAGTCCCCAAACGTGCCAAAGCAGCGTTCAAATTCTGTAGAGAAGAAGACACAGCACCCACTGCGGCAGTTGCCAAAGTGACTGTGTTGAACGATTGAGACGAAGTAACTGTCACAATTGTCCCACTTAATGAAAGGTCTTCGCCG
Organism: Hirschia baltica ATCC 49814; assembly: GCF_000023785.1. Classification (NCBI taxonomy): domain Bacteria; kingdom Pseudomonadati; phylum Pseudomonadota; class Alphaproteobacteria; order Hyphomonadales; family Hyphomonadaceae; genus Hirschia; species Hirschia baltica. The sequence continues at coordinate 2,482,545 of NC_012982.1, forward strand.
GAAACCGTCAATGTAGATGTACCATCCTGATTGGCGATTGCCCCAACTTCAGTAACAGATCCATTAATAAGGTTTGCACCATTAAATTCGGCATTCCCTACAATTTTCCCAATCTGATCCCTAAGGGCGACAAAGTCCTCGTTATAAGCTGCACGCTGTTCTGTCGTCAGAGTTGCATCTGTCGCAGAAAGCGCCTTCTCTTTCATATCAATCAACAAATCCGAAATTGCTTCACCGGCAGAAAGTGCCACGTCAGTCGTTGACTGAACGCGATCCAAACTCTGTTGGGCAACACCAAGACCAGAAACTTCCGCGCGCATACCTTGGGCAATGGCAAAAATTGCACCATTGTCCTTAGCGCCGGCAACTTTCAAACCGGTGTTAATCCGTGACTGAGTCTCTGCAAGTGACATATTCGTCTTGTTAAGTTGTTGTAGAGCGATCATCGCTCCGCTGTTTGTGTTTACCGACAATGAAGCCATCGGAGAAATCCCTTTCATTCTGTAAGGAGGCGGCATATAGCCACCGAACATTTTGTTCGTGCTAATCGAAGCAAGTATCGGGCCAATACATCAAATTTTATGCAAATTTATAACAATTTGAATTTATTGGATTTTATGCACACAAACATCCTATTTCAGAACCTATCCCGGTAAAGAATTCCGCCCTTCTAAAACAAATAGGAAATATCGACCTAGCAAGGTGAAAATCATGCCTATTCCTGCATTGAAAAACACGCCCCAGTCTGGCACTGAGGACCTAAAATGAGATATCAAATATTATTAAGACCGTTCGCTATTTAAGGAATTCCATACCATGTTTGATGCCGTGCTATTTGATTGTGATGGCGTTCTTATAGACACGGAAATGCTGGCACTGGATCTTGAAGTCGACTTTTTAGCCGCCAATAATTTTCATTATGACCGAATGGATTTCGCCCGTGCATTCATAGGTATGGATGGAATAGCGATGCGGGCACAAATGGCACGCGATTATGAAGCCCAGCACGCACGCTCAATCCCTCCCACCCTGTTTGATGACATGTGGGCCGCAAGGGATGCTCATTTCAAAACCCACCTAACAAGCATCGCTGATGCAGAAAAAAGCCTGACAGCATGGACCGGTAAAAAAGCAGTCGCATCATCATCTAAAATTGAGCATTTAAAGACAAATCTTACCCAAGTGGGTTTAGCCCATCTTGTCTATCCCCATGTCTATTCGGCCGATCAAGTCGAACGCGGAAAACCTCATCCTGATGTTTTCTTATTCGCTGCAGAAAAACTGGCCGCCAATCCTCAAAAATGTCTCGTGATCGAAGATAGTATAAACGGTGTCAAAGCCGGATGTGCTGCTGGCATGACCGTTTGGGGGTTTCTTGGCGGAGGGCATGTCTGGCCAGAATTGACAGATCAATTACAATCCGCAGGCGCGCATGATATTGTTTCATCGCATGCGCAATTAGCTGAGAAGCTAAAAAAAGCTTCTCCAGAGAAGACCAAGGTATAATTCAATACGTGCTCTTCTAAATTATATATGAAACAAACTTGTATTAAGCTGCCGCAGTAGACCCATCGCTAGACCCATCGTCAGGCGTACCCTGCCCTTTGGCGGTCGCTAGCCCTTGCATGATATTGCGATTAATATCAATCAGAGTTTCAATTTCGCTACGATTGCGCGACGCTTCGGAAGTGTGTCTATTCACAAAAAGCGAAAGTGAGATAATCCCCGCACGCAAATCATCCGGCAACGCATTGCCAGGTTGCGCGCAGTCCATCGCCATCGCGTTCCACACTTGACGATTCTTATCAAGCGACTTCACAACTTTGGAGATTTCATGTTTCTCCGCTTTTGTAGCTTCCATTAAATCACGTGTCACTTCAGCAAAAAGCCGAAATTCAACATCACGCGGGTCTGCGGTTCTATTGGCCGTCTTCTGGTAGGCTTGGATTGACATTACCCAAAATTTCCTCTTCGTACGCGATCAATTTACGACAGCGCCCTAGCGCCTTGTAATAATCGCCACCCATCACATCGCGTGAAAGTGAAACACATTCCTTGAGTATGTCCGCATTTGAAATTGCGTTCATAAACTCGGTGATGCGCAAGACAAATTCTTCATATTGCTGCCCCCTTGGTGTTCCACCATCTAAATACATCATCATCACAGGGAAATAGATGTGCTTAGCTGGTGTCGTAACATCGTCAGGCTGCATAATGTCTTTTTCACGCAGGACCGAAGCCTTATTTTGTAAGAGCATGACACAACGACGATCACCGTTTTGAAGCACTGCGCCATTTACGACGAACTTCTCTTGCGGTTTCAACGATAGTTTTAGTGGCATGGCCTCTGACCTCGAATTTCTGGCGTTTCTCGCCTTATGGGGCCCACTGTAATGCGCGTTTATTAACGACTGATTGAGCAATTACGAAAACTCAAGTTTCCAGTTTGTTAAAATAAATCATGCAAACACTTTATAAGTAGACGCAGCAAGTAGACACAAAAGGCATGCTAGCATGAATGAAATCGCACACCGGATAGGTCAGGCTGAAGGCGCAGTTGGCAATATTTTAACGTCGCAAGTTATCAGTGATGCGAGCAAGCTTAGTATCAATGCGTCCTCCCCTAAGATAAAAAAACTTAGAAGACATTGCCGCAAGGCAGCCCAATTCCTAAAGGAAAACAAATACACAGAGGCGCAAACAGAAGCCCTCGCTGCGCTAGATATAGACGAGAACAACTCTCTGGCCAGCCATATCGCGGCAATCGCACTAGATCGACAAGATCATTACGAATTAGCGCTTAAATTCTATAATCGTGCTCTACAAGCAGACACAGGCAATGCAGAAATCTATCGCAATATCGGCCTGCTCGTCTGGAGAATGGAAAAGCTTGACGCAGCCGAAAAATTCTTCCGCCTAGAAGGACAAATTGCACCCGATGACTGGCAAGCCAAAAACAATTTAGGAAATGTTTTGCGCGATAAAGGCCAATTGGATGATTCAATCGAACTTCTGCGAGCAGCGCTCTACCAACACCCTGAGCAATCCGAACTGTGGACAGCAATTGGATCGACAGCAATTTATCAGCTTCAAACACAAGAAGCCATCCAATTCCACCAAGAAGCTATTCGTCTAAATCCAGAATCAGCACGCGGTCATCACAATCTGGGTTTCACCCATTTAACCGATGGAGACCCTGCTCAGGCCGTTGAACATTTCGATCAAGCACTCCAATATCATACTGAAGGCTCATTTGATCAAATTGCCAGTCTCAATGCACGCTCCAACGCATTGCTTGCATGTGGTCGCATAGAGGAAGGCTGGAAAGAATATGAAATTCGACTCAACAAACACGCTCCAGATTATGTTGATTTTCTAGTTCCCCTTCCCCTTTGGCAAAACGAAGACATAACCGGAAAGAAACTCCTTCTCATCGGTGAACAAGGTCTGGGAGATGAAATTCTATTTGCATCCATGCTCAATGACGTAACAAAACTGGTTGGTCCTGACGGCAAAATCGGTGTTGCGGTTGAGCCTCGCCTTGTTGAACTTTTCAAAAGATCATTTCCTCACATCGAGGTTTTTTCGCATAAAACCGGTGTGATTGCCGGCATAAAGAAACGCGCCGTCATAGAGCAAAAAGACATTGAAAATTATGATGTTTGGGCCGCATTGGGAGCGCCGCTAAAGCATTTGAGAAATGACTTATCAAACTTCACCCAACCTTCTGACGGTTTTTTAAAGCCAGATGCAGACCGCGTTGCATTTTGGAAAGCTGAATTAGAAAAACTTCCCGCAGGCCGCAAAGCTGGTATCCTTTGGAAATCAGGCATTATGGATATTAAGCGTGGCCGCAACTTTGCTGGCTTTGATGCTTGGAAACCTGTGCTCGAAACCCCCGGCATCACATGGATCAACTTACAATATGGTGATGCAGAAGCTGATCTGATGCGCGCAAAAGAGAAATTTGGAATCCAAATTCACACCCTGCCCGGTATAGATCTGAAAAAAGATCTAGATGACATCTCAGCATTAAGCCAAGCACTCGATCTTATCGTCGGCCCAATGAATGCAACGACAAACCTAGCCGCAGCGTCAGGTACACCCTTCTGGCTATTATGGCCTAGAACAGCTTGGACGCAATTGGGAACAGGGCAAATGCCTTGGTATCCGAATACCCGCACTTATTCCCCGCAGGAATTAAAAAATTGGACACCTGCTATTCAAGCATTGGCCGGTGATTTAAGAGCAGAAACAGAAAAATTAGGCAAAGAAAAAGCAGCTTAAAGGCTGCTCTTTCAAAACTTAAACATCTGGCATTATGCAAATGGCAGACTTAATCAAAACCTGTTTTAGGTTTGAGACTCTGGCATACGAACAATCAATCCATCCAGATCATCTTTAACGGTGATCTGACATGAAAGCCGTGAATTGCTCTCAACACCTTCGGCAAAATCAAGCATGGATTGCTCCATATCGTTTGGCGCGCCAACTTTATCCATAAAGCTAGCATCAACATACACATGGCAAGTGGCACATGCACACGCACCACCACAATCAGCATCAATTCCGGGTACATTTTCACGAATAGCTGCTTCCATCACAGATGAGCCGTTTTTCGCATCAACTGAATGCTCTGTTCCATCATGCTCGATATAAGTAATTTTAGCCATTAGTGCACATTCTTTCATCTTAAATGCTCATGCAGCTTGTTTCATGAACATCAATATTTTGGTATTCTCAACCTAGTGTTTGGTGTCAGTTTACCCTGAGCGCAAGATGTATAGAGCAAGAAAACTTTATGCAAGCCTGATCGCTTGAACAAAAATACATCAACTCCGCATGAGAAGCACAATGCAAGACTTGTATCCCTCGCCTAGTTTTGTCATCAAGGTTAACTATGATTGCCATTCTGCTTCGCAAAGCTATTTAAAACCATGACAATTCACGCACCAAAAATTGTATTTTCAATCGCCGATGAAGCCGAGACATTCGCACTCGCAAAGCGTATCGCCCCGCTATTAAAAGCGGGGGATGTCATCGCCCTCAACGGAGATTTAGGTGCAGGAAAAACAACTTTCTCACGCGCCCTGATACAAACATTATTGGACAACCCAAACGTGGATGTCACCAGCCCAACCTTTACCCTCGTGCAAACATATGAAAGTCCAAATTTTCCTATTTGGCATTATGATATGTACCGCATTGAAGATGAAAGCGAACTCGACGAACTGGGTTTTGAAGACACAATAGATGGCCTAGCTATTATCGAATGGCCAATCAGAATGGGTGATCAATTGCCTAGCTACCGCCTTGATATACAAATAGACTTCACAAACACTGGCCGCTCAATTTCGCTCATTGGCCATGGCGAAGAATGGAACACACGCCTTGCAAAACTCTCCTGACACCTCCCGAGAAGCCCTGCGCGTCGCGTTTCTAAATGCCAATAATTGGGGAGATGCTCAGCGCACCCCTCTCGCCGCAGATGCATCGACGCGCCGCTATGAACGCCTCAGCCGTAATTTGGGCAGTGAGCATGTTATGTTTATGGATGCACCAATCCTCGCAGAAGGCGCGCCTTGTCCAGTCGATGCAGATGAAACCATCCGCAATCAAATGGGCTGGAATGCACAATCTCGCCTCGCAGCCTCTCGGGTTGAAGCTTTTGTCGCTATAGCAACACACCTAAATGCTATTGGCCTGTCAGCTCCCAAAATCCTTGCTTATGATTTAGAACATGGCTTTGCATTGCTGGAAGATTTTGGCGATGCCATCTTTGCGCGCGTCATTGAAAAAGGCGAGAATGAACCGCGTCTCTATGCCGCCGCTGCCAAAGCTTTGGCAATTGTGCACCAAATCCCTGTGCCGCCTACCTTGCCTGCCGGTGATATCAGCTGGCCCATCCTCGAATTTGATCGTTTAGCTTTATCCGTCAATGCAGATTTGTTTGTGGATTGGATGCCCGCCTATGATCCGCAAACACACGTCACTGATACAGACCGTTCCAACTGGGAAACTGCAAAACAAAACTTAATCGACCAAGCCCTCTCCTTTCCGCGCGCCCTTATCATGAGAGATTATCACGCAGAAAACTTAATCTGGCTTCCAGAAAGAACAGGCGCAAAACAAGTTGGTCTGCTAGACTTTCAAGATGCTGTTCTTGGCTGGGGGGAATGGGATTTCGCAATGCTGCTTCAAGATGCTCGCAGAAACGTCACGCAAACTGCCGCAGAGGCTGCCATTCTATCCTATCTTGAGGAAACAGGCGGAGAGCGTGAAGAGTTTGACAAACGCCTCGCCGTGCTAGGTGCCCTCAATGCTCTACGTGTGGCTGGTATATTTGCGCGTCTGGTGAAGCGCGATAGCAAACCCAAATACAGTAATTTCCAGCCACGCCAGTTGAAGCTACTCGCTCAAAACCTGCAACACCCAGCCTTGGCTGAAATGAGAGATGTATTCAAATCAATTGCCCCTCATATATTGGAGCTTGCTTGATGACGATCAAAACTGCGATGCTAATGGCAGCCGGCATGGGAACACGTATGCGCCCACTCACCGATAATTGCCCCAAACCTCTTATCGAAGTTGCTGGCCGCACGCTGATTGATCGCACACTTGATAATCTTGTCGCCGCTGGCATTGAGCGCGCAATCATCAATATACACTATCTTGCCGATATGGTTGAAACCCATCTCAACACCCGCACAGACATAGAAATATCGTTCTCAGATGAACGCGATGAATTGCTCGAAACTGGCGGCGGTGTTGTCAAAGCTCTTCCCCTGCTTGGGGATGATCCTGTGTTAATCTGTAATACAGATGCATTCTGGCTTAATGATGATGCAAAAACCATTGGTTCATTGATCACAAATTTCGACCCCGCCAAAATGGACAGCCTCTTATTGCTTGCCCGTCGCGAATATTCACTCGGCTATCACGGCAAAGGTGATTTTGACCTCAATGACGACAACACGCTGATCCGGCGCGGCGACAATCCATCAGCTCCTTATGTGTTTGCCGGCATGTATGCCTTTAACCCCAAAACCATTACCCACCTCAAAGCCGAGAAATTCTCCGCCAATATCTATTGGAATGAAAGCGCAAAAGCCAATCGCCTATTTGGCCATGTCATGGCACCCTTCTGGATGCATGTGGGAGATCCAGAAGCCGTAAAAGACGCAAACGTCCTCATCCAGCAAGGAAATAGCTAGCGCATGATTTCAGCTCCGATTGACGCAAAAGATATTTTCAACCAACCCAATCCGCGTATTTTCACAATACCGCCAGCGACAAGCTTTCTGAATGCTTTAGCCAACACGCTCAGTGAGAATTTGGGCCTAAAAGACAATCCAGCCGCATTAACCCAAACAGTCATTTTCTGTCCCAATAAACGCTCCTCTCGCGCGATCGCCGAGGCTTTTCACAAAATCGCCATGGGGTTTGGACACAAAGCGCTTCTCGCTCCAGAAATTCGCGTATTGGGGGATTTAGAAGATGACCACACCATCGCCCCTATCGGTGTTTCAGAGCTAGAGCTAGGACCAGCGCTCTCTTCAGGACAACGGCGCGGCACCTTAGCCAAACTCGTACAATTTTGGAGCACAAAAGCTTATGGTGCTCCTCTTCCACCCCGCTCAGCCATCGCTGCCGCCGATCAACTTGGCAGCCTGCTAGATCAATCCGCCATGGGCGAAGGAACAGACTGGAGCAAACTGCAAGGATTGGTTGAAGATTCAGATCTTGCCGCCCACTGGAAGCAATCTGCCGATTTCCTAGAAATCATCTCACAAGCATGGCCCGCCCACCTTGAAGAACAAGGCGCAACCGACCCCATGGCCCGCCGCGTCGCAGCCGCACGCACACTCGCCAATAACTGGGCAGCCAGACCGCCCCAACATCCCATCATCATTGCCGGATCAACAGGAGCCACGCCAGCCACTCGCCTCCTAATGCAGGCGGCCATGAACCTGCCCCAAGGCGCTATAATCCTCCCCGGTCTTGATCCAGATATTTCCGAAGATGCTTGGAAAGCAATCGCATCCAGCCCTAGCCACCCGCAATACACTTTGCGACGCGCCTTGGGTAAATTGGGCGTGGATAAATCCAGCGTGCTCAAATGGCCCGGCGCAATTGAAACACCAGACAATACAGCCCGCCGCAAACTGATCAATGAAGCGCTTGCGCCAGCGTCCACCACAAAAAGTTGGACCAAACGCCTTGAATTTCTCGCGGGTGAAAACACACCTGAGCATCTGGTCAATTCCGGCCTCAAAGGTCTCAGCCTGATTGAAGCTGAAGATGAAGCCGAAGAAGCGCTCGCCTGTGCCCTTCTCTTGCGCGAAGCCCTGGAAACACCGGGCAAGACGGCTGCCCTCGTTTCGCCTGATGGATCATTAGTACGACGCGTTTCAGCTTTAATGACACGCTGGGGCGTGGATATTCCGCCCTCCTCCGGTACGCCATTCATGCAAACCCATCACGGCTCTTTGTTTGCGCTCATGTTCCAATGGCTGCGCGATGAAGGTGATCCGGTGCAATTGCTTTCTTTGCTTAAACATCCACTCGTGCGCGTGGGATGGGATGAAGACAACTACCATTCTGCTCTGGTCGAACTTGAATCCCACAAAAACGAATTTCGTGAAGACGGAACTGTACGTGGACCGCGCAGATACGACACACTAGACGCACTCGCAGACCGTTTGGGCATGCAAAAACGCGCACAATCTGCACAATTAATTAGAGATTTAGCCACAGCAGCACGACAGTGCGAGATCAGACCTTCCACAATGGCGCAAGACATTGATGGCAATGTCTTTGCCCGCGCCTGCGCACGTCTTGCCGAACGTTTGGTCAGCACAGAGAATGAAGCAGGTTCAACGCGATTATGGCGCGGTGTTGAAGGCGCACAAACGGCTAGATATCTGGAAACATTAGCAGAAATTGCTGCTGAATTAGGTCCAGTTCCACCTGATTTATGGACAGAATTTGCCGAAGCTATTGCCTCTGAATCGGCAATTCCGCCCAAAGGCGGCGAACATCCACGCCTCGCCATATGGGGACCACTAGAAGCGCGCCAACAAATGCGCGATGTGATAATTCTCGCCAGCCTAAATGAAAACTCTTGGCCTGCCGCCGCAGCCGCAGATAGCTTTTTGCCAAAGCGCTTGCGCAAAGATTTAGGCTTGCCAGATCCAGAAGAACGCCTCGGCCTGTCAGCCCATGATTTTGCCCAATTAGCCTGCGCACCCGATGTGAAACTCGTGCGCTCCAAACGTGTTGATGATAAACCATCCGTCGCATCGCGCTGGTTATGGCGCCTCAACACACTTGCCGCTGGGGGGCTTGGCTCTCCTGAAGCTGTGCAAAAAGCACTTGAACCAGAGCCAAAAAACAATCCACTCATCTGGGCACGCTCCATGCGTAAAGCGCGCGACTACACCCCAATCCAAGCGCCCACCCCAAGGCCACCAGTTGATGCGCGTCCAACCAAATTTTCGGTCTCCCGCGTTGCCCGCCTCATACGTGACCCATACGCCGTTTATGCATCAGACGTTTTAAAGCTTAATCCAATGCCAGCTGTTGGTGCTGAGTCCGGCCCTGCCGAACGCGGAACAGCCATTCACGCAGCCGTTGAGAGATATGAGCTTGAAGGTGGTCAAGTTATCGATCTCGTCACAAAAGAGCTCAAAAAAGCTGGAGAAACAGACACAGCGATAGAGCTGAACCGTCCGCTATGGTCGCGTGCTGCCGATGCTTATATTGCTTGGCGCAATGAGAGAGAAACAAACATTCGCGAGAAGCATTTAGAAATCGAAGGCGAGCTCACATTTGAAATATCTGGCCGCAAATACCGTCTCACAGCCAAGGCCGACCGGATTGACCTGCTCAAAGACAACACATTTGCGATCATAGATTTTAAGACCGGTACGCCCAAAACAAAAAAACAATTGCAATCAGGTCTAGAACCGCAATTGCCACTTGAAGCAGCGATCGCAGCCGGTGGTGGATTTCCAAAACTGCCTACCGCAGACACATCCCAGCTTATTTATGTCTCCCTTGCGCCCGGTGCAGCCTCAACAAAGGCCGACAATGGAAAACCCGTAAAACTTGATGAAGGCCCAATGGCAGAAGCACAAAAAGCGCGTGAAGGTTTTATCAAACTCGTGCAATCTTACGCCACGATCAGCCAAGCTTATTATTCCAAACCGCGTGCTGAGTTTTCATGGGATGTATCTGATTATGACCGCCTCGCCCGACGCGATGAATGGTCCTCTGACGCAGGAGATGGCGCATGAGCCAGACAACTTCTTGGCCAGATTACGAACACACAATTAAAGGCCAGTTCGATGCCGCCACCCCAACGCATTCAGCTTGGGTATCTGCCAATGCGGGATCTGGGAAAACCAAAGTCCTGATCGACCGTGTGGCCCGTCTGCTACTCAATGGTGTTCAGCCTGACGCGATTATGTGTGTGACCTACACAAAAGCCGCTGCTTCCGAAATGCAAGGGCGATTATTTAAACGTCTTGGTGGCTGGTGTGTTGCCGATGACAAAGCGCTTGCCAAAGAGCTTGCCGAGCTTCAGGCACGCGATATCCGTGAATACACACAAGAAGAACTCGGCAAGGCGCGTGAACTCTTCGCGCTCGCGCTAGAAACACCCGGCGGATTGCGCATCGAAACCATTCACGCTTTTTGTGGACGCCTCCTCAGACGCTTTCCCCTAGAAGCAAATGTCGCCCCCGGCTTTAAAGAACTCGACGATAATGACGCCTCCCGCCTTTGGGAAATCGCTATGGCAAAACTGGCGGAAGAAGCCGCCTTTGAAGACCCAAGCAAAAGCGATGAATTAAAAGCAGCGCTTAAAACAGCTGCGCTCGCGGCTGGCGGCAATGGCCTTGCTGGCCCGCTGCGTTCTCTTTCCTTCAAGCAAGCAGCTATCACTAAGTTCATTCATAAAAGTGGCGGATTAAATAGCGCGCTTTCAAGCCTAAAAAACGCTTTAAACGCGGGCGATGACAGCGTTGATCAACTTATTGAATACGCAATGGGGCCAGCCTTTCCCAAAGAGAAAATCAGACCCTTTATTTCAGTGTTGTATGATGGTGCAAAGACAGATCAAGCAAGCGCTGAAATCCTTGAACAGACTTTGCTCGCCAATACACCGCAGGAGGCATTTTCTCACTATAAAAACTTGTTCCTGACATCTTCAGAAGTATTCAGGAAAACCAACCCGTACACCGTAAAAATCGCAAAATCTTCACCTGAAATAGAAGAACTGTTCCAGATAAAATCCATTCCAGAAGGCGAAGAAGTCTATCGTGTCCGCAATTTATTAGAGCAAATAAACGCCCGCGCAGCCTATGAGCGCTCCGCCGCCCTCCTACGGATATCAAACATCGTGTTCTCTGATTATGCGCGCCAAAAACGCCGCCGCGCAGCAATGGATTTTGATGATCTGATTGAAAGCGCCGCCGGTCTGCTCACAACCCGTTCTATGGCGCAATGGGTGTTGTGGAAGCTTGAAGGCGGGTTATCACACATCCTGCTGGATGAAGCGCAAGATACTAGCCCAGAGCAATGGAAATTGCTCAATGCGCTCACAGCAGAGTTTTTCTCTGGTGAAGGCGTTGAACACGAAAACCCGCGCACAATGTTTGTGGTGGGAGATGAGAAACAATCTATCTACTCCTTCCAAGGGGCAGACCCAGAAAAATTCTTGTCAAAACGTCAAGAATTCATCGAAGATAGTGCAAGAGCAAAACAGGAGAATAAAACACCCGACATTCTTATGTCTTTCCGCTCCGCACCGGAAGTTCTAGCATTTGTCGATGAGGTTTTTGATACAGGCGCTTTTGACGGTGAAGCCGCATTTTCGCTAAAACCGCCTGAAGATGGCAATATCATGCGCCATCTCCCATTTCGGAGAGGACATATCGGCAGCGTCGAACTTTGGCCCCTCTTACGGCCCAAAGTAAATGATGAATCAACACCCTGGGATGCACCTCTAGGGCAAGACTTAGAAACAAACCCAAAGGCAGAATTGGCCGATCGCATTGCCAAATGGGTGAAAAATATCATCGATACAAAGCAAGCAATTTTTGATGAAGGAAAAATGCGCCCCGCGCGCCCTGGCGATGTGCTCATTCTGGTTCGCGGACGCAAAGGCGGTTTATTTGACTCGATCATAAAAGCGCTAAAAACCAACAACATACCCGTTGCTGGCGCTGACAGAATTGAATTGCTTGATTCGCTTCCGGTTCAAGATTTGCTCAACCTGATCCGCTTTGCACTCTGCCCTGAAGACGATCTAACACTGGCTGAAATTCTGACCGGACCATTTGGCGGCCTGAACGAAAATGACAACCTCTATCCGCTCGCTCATAATCGCGGAGACGAAAGCCTTTGGTCGCGTGTGTTGAAAAGTGAAATGCCTAGCGTTCTGCCCGTTCGGGAATTCCTTCAAGGGTGTCTAGAACGTCGCCACATTCAACCATATGAATTTCTAACGGCTGTTTTAGAAACACAAGGCCATGACGGAATGGACGGCTGGCAAAAGATACAATCTCGCCTTGGCCCTCCGGCAAAAGAACCAATGACAGCTCTCATGGACCGCGCCGCAGGCTTTGATGCCAAAGGCCCCTCATCGCTTCAACTTTTCCTCGCTACGATTGAAAAATCTGGCGGCGAAGTAAAACGGGAATTATCAGGCCCACAAGATGAAGTGCGCGTGATGACGGTTCACGGCTCCAAGGGACTAGAAGCACCTATCGTGATTGTCCCCGACACATGTGCAGCGACGAAATCCGGTGTTGATAATAATCTATTGATAACACCCGAAAAAGAGCGTGACGATCATACTTCCCCCCCAGAAGGCATGCCCATTTGGTCAGGATCAGCCAAGCAAGACACAACGCTAGCAGCTAAACTACGCCTTCTGGCTGATGCACGTGCCACACGTGAACATCGCCGTCTCCTATATGTGGCCTTAACACGCGCAAAAGACCGTTTGCTTATTTGCGGGCCATGGTCTGGTGGCGTTAAAAGCAAGACGGGCCATTCGGAAACATCTTGGTTTGCTATTTGCCACAAAGCCATGCAACGTTTGGCTGACAAAGGGCTAGCGCAAATCATTGATGACCCCAATGTCGAACCAATAGAGGGTGAAGATAATCCCATTGCCTACCAGTTTGGCGCATCTCAATATACAGATAATCACGCAATTATCGAAAATGATGAATTAGATTACATCCCTGATTGGATTGGCAAAACCGTGCCACACGAAAGTGGCGGCAGCCGCTATGCAGCTCCATCGTCCCTTTTGGGAGAAGAGCCTGCTGTTTTGCCACCTTTTGTAAAATCGCAAGAAGAACGTCTAAAGCGCGGACGGCTCATACACACCCTATTGCAAACCTTACCAGATATCCCCAAAGCAGATTGGGAAAAGCAAGCCATGCATTTCCTTGGTCGAGATCCGTCCATCAAAGCTGAAGACCGCATAGAAATGTTTGAACGCGCGATCGACGTTTTGGATGATCCAAAGTTTGATCCCATCTTTGGAACAAACAGCAAAGCCGAAGTTCCCATCGTTGGCGGTAATGATAAAAAACTTCCTAAAGGCATGCTCATTAATGGTCGCGTAGACCGCTTGGTTGTCACCGATGAATCTGTGCTAATTGTAGACTTTAAAACCGACCGCCCTGCACCAGCACGGGAGGAAGATATGGGACCAACTTACACTGCGCAAATGGCAGCATATCGCGCTGTGCTCGAATCAGCTTACCCAAATAAACAAATCAGATGTGCAATTGTCTGGACAGATGGTCCTAAATTGATGGAATTAGATGCAGACAGGATGGACACTTCTTTAAACGCCCTGTTTCACTGACATGAGAGAAGTTTAACACCGTTTAAAGAAAAGCTTGGGTGTAAATTTTCAGAATATGCACTATCTGGAAGATAATAGGTTTCTAACGGAGACAAAACGATGACCGTGATTGACACGACAGACGACAAATTTGACGAAGACGTAATCCAATCAGAAGGCACAATTATTGTGGATTTCTGGGCAGAATGGTGTGGACCTTGTAAGCAAGTCAGCCCTCACCTTGAAGCGCTTGCCAAAGAAAAAGAAGGCGAGATCAAGATTGTGAAAGTCAATGTGGATGAAAACCCAATGACTTCAGGTCGCTTTGGTGTTCGCGGCATGCCAACTTTGATGATTTTTAAAGATGGTAAAGTGGCTGCAACGCACCTTGGTGCAATGTCGAAAAGCCGCATCGAAGAATGGGTTGCTGAATCAGCATAAATATTCGAAATTATCTACAAAAAGCCTCTCAAACCTTTGTTTGCGAGGCTTTTTTTATATCAAACAATTGGTTCTTCATTCAAAGCCAGAACCACGCCCGCCAAATAAAGCGACCCGCAAATATAAACGGTATCAGCTTTAATATCACCCAATTTCGCAATAGCGCTTTCTAGCGATGGAATGGCTTGAGCACTGACTTTAAAACTCTGCGCAATCTTAACAAGTTTATTTGGATCAGCCCCCAAACTACCTTCTTGCCCAGTATCTGTTGGTAAAGATGTCATCACAAATTGAGACACATAGGGCGCTAATTCAGCAATTATCTTTTCTGCATCTTTATTGCCTTGCATTGCCATCAAAATAATTGGTTTTGCTTCATCAAATTCCAATTGTGATTTTATAGCCTGCGCCAAAACTTTAGCTGCTGCTGGATTGTGCGCACCATCTACAACAACCCGCCCGCCAATCACCTTTTGCAGAGGACCGCTTTTTAACGTTTGCATCCTTGCAGGCCAGCTGGCTTCGCGCAAACCAACAGACATTGTAGCCTTTGTAACATGAGGCAAACCAAGCACATTAAGTGCCGCGCATGCTGCCCCAGCATTCATCCGTTGATGCGGACCAGCCAACCCAAGCCAAGGTGCTCTGACAGTGCCGGAATCATCTTCAAAAACAAAGCTTTGATCTTCAAGACTGTCTTTCCAGTCACGTTCTGCTAAAATGACATTGGCACCTTTGTCTTTTGCAGCTTCAAGCAAAGCCTGTGTGGCGTCATTCTCGGTTTGCTGAGATATGATAACGGGTACGTCTGAGCGCATAATGCCAGCTTTGGTGCGCGCAATTGAGGGTATATCTGATACACCGAACATGCGCTCGTGATCTCGACCAATGCTTGTTATAATACACGCCGAAGGACGCGCCATAACGTTCGTTGAATCAAGCTCACCACCTGCCCCTGTTTCGATAATGCAAAGATCAGCTTGAATTTGGCTAAACAATAGGAATGCAGCAGCGGTCAGCGCTTCAAAATATGTCAGATCGCATCCCGTATCTTCAACACGTTCCAATGCCGCAATTAATTCATCATCTGTGACCAGCCTACCCGCCACGCGGATACGTTCATTCACACGAATTAAATGCGGCGATGTGAAGACATGCACGCCAAGATCAGAAGCCTCTGCCATAGAGCGCAAAAACGCTGCGACAGACCCTTTACCGTTGGTTCCTGCTATATGAATTGTAGGCGGCAGTTTATTCTGAGGGTCCCCCAGAGAGGCTAAGGCCTGTTTTATACGGTCTAGCCCAAACCGAATATCGACCCGGCCTCTTGGATCCTTAAATGCCGCTAATGCAGCATTTAAGGCATTATCCTCAGTCACACTCAAGATTACTCGTCAGTCTTAGGTGCAGCTTTTGATTTTGCCTTACTGCGAGGTTTCGCTTTCGTAGCAGCAGGCTTCTCTTCGACGATTTCGTCAACTGCCGGCGCTTCTACTTCAACAACTTCGTCAGGAGCAGCTTCTGCTTCAGCAGCTTCTAGTTCTTCCACATCAGCAACAGCTATAGGTTCAACCTCCGGAAGTGGCTTACCACCCATGAGCATAGACAATATCTGACCAAGTTTTGCAGGTAGATCGCGGCGGTCTACAACCATATCCACCATACCGCGCTCACGTAGGAACTCAGCCCGCTGAAAACCTTCGGGTAATTTTTCACGTATCGTTTGCTCGATCACACGTGCACCCGCAAAAGCAACCATTGCCTCAGGTTCACCAATGTGAATGTCTCCGATCATGGCATAAGAAGCAGCCACACCGCCCGTGGTCGGGTCCGTGAGCACGACAATGTATGGCAAGCTTGCGTCTTTTAATTCTGTGATCGCGACTGTCGTTCTAGGCATTTGCATGAGAGACAACGCTCCCTCTTGCATACGTGCACCACCAGAAGCCGTGCAAATAATCAATGCTGATTTTGTTTCAAGCGCTTTTTCTGCAGCAGTAATGAAAGCTTCACCCGCCGCCATTCCAAGCGATCCGCCCATGAAAGCAAAATCTTGCACCAACACAACCGCATTCTGTTTCCCGATTTTACCAATCGCTGCAGCCATACAGTCTTCGCGACCAGTTTTAGCGCGGGAAGATTTCAATCGATCCACATATTTACGGTCGTCTTTAAATTTTAAAGGGTCTTTGACCACTTCTGGCAGTTCGAGCTCTTCATACTCACTACCATCAAACATGCTTTTAAAACGCAAATCTGGCCCAACACGTAAATGCGCGCCAGCAGGCGTAACGAAGAGAGAGGCTTCCAGATCGTCCTTGTAAACAAGATCTCCAGATTTAGGACATTTAATCCATAGGTTTTCCGGCGTGTCTTTTTTTCCAAACACGTTCTTCAGGCCCGGTGGCAGATTTGTTAGCCAGCTCATCTGGTCATTCCCTGTATTCTAATGTTCATCTTATGATCGACTTTCAGCAATTGCATCCGAAAGCACCTTTACCAGCGTCCCCATACGCCTTGGTGCATCAGACGGCATACCTGCTTCAACAGCCATACGAACTTCTTCAACAATAGCAGAACCAACAACAACACCATCAGCTAGCCGAGAAAATTCAGCTGCCTGCTCGGCTGTTTTGACTCCAAAACCTACAGCAACTGGTAAGCCAGATGCATTTTTTGCGCGGTCTACACCCGCTTTAATATCTGTTTGCGCACCTGTTCCTGCGCCAGTAATCCCAGCAACAGACACATAATAAACAAAACCCGATGATCCATTGGCAACCGTTTCCATACGCGCTTGCGTCGTCGTCGGTGTTGCTAGACGAATAACGGCGAGTTCCAAGTCTGCAAGGTATCCGCGCAATTCCGCATCTTCTTCAGGTGGTAAATCAACAGTGATAACACCATCTACACCTGAATCTGCGGCTGCCTCTGCAAATGCCTTATAACCCATTTTATGGATAGGGTTTGCATATCCCATGATAATTAGCGGAGTATCTTGATTTGTTTCGCGGAAACGTTTTGCGACAGACAAAACATCCGCCAACTTCGTTCCTGCTTTTAGGGAGCGTTGAGCCGCTTTTTGAATAGCCGGACCATCTGCCATTGGGTCAGTAAAAGGTGCGCCCAGTTCAATAATATCCGCACCATTCTCAGCGAGCGCTTGAGCTGCCTCAAAAGATGTTTCCAGATCTGGATCACCACACATCATATAGGTCACAAACGCTGCGCGGTTTTGTGTTTTAGCTTTTTCAAAAGCAGCAGATATACGGGAAATAGGCATAAATTCTATGACTTTGCGTTTGTGTTTAACCAATCTGCATAACGTGCATTTGATTCAATGCAAGGCAATGCAAGTATTGCGGGAATTTCGTGCGGGTGAAGATCAATCACCTCAGCTTCAATTTTGCTATAGTTTTCGTGCGGAGCTTTAACCCAGAGAACCCACTCCTCTTCGCGTTCCAGCTCATCTTCCCACATATATATAGCTTCAACAGGCCCATCAATGTTGATGCAAGCCGCCAACTTTTTTAGGACAAGTGTTTCACCAATTGCTGCCGCACATTTATCATCAGGGCAATTGATACGAATGAGAATGATGCTCGTCATACTAATCAATATCAATTCCAAGATGACCCGCGACAGAGAATACATCTTTATCACCACGCCCACATAAGTTCATTATGATGAGGCCATCTTTACCCAACTCCCTAGCAACATCACCAACGCGCGCAATTGCGTGTGCGGGTTCAAGCGCGGGAATGATACCTTCTAGTTTTGTACATAGCTGAAAAGCATCCAGAGCCTCTTTGTCAGTGCATGTCAGATATTCAGCGCGGCCTGTATCCTTCAGGAAGGAATGCTCAGGTCCGATACCCGGATAGTCCAACCCTGCAGAGATAGAATGCGCATCTATAATCTGCCCATCACCATCTTGAAGCAGATATGTGCGATTTCCATGCAGGATACCCGGCTCTCCGCCGTTGAGGGCTGCCGCGTGCTCGCCTGTCTCGATACCATGGCCTGATGCTTCCACACCGATCATTCTTACGTTTTCATCTTCTAAGAATGGATGGAATAATCCTATCGCGTTAGATCCGCCGCCAATACACGCCATAACAACATCTGGAAGCCGACCTTCGCGTTCCATAATCTGTGCTTTAGCTTCACGGCCAATGACAGATTGGAAATCACGCACCATAGCTGGGTATGGGTGTGGACCAGCGGCTGTCCCGATACAATAAAATGTATCATGCACATTCGTCACCCAATCGCGCAATGCTTCATTCATCGCGTCTTTCAGCGTGCCTGTTCCTGATGATACGGGTACAATTTCAGCGCCCAATAGCTTCATGCGGAACACATTTGGTTTTTGGCGCTCTACATCAGTCGCCCCCATAAACACAGTACATGGAAGTCCAAAGCGTGCACAGATAGTAGCTGTTGCCACGCCGTGCTGCCCTGCTCCAGTTTCAGCAATAATGCGGGTCTTGCCCATGCGCAAAGCCAATAGTACTTGCCCCAGACAGTTATTCACCTTGTGTGATCCTGTATGGTTTAGTTCATCCCGCTTGAAATATATTTTCGCACCATCAAAATGCTCTGTTAAGCGTTCAGCAAAATACATTGCCGATGGACGCCCCACATAATCCTGCATCAAGCCTCGATATAGCTTTTCAAATTCCGGGTCTGCTTTTGCAGCTTCGTATTCTTTTTCAAGATCGAGGATAAGCGGCATTAAAGTCTCGGCAACATAGCGTCCACCAAACTCTCCAAAACGTCCGCTTTCGTCAGGCCATTTATTCCAAGTATTGCGCGTGTCCATGACGAAACATCCTTCTAAATCAACTGAAGCATTCAGATAGCGTGAACACCTGAAAAGTACCACGCTTTATACGCGTGATTTTTGCAAAAGATTGTTTTTCTTCGCATATCGTTCAAGAAAAACTAGGCTTATGTTGTAATAACCGCAGAAATAAAGCTCCGAATAAGATTTGCATCTTTCTGACCAGGACTAATTTCAACGCCCGAAGAGACATCAACCATATGCGCACCAGATTGAAAGATAGCGTCTTTCACATTACCCGCATTCAGACCACCAGCAAGAAACCACGGCACCGGCACATCAAAATCTTGCATGATCTGCCAATTGAACCGCGTTCCGTTTCCACCTGGTAGCTTGTCTTCTGGACTGGGCTTGGCATCAAACAGAACAAAATCATATTTGCGCATTTCCTGATCACTTGGAAAATCAGATTGATCTGCGACAGAATAAGCGCGCATGAAATTCATATCTGGACGTATCGCCTTAACCAAATGCATCATCTCATCTGTAATGTCGCCGTGAATCTGCAAACCGCCTACACTCGGCACATGCTGAGAGATATCGCGCAGAACCTCAATACTGGGTTTTGCTAGCACAACCCAAGTCATGCATTTATCACCGACATAATTTGTGAGATTTTCAATTGCCTGCAATTCAAGGTGACGCGGGCTTTTCTGAAAATGTACAAAACCAAGATGCTCGGCACCAGCATTAATTGCGACGTCAATCATGGCCATATCTTGAAGGCCACAAATCTTCACATTTTTCATAAGCTTAAACACCTAAAGCAAATTCTTTATTGTACATTTTGGTCAGTATACAAAGAAATACTTAGAGCTAAAACAAGAAAGGCGACCATAAAGGCCGCCCTTCCGTAATATACTTTAAACTCTACATGCGTTGCTGTATAAACGATAATTATTTCTTAAGCAAGTCTCTGATTTCAGCAAGAAGTACTTCCTGAGCAGGAGGAGCTGCAGGCTCTGCAGGCGCTTCTTCCTCTTTTTTCTTCAGGTTGTTCATGCCCTTAATCACGAAGAATACAGCCAACGCAACAATGAGAAATGAAATCGCGTTATTAATGAACAATCCATAGCTAATTGCGACTGCTTCTGTTCCTGCTTCAGCATCAGCTGGCTTCAAAACGTATGCTAAATTGGCGAAATCTACACCGCCCAAAAGCAAACCGATTGGCGGCATTATGATGTCATCCACAAAAGACTTCACCACAGTTGCGAACGCGCCTCCCATGATGAAACCAACAGCCATATCGACGAGGTTGCCCTTCATCGCAAATTCTTTGAATTCAGTAATCATTCCCATAAGTTCAGCCCCTTTTTAAAGATCGATTCGTGTCCGATTACGCGAATCATTTGAAAGATTCTAACGTACACATTTCGACTTTCGTCGCAATAACACAGTGCAGTACTAGGTTTAACAACCTAATCTAAGCTCAACCTATATTATTGATAAGGACTACCTATCTTCGGGATCTTCGCCATTATTTAAACGCGCACGAAGCTCTTTCCCAGCCTTAAAGAACGGGACAAATTTCTGTTCAACAGGCACTGATTCACCTGTCCGCGGATTACGACCTGTTCGCGCTTCTCGCTGACGAACGGAAAAAGCACCGAAACCACGAAGTTCAACGCGGTCGCCTGCTTCTAGAGCCGCTGCGATCTCGTCAAGAATGACGTCCACGATCCGCTCAACTTCTCGTGGGCGAATTTCTGGGCGTTCTTCTGACAGACGCAATATGAGTTCTGAACGTAGCATATGACAACTTGAAATGAAAAAGGCCCGAAAAGCAAGTACTTCTCGGGCCTTATCGCTATTTTTTTATCGGAAATGCATCTCCGACAGCCTTTTAAGGGGCGATTTCTTAGTTTTCGTCGTCAGTCTTAAGAGCCGCACTTAGAATATCACCAAGAGAAGCACCTGATTCGGCTGAACCATATTGCTCTACTGCTTCTTTCTCTTCGCGAATCTCTAGCGCTTTCACAGACAATCCAACGCGGCGAGACGCTTTGTCGAACTGTGTAATAAGAGCATCGATCTTGTCACCTACTGAGAAACGCTCTGGACGTTGCTCTGCACGGTCACGAGATAGATCAGATTTACGGATGAATGCAGTCATTTCCTGACCTTCATCACCGAAGGAAACTTCGATACCACCAGAAGCAACTTCAGTCACAGTTACAGTAACTGTTTTGTTCTTGCGAACATCAGAAGTTTCAATTGGGTCACCAGTAAGCTGTTTGATACCAAGAGAAATACGTTCTTTCTCAACATCAACATCAAGAACACGCGCTTTAACAGTGTCGCCTTTGTTGAAGTCTTGAATGGCTTCTTCGCCAGAACGGTTCCAGTCGATGTCGTTAATGTGAACCATACCATCAAGCTCAGGACCAAGACCGATAAACATACCGAATTCTGTGATTCCGCGAACTTCACCTTCAACATCAGAACCTGTTGGATTTTCAGCAATGAATGCTTCCCATGGGTTGTTCTGAGTTTGTTTAAGGCCAAGTGAGATACGACGCTTGTCGCTATCAACATCAAGAACCATAACTTCCACTTCTTGAGAAGAAGAGATGATTTTGCCTGGGTGTAGGTTTTTCTTAGTCCAGCTCATTTCAGAAACGTGGATAAGACCTTCAACACCATCTTCTAGCTCAACAAACGCACCATAATCAGTGATGTTTGTGACGCGACCAGATAGTTTCGCACCGAGTGGGTATTTCGCTGCAACGCCATCCCATGGGTCTGACATTAATTGCTTCATACCTAGAGAGATACGTTGCGTGTCTGGATTGATCTTGATGATCTGAACTTCAACTTCTTGACCAACTTCTACAACTTGGCTTGGGTGCGATACGCGTTTCCAAGACATGTCTGTGACGTGTAGAAGACCATCAATTCCGCCAAGGTCAACGAATGCACCATAATCAGTGATGTTCTTAACAACACCGCGACGCTGTTCGCCTTCACCCATGTTGCCAACGATCTCAGCGCGTTGTTCTGCGCGAGACTCTTCAAGAACGGCACGACGTGAAACAACAATGTTTCCACGTGGACGGTCCATTTTAAGAATGGCGAATGGTTGTTCTTGACCCATAAGAGGACCAACGTCACGGATTGGACGAATGTCAACTTGTGAACCAGGAAGGAATGCGTTTACGCCGCCAAGGTCAACAGTGAATCCACCTTTAACACGGCCAACAATTGCACCCTTGATAGTTTCTTTAGCAGCGTACTGCCCTTCAAGACGGTTCCATGCTTCTTCACGGCGCGCTTTGTCGCGGGAAAGAACTGCGTCTCCGAGCGCGTTTTCGATGCGCTCAAGGAAAACTTCAACCAATGCGCCAACTTCAGGACGCTTGTCTTGGGAAAATTCTCTAGTCGGAATACGACCTTCAGTTTTCAAACCGACATCAACAACCACAAAGTCGTTATCAACTGCAGTAACTGTGGCTGGGATAACCCGGCCTTCAATCATTGAGTTACCGGAAAAACTGTCTTCGAACATCGCGGCAAAGTCGTCGGTGCTCGGATTCATCGAGTCTAGGTCAGACATCAACACTCCAAATTTTATCGTCGTTACAGGCCAGCTGGTTGTCCCAGCGGTCTCGCTACACCACGTAGCTTATATTTATTTTCTCCACAGGAGAGCGGGCGGTATCCCGCCGCAAGGCCAATAAGTCAAGGCTTACAGCCAGAAACACAGGGAATCTGCGGTTGATTTTGCAAGAATCAGCCAATTTGCGCTTTTTAAGCGACAAATCCCTTTTTTAAAGCGAAATTTAGCGCTGTTTCAAAAACATCATCAGGCCCCATTTGGGTCGTATCCAATTGTAGAGCATCCTCTGCCGGTTTCATAGGAGCAACTTCACGTGTCTTGTCTCGAATATCCCGCTCACGCAACTCGGCAATCATCTGTTCCAAAGAAATCGGCTTGCCCGCTTTTTCGAGCTCCATGCAGCGCCTGCGAGCGCGCTCTTCTACAGATGCGTCGACCCAAAATTTCACATCCGCCTCGGGGCAGACAACTGTTCCAATATCACGGCCATCCAAAACTGCCCCGCCCTTTTGACCAGCAAAAGAGCGTTGTAATTCAAACAATGCCTGACGCACTTTAGACAATGCAGCAACTTTAGAAGCAGACTGCCCCGCTTCAGCTGTTCGCAAATCAGCATCTGGATATAAAGTTAAATCGAGTTTGGCAGCAATTTCTGCGCAGGCCTCTTCATCAGTCAGGTCAACACCAGCAATCGTCGCAGCCACTCCAGTTGCGCGATACAAAGCGCCTGTATCCATATGTGGTACACCAAAATGTGCCGCAAGCCTTTTTGCAAGAGTCCCTTTACCCGATGCTAGCGTGCCATCAATAGCAATAATCATCATTCTCTAGCCTTGCTCTATATCTGCGCCCAATGCCTGCATATGCGCGAAGAAATCAGGGTAGCTAGTTGCAATCGCTGAAACATTATCAACAGATACCGGAGCTTTGGCTGCACACCCCATAACGAGAGCCGACATAGCAATGCGGTGATCATGGCAAGCTTCTACAATTCCGCCGCCCGGCACTCCGCCGCGCCCGCAACCTCTCACGATGAAACCATCTGGTCGCTCTTCAGCATGTACACCATTTGCTTTGAGCATATTCACTGTTGCGGTGATACGGTCAGATTCTTTCACACGTAATTCTTCAGCACCTGTAACAAGCGTATCACCATCAGCAAACGCCGCTAGCACGCCAAATAGTGGAAACTCATCAATCATCGCAGGTACAATCGCCAATTCAGGTGTCGCAGCATTCAATGATGATGGTATTGACGTTATCGTCGTGATCACCTCTCCGCCTGCTTCCCCTGTCTTAACGACATTCAAATTGGCACCCATAGCTTTTGCTGCATGCACCAAGCCATCACGTGTGTTGTTTTCCATCACATTAAGAACAGACACACTTCCTTCTTGCACTAGCAAGCCAGCAGCCCAAAGAAATGTCGCAGACGATGGATCTCCTGGAATATCCACATTTGTCGCTGTCAGCTGCTGCCCACCTTCAAGAGAAATGCGGCATCCTCCATCTTTCTCTTCAACATCAACAGTCACGCCAAAAGCGCGTAACATGCGCTCAGTATGATCGCGAGTTTTGCGTGGTTCATTCACAATTGTCGTGCCTATCGCACCAAGTCCGGCCAGCATAACACAAGACTTCACCTGTGCTGAGGCGTGTGGCGGTGTGTATTCGATTGCACTTAACGGAGCACCTTCCAACGTCAAAGGTAATTTGCCACCATTTGATTCGTTTTTAGCTCCCATTTCAGCCAACGGGTCCAATACGCGTCCCATTGGGCGCGATCTCAAACTGACATCACCATCAAATGTTGCTTTTAATTTCTGACCCGCGACTAGGCCCATCATGAGTCGTGCGCCCGTACCTGAATTTCCCATGTCCAAAATATTTTTGGGATTTTTCAAACCAGCCGCACCCACGCCTGTCACTTTCCAGCGACGCAATGATATGCGCTCAACATCAGCGCCACACGCAGCCATTGCTTTGGCTGTATCTTTTACGTCCTCGCCTTCCAAAAGGCCTTCAATAAAGCTAGTTCCTTCCGCCAAGCCAGCAAACATCAGTGCACGGTGTGAGCATGATTTATCACCTGGCGCACGCAAAGCACCATCAAGGCGGGAAATAGGTTTAGATGTTGCGCGCATAAAAGAATGCTCCTGTTGGTATTGTATTAATCACTGTCATATCACAAAAGAATCTGCTCAGATTGTCATCTAGCGCTTTACACTGGCGCATTAACATGGCAACCGCCCGCAAACAAAGAATTTAGAGGGTTTCCAACGTGTCAAAAGCAGATCTCGGTGAAAAGCAAACCTGTCCGGAATGCGAAGCCAAATTTTATGACCTAAAGAAAAGACCGGCCATTTGTCCAAAATGCGGTCACACATACGACCCAATTGCCGCTATTACAGCGAAGCGCGGCAAAGGGAAAGAGGCTGAAGAGCCCGAAGAAGATGATGACGACGATGATGCAGAAGATCAGGTAAAGAAAAAATCTCCTGATGATGACGATGATGACGATGAAGACATTGTAGATGTGCCTGAAATCGACGCTGAAGCTGACACTGTTGAAATCGGTGATGATGAAGAAGACGACACTCCAGGTGCAAAACAACGCATTGCTGAACCCGGTGTCGAAGACGAAATCGACGAAGATGAAGCTGGCATGTCTATCGTAGAAGACGACGAAGACCTTCCAGATCTTGATGATGACGACGATCTCGATCTTGGAGATGACGACGACATCACCTAAAAACCATATGTGATAAGCATATTTTAAAGCCCACGACCTTGAAAGGTTGTGGGCTTTTTTATTCTTACCCCTTTAAATACAACGGGCTGACGTGAATACTCGAAAAAACACTTGATCCTGACATAAACGCAGTATACTAAACGCCTTCCCTGTCCATGGTCTCATGATCACGACGCGAAATGGGGCCTTAGCTCAGCTGGGAGAGCGCTTCGCTGGCAGCGAAGAGGTCAGCGGTTCGATCCCGCTAGGCTCCACCATTTCTTTAAAATATCATGATAACATACACTAACTCCCAAGCAGCATTAGCTATCTATTTCTATTTGATTTAGCAAAAACAGGATGGAGCAATAGTCGCACGCCGTCTTTCCTTACGCTTATTTGACAACGTAATTACCTGAATTTTGTGGATTGAGTCATGATTTCATAGCGAGATTATGTGCGCTGGCTGTTGAGATCGTCTCGATTGAATACAGAAAGAATATCAATTGCGTGTGAGGATGGTGTGAGTTGGCTTCACACATTGCTGAAAACAATAAATCTGAGGTGGTAATGATAAATTTGGCGCGATAGTTCTGTTTTAAAAAACGCGAACACTATCTTTCTTCCAAGTCCCGACTTGGAATCAACAAAAACTAAATAGGCTTAGCTTCATTTTATCAGAGGCAATTCCGAATCTGGAATGTGCCCAACAGCCCCCGAAATGCATAAAGTCGCGAATCTTACAATTTTCAACTCTTAGCATTTCGGAGTTATTAGTCTGGCGATTAACCGACCAATGCTGCAGCGTCACGCTCACCAGTACGGATGCGCAATACGCTTTCAAGATCAGAAACGAAGATTTTACCATCTCCGATTTTGTTTGTGTTTGCCGCTGTTGAAACAGCTTCAACGACTTTTTCAACAAGGTCTGATGACGTTGCGATTTCTACCTTCACTTTTGGTAGAAGACGTACTTCATATTCAGCACCACGGTAAACTTCTGTTTTACCATGTTGACGTCCATAACCACGTACCTCAGATACAGTTACACCAGATGCCCCCACCTCAGTGACAGCATCAAGAACAGCATCAAGACGACTTGGTTTAAAGACAGCAGTAATTAGTTTCATAGTGTCTCTCCTTCTATAAAAAATGGGGGTCAAAAAATATCGCCCCGGCAGTTACTCCACTCACGTCTAGCCCAATCATCTCAGGCAACGTGTTTTCGTTTTTCGTCATTTTCATTTCTGGAATGACGAGAAGCTTCAGGTCGAATGACATTGGCACGCGCAGGCCGGTTAACACGTTGCTGCTGTGCATTTGGGATTTGCGGGTCGATATATAGCTGCTTGACCGCCTCTACCATCAACACCCCTCCAAACCCCTTCCATGCAATTTCACCTGTCTTTTCCCAAGCATCTGCAGCCGACGTGACAAGCTTTAAACTGACAGGAGGTGCATATAATGCCCGCGTCCACGCAGTTGGCTGAAACATTGCTGTTTTCAACAAGCCATTCAGCTGCTTCTTTGTGTATGGTCGCCCATGCCCAAAAGGCGTCGATTCAGCTTGAGACCACAATCCAGATCTATTGGCAGCAACCATTAATATACGTGCCTCTGGGGCTGCAACACGCCATAATTCACGCATTAATCGATCGGGATTATCTGCATCTTCCAGCCCATGTATCACCAAAATACGATCAAAAACGGCATCGGCAAATGGTAATTTATCTTCTTCAACTAAGGTTGTCGACGAATTGGACGAAGACGGCCAACAGACCGCGCCTTGCGCAGCTGGTGCAGCACAAATGGCGCGCCGCGTGTCTTGAGCGTATGTGTTTAGAAATTCCTGACCATATCCAAAACTCAAAACATCCAAATCATCCGCATGTGGCCATATCGCTTCAATGCGACGCAAAATCATTTCATACGCAGCTTTACCTAGCGGCGTATTGTAAAATGCCTTCAAACGACCCACCTCAACGCGCAAATGCTTTGCCCTCCACAATATTCTGGTTGTAACCTAACCTTAACTGACTCTTCATTTTGAATACAGGTGCCCCAAAAATGCCAAATCCACCACCATCTGCTCCAATTGTGTGCATGTTTGCGTGTTTAAGCGACAATTATGGGTACTTAATTCATCACCCTGCATCAAATTCGACCATCAGCATCGATTCCCCTGATGCCGAAACAATACTCAATATTGCCGCTTCCAAGGGCTGGAATATCACACATATCCTAAACACACATTGGCATGCAGATCATGCAGGCGGCAATGCAAAAATACAAGAAGCTACTGGATGCCGCATCTTTGGCCCCCAAGAAGTAAATTCTCGCCTTCAAGCCCCTCTCGATGACGTCCTGACGGGAGGCGAAACCTTGAATTTTGGCGATCTTTCTATCGAAGTCTTATCTACGCCCGGACATACGCTGGAACATATCAGCTATTACATTCCTATTCTAGACGCTGCTTTTGTTGGAGACACCATGTTTGCATTAGGGTGCGGGCGTATGTTTGAAGGCAATCCTGAGATGTTCTGGAATAGTCTAAAAAAGATTCGCGCCCTTCCCGACACAACCAAGATTTATTGCGCGCATGAATATACGCTTGCAAATCTAAAATTCACAGAATCTATCGACGCTGAAAATGAAGACCTAAAAGCTTACGCCAAAACCCTGCGAGAATTGAGAGCAGATCAGCAGCCGACTATTCCCGCGCTGCTTGGTAAGGAAAAACAAACCAATCCTTTTTTGCGCGCTGATTCTACCCAAATGATCAATTTATTGAACATGCAAGGCAAATCACCAATTGATGTTTTTGCGCATATCCGAAAAATGAAAGATAATTTCTAGTCAATTATTGTAAGGAGACATAAGCCTTAGCAATTGCCTCTGAAGATGGTCGCCCTGCAAACCCATCTGCCGGCGCAATAACTATGCTTAGGCTTGTCCCCTGAATGGATAATCGCGCAGCATCGCCCTGCTTCAAAGAAATACTTCTCAAATCTACATTTGCGTATTTTTTTGCAAGCTCAACACCTATAGAAGCCGTTTGAACCGCCTCCATGGTCCAATCAGCATAATCACTCAGCGCCTTATCAACTGATATCCTTGGCGCTTCTCCTAAAGTCTCAGCCAAATTGCTTGAAACCTGCCTCAATGCCTCTTTAAAATCTGTTGGGTGCGGCGGAGGAATAATGGCATTTGAAGTGGCGTCCAATGTTGTGGGCGCGCCATGACGATCCCCAAATGGAAAAACAATTACATTGCCTAATTCTGTCACGCGCAAAAAGACACGACCTGTATCTGTGCGATAGAATTGATCTCCACGCGGTCCATTACTTGCGCGCAAAGCAAACACTTCATCTTCATCTTCATATTTCAAAAGCGCGTGCGGGCCTGTTCTATCAAACAGGAAACGCCGACCAGATGAAGAGTCGCGATAATAAGCAGGCCGCGTGCTAGGGGCCAGCTGAGCATTCAGCATAGAAACAAGATCAGCATTTGAAGGGCGCGGCGGATCATATGCCATTGCAGGCGCAACAAATCCGACAACCAAAGCGGAGGCCAGCAACAATACGCGAGAATAATTACGTCTTGAATGTTTCATGTTTGTCATAAAGCCCCTCGACTAGGGCAGATTTTAGGCAGAATTAGTACCAATTTATTAAAGAAGCAGCCTTGTTTGCCAAGACCGCTTCTGCGCTAATCCATTGTGCCTTGAACTCGTTAACCCAAAATTTATGGGCTTTTCAGAGCTTAATGACTGATTTTATGTAGGAATATATTGGCCACCATTGGCCGCCAACGTTGCACCTGTGATGAAAGCTGCGCCGTCTGATGATAAAAATGACACACATGCAGCAATTTCCGAGGACTTCCCAAGGCGCCCAACGGGAATCGAAGAAACAATGCTTTCCAACACTTTTTCAGGTACAGCGGCCACCATATCGGTGTCCGTATAGCCGGGACATACCGTGTTTACGGTGATTCCCTTTCTTGCCGTTTCCTGTGCCAGAGCTTTAGAAAAGCCGATCAAACCCGCTTTAGCAGCTGAATAGTTTGTTTGCCCCATCTGCCCCTTTTGGCCATTGATAGAAGAGATATTGACGATACGCCCCCAGCCTTTGTCTCTCATCCCATTGATAACAGCTTGAGATAAATTGAAAGCAGAGGTCAAATCCACGCGGATTACATCATCCCATTGTTCACGGGTCATTTTGTGAAGCATAGCATCACGTGTAATGCCGGCATTGTTTACGAGAACATCAATAATTCCCATTTCAGCTTCAATCGCTTTGACACCGGCCTGACACGCATCAAAGTCGCCTACATCAAATTTGAAGACTGAAATTCCCAATTCTTCGGCGCACTGGCGTGCAGCCTCATCATTCCCCGCGTAATTGGCCGCGACTTTAAAGCCGTCTTTTACTAAAGCCTCTGATATCGCGCGCCCAATTCCACGCGTACCTCCCGTTACCAATGCAATCTTATCCATTTTCGCCTC
This sequence comes from Hirschia baltica ATCC 49814, assembly GCF_000023785.1. Taxonomy (NCBI): domain Bacteria; kingdom Pseudomonadati; phylum Pseudomonadota; class Alphaproteobacteria; order Hyphomonadales; family Hyphomonadaceae; genus Hirschia; species Hirschia baltica. The sequence continues at coordinate 2,512,502 of NC_012982.1, forward strand.
TCCCGTAATTGGCGTTTTATTATCTTCCAGTTTTGGGATCTTGGGCTTCATCTTTTGCGAAGCTGATATTTCCAAGCCCAATTTTTCACTGGTCAATGCGGGTATTTAAAACTATGCTGCACTGCAACACAAGTTTTATCTTTAGTCGTATGTTAAATTAAGTAAGTATAGCCCCTTCTATGCTGCACCGTTTGTAATTTGTGCAAAGCAATAGTAAGCCTATACGATAAACATCCATGCCTCATCGCGAATCATAAAGATGGGCATGCCTAAATATTGTTGGAAGAGAAAACTATGACGACGTCCAATGGGACAGCTGGCTCAGTTGATAAAATCATTATCAAGAAATATGCAAACCGTCGTCTCTACGATACTAATGCTAGTGCCTATGTCACACTCGATCATTTAGCGCGCCTTGTTCGTGAGAAAAAAGATTTTATTGTGCAAGATGCTAAAAGCGGAGAAGATTTGACCCGCTCAGTGCTTACGCAAATAATATTTGAGCAAGAGAACCGTGAAGAAGGTGTGCTGCCGATCAGTTTTTTGCGCCAAGTCATTCAACTTTATGGCGAAAGCATACAATCTGTTCTACCGTCCTATCTCGAATTATCCATGAATACTTTCCTCAGCCAACAAGAAAAATGGCGTGAGCAATTGGAGAAATCAGCCTCCTATTCCAATGGTGGTTCAGCTTTTGAAGCGCAGATCAGACACAATATTTCTTTGTTTGAAGACACAATGCGGATGTTTACTGCGCCTGCTGCAGCGCAACCTGCCAAGCAAGAAAAACCTCCTGAGGAAGAGAAAAAACCTCAATCCAAATCGGAAAGTTCAGAATCACAATATTCATCTAACGCCACGAATGAAGCATTGAGTGCACTGCAGCAACAGATGGCGGATATGCAACAAAAGTTGGAACAGCTCTCAAAAGGCAATTAATTAGATTGCAAAAAATCCGATACTGAACAGGTCAGTTGTGCAATACAATTAACGAGATCTAAACAGATGGCAGGCTTCTTGCTAGAGTGTCTGTATGAGAATCACACCGACCACACCATGCCAAACACTTAACCGGCGCGCATCTGATAACAAGATCGAACGCCGCAGTGTTAATTCGGGCCGCCGTCTAGGTGATCGCCGTGGTGCGTCCACGACAAGACAGTCTCAAGAGCGCGCTAGACATTCCAACCATCAAGCGCACACATCCAATTTAGACAACCAATGGATTAGCCCGGTATTTGCAGCGCACATTATTGGCCAGCACACTGATGATACCCAAACGAAAAGCAATGCTATAAATGCCAATCGTGCTTATGATAAGGTGGTAAACCCTTATCTACGTCCACTACACACGCGCACAGCGTAAATTAGCCACGCGCCTCAAGCTTTGTGAGAATCATTTCCAGCAAAGTTTCTAAACGATCAATGCGTTCATGCACGCCCATAATCATCTCTCGCGTAACAGCGCCATCCCCGCCAGAAGTATTATTACCGCTTACATTTTCTTCGATTCTTGTTTCAAGCGCGAGATCACCTACGCCGCAATATTTTGCGACGATTTCCGGATTTATCGATAATGTATCAGCAAAAGAATGTATCTCAGAAACACTTATAGCGCGTCGATCGTCGAAGATCATATCGACTTCATCAATGGTCATTCCCGAGTTTCTTGCCAGTGAATCTCTGCTGAGACCAAGAGATTTCAGACGGTCATCAAACCAGTCATAATCAAAAAAAAGCGCCACTCTTTTACTCTACTTTCCAAAGCCCTCTCCGACCGCGAAGTCGCGTCGGGCTGATACAATAGTTACGACCACACCGGCCAGCACATCCAATAAACACATTAGCGACAAGATAAAAAAGACTGATGTTGCAAAGTTTTTAAAAAGCAAAAACTCAACCAGTGCAAAAATAAACAACAACATGGATACAGCATGATTAAAAATTGTTGCCGCGCCTGTGCTTGTTGATTTGAGGACTTCCGCAAACAAAAAAGTGAGCCCAAGAATCAACAATATATCACCGCGCGATACAGCCCAAAAAGCACCATCCGATACCATTGGGATTTTCCATATCGGCGCATTCAAGAAAGCATGCATATGCGGCACATCGCTTAAGGCAACAGCAGCACCTTCAACAATCACGGCATCTGGATCATCTGGGCTTCGCGAAAATGCCAACAAGTTATAAATAATTATTGGAATTGAAAGCAGCGGAAAAATTCCAAATAGTGCGCGCATGCCTTGTCCCCGATCTGATGGTTTGTCTCTTCGTCTAGATGATGTCTTCGACTTAGTCGCTTTATCGTCCAAACGTCCTGCTGCAGCCGTAGCTAAAAAATCAAACATTTAAAAGCCCTCACCCCCATTTCATACAATCTCGTATGTTACGTCAAATGGCAAAAGCACTTTTATAATTCATCTGCACCGCCCGGATGGCGCCGACGCTTGCGCAACCAAAGCACACCACGCAAATCTGTCCATGCGGCAGCCAAACGTCCTAAATTGGTATATTTTGATGTTCCAAACTCACGATGTTTATGACTAACGGGAACAGCCTCGACTTCATAGCCTTCAGCTTTCATTAAAGCTGGCATATAGCGATGCATGTGATCAAAGTAAGGCAGCATTAAATATGCTTCCTTTTTGAAGGCTTTCGCCCCACATCCTGAATCGCTGTGATTGTCTTTGAGAAGTTTTTGTCGAACCGCATTCGCCAATCTGGAGCCTATTTTTTTCCAAGATGAATCCTGACGTTTCGCCCGCACACCTTGCACAAGAGCAAGATTACTTGGCGCATCCGTGCGGATCAATTTAGAAACAAGTGCAGGAATATCTAGAGGCGGATTCTGACCATCACCGTCAAGTGTTGCAATGATTGGTGCTTTCGCTGCCAAAACACCCGTACGTATGGCACGGCTTTGCCCTGCATTATTTCTGTGCCCAAGAACCCGCAAAGCTGGAAAATTTGGTTTTAAAGCTACCAAGCGCGCCCGTGTGTCATCAGTAGATGCATCATCCACCAATATCATTTCATAGGCTCTACCGTCCAATGCAGTAGCAATATCAGCGACAAGTGAGCCTACATTCCCGGACTCATTATGAACGGGAATAACAACGGAAATTTCCAGAGCACTCAATTCCTTGCTTATATCTTGGATAATTTCAGACAACTCTATCGCCTTTTCCTAATGATGTGATCACAATACATAAGCCCCAAACAGCCTTAAAACGTGTTTAGCCGTCTTTGCCTAGTCATCAAAAATAAAAAACATGCAATGATAAGATTGTAATTTTCTATAGCGCCAATCGCCAGAGCATGATCAAAGACAACCCAAAGACAAAACATATGTTTTGAAAACTGAGATAATAAACTGAACAATCAGGATATGCCGATGCTAAATCTCGATATGCTCACCAAGGGGATCCGCCCCTACATATTGATATCTTTATTGATGGCGACACTTTCAATGCCAGGCATGTTCTCAATGCCAGTTATGGACAGAGATGAAGCGCGATTTACGCAAGCTTCATCACAAATGTTGGAAACTGGCGACTATGTTGTTATTCGCTTCCACGATGGACTGAGAAACAAAAAGCCAGTTGGCATTCATTGGCTACAAGCGGCTAGCGTAGCAAGTTTATCAGATGTTGATGATCGCCAAATATGGGCGTTCAGAGTCCCATCATTCCTTGGCGCACTTTTAGCTGCCTGCGCCACCTTCTGGGCGGCATCGACACTATTTTCTCGTCGTTCAGCCTTGTTATCAAGCGTCTTGCTAGGCTCAACCCTCCTGCTATCTTCTGAAGCGCATATCGCAAAAACAGATGCAGCTATGGTGGGTTTCATATGTCTCGCTATGGCCTGCCTAGCCCAATTGCGAGCAAGAGAAGATGCAAAAATCAACGCTCTAAAAAGTGCAACAAAAACATATACAACTGGCAACAGAGTTCTTTCTGTCGTATTCTGGTTTGCGCTGGCTTGGGGCGTTTTGATTAAGGGCCCCGTTGCGCCAATGGTTGTCGGTTTGGCGATTGCAGGCCTTGCCTTGTGGGAAAATCGATATAACTGGCTAAAGCCACTTCTATTCTGGCCGGGACCGATCTTATTCATATGGATGTCTGTGCCTTGGTTTATCGCCGTTCAAATTGCAACAGATGGTGTTTTTCTTTTTGAAAGCGTCTCGGTAGACCTCGGCCCCAAACTGGTAAGCGGCGCAGAAGGACACAGCGCACCTCCCGGCACGCACCTTTCTCTATTACCCTTTATGATGTGGCCATCTATTCTATTTCTCATTCCTGGATTAGCGCTAGCAGTCTCTCAAGCTTTTAAAACAAAGCCAGCCAAGAAGAATAAACCAACGCCATTTTCCGGCTGGAAATTTGTGTTGGCATGGGCTGTTCCGACATGGATTGTGTTTGAGGCCATGCCGACGAAATTAGCACACTACCCCATGCCAACTTATCCAGCATTGGCAATTATGGCAGGTGTCGCGCTTGACTATATGCTTACAAATCAAAAAGAAGCTCCCCCTGCATGGAGCCGCTGGTTGTCGCTGGCTCTGTTTGGGCTAGGCTCAATTCTCGTGATTGCGATACTCTCGCCTTGGGGGCTTGAAGCTCTTCGTATAGAAGCAGCTGAAGACTTTGGACCCGATGCTCTACGCGTCCTCAATATTTGGAATAGTGATTGGCAAGCTGCTGGTGCGCCTGTCTGGCCTTTTGTCCTCACGATTCTAACAGTACTCGCAGCAAGCGTTTTCTTTATAATGCGGAAATTTGATGCTGCATTACTCGCAATAATCGCCTGCTCTATCGTGGCTGGCGTCAGTCTGCGTGCAGTCATTCTGCCCAATCAAACATGGGTGATTGCAACAGATGCTGCTATGGCAACGCTGGAAGATATTTGTGGCTTTCCTGAAAATACGGCAGCCCGCAAAAAAGCAACGCAATGCCAAGACATTTCGCCACCCAAAACTGTTCGCGCCATAACATATGCCGAACCAAGTTTTGTCTTTTCACTCAACGGAAAAATTCAACTTCTACACAAAGAAGATACAATTTTGCCAACCATTGAAGAAGAAGCGCGGCCAGTTTGGATTATCAATATTGGGAAACCAGATGGAAAAATTGCGCTAAAACAGCTAATCGCGAACGCCGCAGAAGCAGAACGTTGTGCAAAACTATCTCGAAAATTTGTGAAAAACTATTCTAACAATGATGCATCCGAGCTAATCGCCATCGCGATTGAGCCAAACAGCTGTAACGGCTCACCTTTGGGTGATTTAATTGAAGAAAAACTGGGTCTAGACATAACGCCTTAACACTAAGCGTTTGCGTTGGCGCGTGCCTCAATCACCACTTTGGCACGCCGAGACGTGAATTGCCGTTTGGCACGACCAAATGTTGAACGACCCACACTGCGCCCGATCAGCAATATTGCGAATAAGGGAATCAACAAACATGCGAGAATGCGCTCTGGGTAAGCTTTTGCAAATTTTCTAAAATAAAGCCCAAGGCCCCATGCTTTTTCCCAATCAACACGAAAGCTTGGCGCATCGCTTGTACTGCCATGATGCAGCGCTCCCGCCAGCGGTGTGTAGTAAACGCCGCCATTTTCAGTCTCTTGCGCACGTCGACAAATATCAATGTCTTCCACGTGTAGGAAATAGTCTTCATCAAATCCGCCCAGCTGATCAAATCCAGAGCGGGACAAATACATTAATGCACCAGATACAACAGGCATCTCGACTGGTCCCGTAGGCGGTGCTTCTTTAAACCTATTCACATCCGCGAAAATTGGATGTAATCGCTCGAATAATCCTAAGCCGGTATAGGTTACAAGTGCAGATGTAAGGCGCAGCATCCGGCGACGACCACCGCGTTGCTCTCTACCTTTAATGTCAAAAATACGGCCACCGACAATCCAAGGCTCAGGCCGGTCAATAGCTGCTTCTTCAAGGGCTGCGACAGATCCACGTCTCAAAATTGCATCTGGATTTAAAAACAACAAACGGTCGCCATGTGCGTATTTTGCTCCGAGATTAGAGCCACGCGCAAAACCGATATTTCCATGCCCAGATATGAGCTGTAGGCGGTTTCTATGTCTATCTGCTAGCCGATTCAAGAAACCTAAATCACGTGGTTTGTTGCCGTTGTTTACAACTATTATCTCATCAATTTGTGGATCAGTAAGAAGCGCTTCTAAACAATCGCGTAATTCAGGGCCTGTATTATAGGTTACAACGACAGCTGATACAGTTGGCAAATCTTCCAGAGATTGATTGACCAATTTCCATATCGAAGCTGTCTTCAAAGAATTTCTCATATCCCACCCATTACGCTACTTCATCACTCCACGCATTGTGAATTAATGATACAAATCCAATAACAACTACAATCAATGCCCACCACCAATCATTCCAGAGACTGAAAGAAAAATTACAAATGATCAGGCATGCAGCCCATAAACCACAAATCGCGGCAGCGGCCTTCGGTCCTAAATCCGCAGGAGCAGGTAACCTATTCCCCATTAATAAAACACTTAAAGCTGTTAACCATACACCAACATATCCTGTTTCAATCCAAATATGCAAAAACATATTGTGTGCATGTAGCGGAATAATCCTTTGTCCTTCCCAAATTCCGTCTTCAAAAACGGCATCATACGTCCGCAATGCGTCTAGGCCTTGTCCCCAAAATGGCTTTTCTGACATGTGCCGAAGCACTTCAGTCCAAATTTCAATGCGCCACAAATAAGATGCTTCAAGCGTTTCTTTTCGGTCTCCAAGCACCTCAATAAAACTGCTAAAGACAATTGGTGACAATACAATGAACCCCGCAGTGGCGCAGCCTAGTATGCGAAAGGTATATTTTCCAAAAATTCCCGGCAAGAACATAAAAGCCCACGCAAGAAGTATTGCAGAAGCTGCTGCACTAGCACTCAGTGACTGACAATAATATGCCGAAAATAGCGCAAACCCTGTTGATAAAAGTAAATCCCGCAATTTTGGGGTATTATCTACATGTCGAAATATTGCGATCAATAAGGTCGCACCAATCCCAAAGGCTGAAACATTCCGGCTCAAATTCAAAGTGGCGGAAGTTTGGTCTGTAATGAGTGGCTCAAAGAAATTATAAACGTCGGAGTAGAAGTAGTGGATAATAACCAAACTTATCGCTTGCAATAAGATAATGACCGAGAAAACCTCTACAACCAATTTAGATTTCGCTTTGGATACTTTCTGCGCGCCTGCGAGCGCAATTCCACCAAATAGCGTAATCAAAGCGACTCGAAGGACTGCAGATTTTACGTGAAAATCACCTTTACTAAAGTCAATTTCAACTAAGGGCGTTGTATATGGCGACCATATCGACGTGCAGGCGGCGTAGACCAATGCAACGATAAACACTCCCATATAAGGACGAAACTGAATGTTTTTTTGAAAAAATAATGCCGATATTCCAAGTATACCAACAAGGGGCACAAAGCCCAAGGCTCCAGCAAAAGCGATAGGTAACCAGATTATTGTCGCGAAAAACCAAGGAATGGCCGACATCTATTTCACTTTACTAATCAGTATGCCGAATCAAAAAAACTCGGATACACCCCCGAACACGCCAAACTAAAAACCTAAACTCATCATAAAGACAAGCTTAGGATTCAAGGCTATCTCAAATCAGGTGCTAATGCTTCAACAGAAAGCAGTTGGCAGGCTTCATCAAGAGATAAAATCTCGGGACGCGCATTACCAGCACCAAATCTTCTCAACGCCAATTTCTCTTCTTCTGCTTCATTCATCCCGATAACAGCGATAACTGGAACCTTCATGTGTGAGTGTTCACGTACTTTATAATTGATCTTTTCATGTCGCAGATCCAACTCTACGCGAATACCTTTTGCGCGAAGTCGAGCTGCCACTTTTTCAGCATACGCATCCGCTTTTGGTGTAATTGTGGCAATGGCAACTTGAGTGGGTGCCAACCACATAGGAAATGCACCTGCATAATTCTCAATTAGTATCCCCATAAAGCGCTCAAAAGTCCCAAACACAGCACGGTGCAGCATCACGGGGCGGTGCTTTTCGCCATCTTCACCGACATAGGTTGCATCCAAACGCTCTGGCAACACATAATCAAGCTGAAGTGTTCCGCACTGCCAAGTCCGCCCGATAGCGTCTGTTAAGTGGAACTCCAGTTTAGGGCCGTAAAACGCCCCTTCACCCTCAGCATAGTCAAACTCAAGGCCAGCTTCATTCAATGCAGTCGCAAGTGCGCCCTCGGCCTGATCCCAAGTTTCATCATTTCCAGCGCGCTGTTCAGGGCGCGTTGCAAGTTTATAACTGATCTGATCTAAGCCGAAATCACCATAAACGCGCTTGAACAGATTCAAAAAACGCAGTGTTTCATTTGCGACTTGGTCTTCACGGCAAAATATGTGCGCATCATCCTGTGTCATCTGACGTACACGCATAATGCCATGCAATGCACCGTGAGGTTCATTCCGGTGACAGCAACCAAACTCAGCCATTCGCAAAGGAAGATCACGATATGAACGTGTCCCCTGCTTAAAAATCTGAACATGTGCAGGACAGTTCATGGGCTTAAGCGCCATCAACTCTCCCTCGCCCGAAAGCACTGGGCCTTCCTCTTCGACAGAAGGTATTTCATCCGGCACGACAAACATGTTTTCACGGAATTTAGACCAGTGGCCGGATTGTTCCCAGAAAACAGAATTGAGAAGTTGAGGTGTTTTGACTTCAACATAACCATCATCATCCTGACGACGACGAATATATGCTTCCAACTGACGCCAGATCATAAAGCCATTTGGGTGCCAGAATACAGAACCTTGAGCTTCAGATTGAAGATGAAACAAATCCAACTGATTACCAAGCTTACGGTGGTCACGCTTCTCAGCTTCTTCAAGGCGCACAAGATAAGCTTTGAGGTCTTTTTCATTGCTCCATGCTGTTCCATACATACGCTGAAGCTGCGCATTATTGCTGTCACCACGCCAATAAGCACCGGCAAGCTTCATAAGCTTGAAGGCTTTAGGCAATTTACCAGTTGATGGTAGGTGTGGGCCTTTACATAGGTCAAACCAATCGCCCTGACGATAGACAGTAATTGTTTCATCAACAGGAAGATCAGAGATCAACTCAGCTTTATAGTCTTCACCAATGTCCTTGAACATTTTGATCGCTTCGTCACGATTCCAAACTTCACGAACAATTGGATAATCCGCATCAATAACGCGGTTCATCTCTTTTTCTATCTTTTCAAAGTCATCTGTTGAAAAAGCTTCTTTGCGCGCAAAATCATAATAGAAACCATCATCAATGACTGGACCGATAGTGACCTGTGTGCCCGGGAATAGCTTTTGAACAGCTTGTGCTAAAATGTGCGCTGCATCATGGCGTATAATCTCAAGACCTTGCGGATCATCCTTGGAGTGCAACGCAACTTGGCTGTCACCCTCAAGAGGACGTTCCATATCCCACAATTCACCGTTTACCGTTGCCACGATAGACCGCTTTGAGAGGGACTTGGAAATGCTCTCAGCTACATCACGCGGGGATGAACCGGCTGCAATTTCACGCATAGAACCGTCAGGCAAAGTAATCTTGATCATGGGTATTTCTTCAGGTGGCAAACAATTATAAACAGCGGCACTATCCACTGCGAATGCATTCCTAGAACAAATTCGCGCAGATTGAACCCCCGCAATGGTATTTTCTGTGGTTTTTCAATTTTTAGGTTAATCACCACTCTGGCGTAGCGCGATGCTCACGCCCTACCCGCCTTCATCAAACCGCTTAGCGCCCCATTGCCCATATAGCCAAGGCCTTAACCATGAGGCACCGCGCCTCAATTGCAATGGCATCTGGTCTTCACCTCTGGTTCCGCCTGGACTGCATCGACAAAACCGAGCTAACCCCATCCAGCTACCCGCCCAGATCCCATATCGACTGCATGCCTGCGCACAATATTCTGAGCAAGTGGGGTAATGTCGGCAATGAATGCCACACGCTTGAAACACCACTGAAAACGACGCCTTATAGGTTCGAAGCAGAATTCTCATTATCGGCGCATATTCTGATCGCGTTTCAGGTGCTTGTTTCATATATCAAACTTTTTCAACACAAGCTCTTCTCATTATTGACTCATCGTCCGGCTGCAACGAAAGTTCAGACAACCAAGGAAGGTTTCACAAATCATGCGCTATTTTGCAATCGCTCTAACAGCTTGTCTTGCCGCTGCTTGTGCAACAACAAAGACTGTATCAGAAGACACCGCAACTGAAACCACTATTGAAGATGTATCTTCTGAGACATTATCAGAACAAGATGCAAAACTATCAGATTACTATGCAACAGGATGGGCAGTAACTGGTGGATGGCCTGGAGAATATCCAGCTGGTTTTTCCATTTTGGAAGAAAATATCGTGCTTGAAGCGCATTCGCGCATGCACCCGCTAACACCCGCAAACGTCAAATGCCCTGTTCCTCAATACGCAACATATCAGCAATGGAACATACCCCGTAGCCAAGCTGATAATCTCAACTTCCAAGTTGCAACTAAAATTTTTAACATAACGATCACTCAAGACACGACGATCGAATACCCTGACAATGAATTGGCATATCGGCCAAAGAAGCTTTCACTAAAAACAGGAGACCAACTCTCTTATCTTCGTTACCTAGGAGAAGGTTTTGCCATCGTCGAGTTTGAAGGCAAGGAATATGAGATCGACGAGGCTGGATTACATGGTGTCTCAGACATTGATAATTCAGACAATCCCGATCGAAATGGTGAGGATTTGTGGTTGGAGCTTACATGTGCTGACGCCAAAGCGACACGTGCTTGGGTCCTCTATGATGAAGTCATCCGTCAAGATGGCGTGGGGCCAACACCCATTATCGGCTATGGCGAATCGCAAGACATCACACAAGACGATGTTCAAAGCATAATCGAAATGATGGCCATAAATGCTGAATTTGGCGGCCATTAGTCCCCTCTTGTAAGGTTGCAACGCAAACAATGCAAAATTTGGAATTAAATCAAATACGACCTTTACAAAAAGATACTTTACGCGCGACACCATCTTTCCTGCTCAAAGACGACAAAGACCATGCGTTACTTTTAAAATCACACATCTTTTTGAAGGCGAGAAAAACATCTCCTGAAACGTCAAATATTTCGTCATTCATATTTAAAATACAAAAACGCGCTGCACTAATCTTTAAAGGGCCGCTAAAAAAATACTCTTCCGGAAAGTTGCCAAATGCTTCATCAGAACACTCTCTCCGGTAGGATTAGAATGTCTATTAAAACCAGTATTTTATCAGTATCATTCGTTTTGTTTTCAGCACTGATATCAGCCTTAATGCTGTCTCATGCGGATGAAGAAACACAGACTGACTGGCCTGATAAAACGCTCGCATTTATGCGAACTGTTATTGATGAAAATGACGCTTCTTATTTCTCGCAAAAAGCAAAATTTGAAACAGAGCTGGTCAAAAAAGATATCAATACCCAAATGAGATATTGGAAGTCTCAAGCGTTCAACTCAGCAGCTTACGCGCCAACAGTCACCGAAGAATATGATCGCGCCAAAGCAATGATCCAAAAATTGAATAATTTGCAACCCAATTCGGATCACTCTGTTTTTATAAAAGCAATGGATGTTGTGAAAGAGACGATCGGCAACAGCGAAATAGACGAAGGTATTCTTCAAATTAACGCGCTTTTGAAAACCGAAGACCTAGACATTTCAGACAAGCTTAGAATTGAAATCGCCAAGGCGAATATCTACGATTACAATTTAAGCGCTGACAATTCAGCAAGTACACTCACAGAAGTCATTGCACAAAGCGAAATCGCCGACATCGATCCAGTGGTAAAAATTGATATCCTTAAAGCTAAAACGCTCATATTCCACTTCTCGCACGACCCTGAATCAATTCTGAAAGATGCCATTCAACAATATGAACTCGCGGGTAAGAGCGATCTGCTAGTTGAACGCTTTTCAGTGCTCAATATGGTCACGAGCCTTCTACTTTCTCATGGAGCTTATGAACAAGCTTTGGAAGCTGTCGATATATTACTACAAAACCTCGATCCGCCTCAATATATTTTCCAAGAATACTATAGCTATCAATTGTGTTCATACATCAATCTGTTTTCTGGGCGTAATGAAAGAAAAGCAGGCAATGACGAACTTGCAAAAAAACGTTTGGAAGCTGCTCTGAACTGCTCACTCAAAGCCGAACCGTTTCTTCCTGTACAAAGTGAAGTCGCGGTATTCGATTGGACGAATATCCTCATTGCAACGGCTTTTGATCTAGATAGACTAGATATCGTGCGAGACTATCTTCCGAAAATGAAGAACCTTCGAATCTCTAGCGATAATTTCAACAATAAGACAGAAGTTATCACGATTGAGGCTAAGCTATTTCGGGCAGAAGGTAAGTATGATGACGCCTTCGACAAAATGCGGGAAGCCTTGAACACTTTATACGCAGAAAAACAGGACCAAATTGCACGAAATGTTGAACGCCAGACGCGGCTTATTGAAAGCGAAAAAGAACGCATCACATTAGAAGCCGACCTATTGGAGCGGGCAAACAAATCACAAAAAGAATCAATTCATAGACTTTATTGGCTCTTGGGTTTGATATGCTTCTTTCTTATTGTGACAGCTATATTTGCTTTTTTTCTGCTAGCCACTCGCCGCGCTGCCATTGCGTCACGCGACAAAGCACGCAAGCTCAGTGAAGTGAAGTCACGGTTCTTAGCTAATATGAGCCATGAAGTGCGCACGCCTATGAGTGGCGTTTTAGGATTGACCAGCGCCTTAGAACAAACTCCGCTCACTAAAGAACAAAATGAACTTGTGGTTTTGATCGCGCAGTCTGGTGCTTATATGGTGAATATTCTCGATGATATTCTCGACTTTGCACAAATTGATAGGGACAATATCACGATTAGAATAGACGCTTTTTCACCCAATGAATTGCTGTCTTCTACATATGCTTTTTTCCAAAAAAACACGCATGAAGCTGGGCTAGAACTTATTCTTGACTCAAAATTTCAGAATGAGTTGGTCACACTTGGTGACGAAAAACGCATTCGCCAAATACTGTTTAATCTTATATCAAACGCAATAAAATTCACACCAAATGGCCAAATTACCCTTCGCGCTTGGTGCACCCAGTCAGATCAAGTCGACACCCAGTGCGAACTACATTTTGAAGTCAGCGATACCGGAATTGGTATGGATGAAAAACAGATGGAGAATATTTTTGATCCATTTGCACAAGTAGATATGACAAAAAGACGCCGATATGGCGGCTTAGGTCTTGGCCTATCTATATGCAAACAATTGCTAGATGCGATGGGCGGAGCAATTTCCGTTACCTCAATCCCCGGCTCCGGCACAAATTTTAGTTTTTATGTCCCAGTGGACGTTCCAACATCTCAGAAAAGTCAGCCGGCTGAAATTATTAGTCAAGAAATCAGCTCCGAAGAAAATCCTTTACGCGTCATGGTGGTGGAAGATCACCCGATGAATCGCCGTGTAATTAGTATTCTACTGTCCTCTTTAGGCATTCAACCCGTCATTTTTGAAGGCGGACGCCAAGCCATCAACGCATATGAAACAGAAACATTTGATACCATTCTTATAGACATTCAAATGCCTGATATTGATGGTATTCAAACTATGCACGCAATGCGGAAAATAGACGAAGGCCAAGGCAGAACCAGCCCGCGCTATATAGCGTTTACCGCGAATGCTATGGTGCACCAGATAGAGGAATACCGGGCAACTGGATTTGACGACATCCTAACCAAACCAATTGAAGCAAAAGACCTCGTAAAAATCCTAAACATCGAATAACTGCCCCGCTTAACCCCATCTCTTGCCACGACTCCTTCATCGTGGCACTTCCCTGCCTATGTCACGTAGTTTCGTTTATGCTCCAGCCAAAGATCCATCCATTGTCGTCATCTATGAAGATGAGGCATTTCTTGTGCTGGATAAACCATCGGGATTATTAAGCGTTCCGGGTAAACCACCAGAACATTCCGATTGCCTTGAAACACGAGCGCAAGCTGTGTACCCCGAAGCACGTACTGTTCATCGCCTCGATATGGCAACATCGGGTGTATGGGTCATGGCACGAGAACACGCCATGATGCGGCATTTAGGGCTTCAATTTGAACGCCGCCACACGTCCAAAACTTATATCGCACGCGTATGGGGTGACATTGAAGATGATGAAGGCTTCATTGACGAACCTATAATTTGCGACTGGCCCAACCGCCCGAAGCAGATGATTTGCTATGAAAAGGGAAAGCCATCTCAAACAAAATGGAAAGTCATTGAGCGCAAAGACGGCATAACACGGGTAGAACTCACACCAATAACCGGCAGAACTCACCAATTACGCCTGCACATGCAACACATTGGGCACCCAATTTTAGCTGATCGCATCTATGCACATGATGAAGCATTTGAAGCAGCAGACCGCCTTCAATTGCATGCGCATAGCATAACCATGCATCATCCGATTGGCGGCGAGAAAATTACATTTACAAGCCCAGTCCCTTTCTAGGAACTTTCATTCTAGAAAGGGATAGCAGCTAGGACACATCACTGACCTGAAACATAAAGGCCAATGTTTACAACAGTATCCACCCAGATTTCATCTTGATGCGCGACAAGGTAATCAAGCAATTCCTGATGTGCTTCTGCAGATACTTTCAAATGATCTGCGCCTACGCCATGAAATAACAAAGACCCTGCACCGCCTTTTGCAACGACGGATTTAACATAAGCAATCAACTGCTCGCCTGTCGCACCTTCCGGTCCATATGCTGGAATATTGTAGATATCACCTTCGACATAGGGAACATCATAAACACCACGCGCAGCAACAAATAGCGGCTTAATTGCATTGTAATAACTGCCATCAGATGTCACAGATTCACTGCATGGATACCCAAAACTTCTAACTTGTTTGCCATCCAGTTTGCTTAGCGTTTCATTGACACTTTCAATTTCTGCAATCATTTGAGCGATTGTGTATTTATCCAAGTCTTTTTTAGGATCTACCCACTCACGTCCAGGCAATGAAGCTTTACACGGATGATTGAAAGTATGATTTCCAAGTTCATGACCATTATCAGCTGCAGCAACCCACTCTTTCGTTCTGTGGTTCCAAGGATATCGATCAAGGGTGACGTAGAATGTTCCTTTAAGTCCAGCTGCATCCAAAGCTGGCAATGCCACATCTAAATGGCTGTCGACTGCATCATCATATGTCAGCGCGATGGCAGCTTTTGTACCATTGGGCCATACAGTTTTAGTCGTGTTGGGGTTGGATGCTTCTTGAACATCAATACTTGCACATCCAATTAGCAACATTGCAAACGAAATACAGGCCGTAAATTTAACTTGTTTCATGACTCGTCCTCCACTCCACACTATATTGTGTGGTTTATATAATTTGCTGCAAATTATGGACCACGTAACATTAGATCCACATAGACTAGCTGTTAGCCGATTGCTTTTCATTTGCTGCTTCCATGGCTGCAATCAGTGCTTCAAAAGCTAAAAGTGTGGAAGTGTGTCTCTGTGGATAGTCACGTACGCCTTCAAGGTGGCGCAATTCCCAAAAATCGCCTTCTGGTGGCGGTGCGCCCTCTTTCAGCATGGCTTTAAACGCATCTCGAATTGCCACAATATCCGCTAAATTCTTACCTTTTGCATGCGCAGATAATACCGAACATGAAGTCTGACCGAGGACACACGCCTCAGGCTCAAAACCAATGTCAGTAATTTTGCCTTCACTATCCAAATTCACGTCTGCCGTAATGACAGAACCACACACACGGGAAACCTTACGCGCACTTCCATCAGGATTTGCAAGACGCTCCGCATTCGGGATATTCGCCGCCAGCTCCAATACGCGATTATGATAAATTTCATCAAACATAGCTTTTAGGTCGTTATCCGTGATTAATTCTTCAAGAGGGTCTTTAGCCTAAGCCAATGAATTTTAGCAATCTATCAGCGACTTTCAGCATAAGCAGAACACTTCCAAGAAAAGCACCGCCAGCAATAAACAAAAAGACGCCATCACGCGCGGCCAAACCAATGCCTATCATCAAAATGGCTAGGCTGGGCAAAATCGGACCAAGCGGAATAAGGCCTAACGGGTATGTGATCAAAGCAGCAAGCACGCACCCTATGGCAACAATATTGATGAAAGGTGCTTCGGTTAAAAACGTAAATCGAGGCTTGGTGAATTTATCTGCCTTAATTGCCCACGGCATACCCACATCTAAAGCCGATATCAAAAATTTACGCGGGAATGTTGTGTTGAGCGCCTTCTTCGGCACCCATGGATAATGTCGTCCAAACACAATCTGGATAGCAATAATCCAAGTCACTGTCGCAACCAACCAGTTGGCACCCGGAATGATTGTCAATGGGGATAGTGCAATAAACCCCAGCAATAAAATAACCGGGCCATATGCTCGACGTCCGACGACATCAAGCAATTGGCGCACTGAAACATTATCGCCTTCAGTGCCGGCTTTTATTCTTTCCAACAATGCGGCGAAGGTCTGGCGTTGCTCGACCCCGTTCGTCATGATTCCAGAATTTGAGAGCATAAGCATCAGACTTTTAGAAAAAACAGCACTCTAGGGAATCTAAGAGTATCTGAATTTAAATAGAATGGCTGCAATTTTATTTTGCTTCAAGCCTATTGCTCTGTTTCAATTTTGTTTCTTTGCTTCAAACTGAGTTTGGATTTTATCAAAGAAGGGTCCTGCGCGGGCTGCAAAATCATCTTCCAATGGAATGTTGATATGTGTCCCGTTTTCAAATTCCAAATATGTGGTGTCATTGCCTTGATTTTCTAGTGCATCTGCGAGTGAACGAGATAGCCATGCTGGAAGCACTTTATCTTTGCTACCGGCTAGAACCAACACAGGAATATCCTTATCTTTCAATGGGGTAGCATTGTCCCCGTCTCGTGGTGTGGTTGATGGTTCCATTTTTATAAACGGGAAAATCCGCAAGAACCAAGGCTTCCATTCCTTAGCTGCTTCTTCTGCGCTGAGAGCTGAAGTTTCATAGACGAATCCATCCAATTTTTCTGAAAGCGCCGCCATTTCAGGACATATGAAACCACCAAGGGAATGCCCCCAGAAAATTAGCGGCCTGTCTCCGGCTAATTGGTTGGCAAGTGAGACAATATCCGACGAAATTGCCTTTACAGAATCTACGGATGGCGTGCCAGTGCTGTCACCATATCCCGGGTAATCGAACTCGAAAACGTCGCCCCAAGGCAATAGTTTTTTGGCATAATATACACCTAAATTCGGGCGATCACCAGCAGACCCATAACAGCTCAAAATAAGTGGTCGACTGTTATCGCTTTCAGATTTTGATGATTTTACAACAGAGTAAGCGATGCGATAGTCTGCAACCTCGACAAACCCGTGCTCGATATCAGCAGGTAAATGTCCTTCAACAAGTGGCGCTTCTAATTCTTTTGTCCACTGTGAGGTCAATAAATCCTCATCAACGAATTTCAGCTCTTCTTGAGTACTTGCCTTCTCTTTCCACTTGGGAGGATTGAAGATCTTATCATCGGACATTGATATAGTGCAGCCTGCGCCGCCCAATGCCCCAGCGAGTATTGTACCCAAGAGTTTTAATTTGAAATTCATTGCGCAAACACCTCACTGATTAAAGTCACTTATTGTTTACGCAATTGATTTGGTTTTAGATCATCAATTCTCAGAACGCTTTAGGTCTTTGATGTCTGACAGCAATGGATTTACGCGTTTATAAAAATCAAATTGATCCGTGATTGTTGAATGCTCGGCTTTTTTAAACTCAAGATAGGTTACGTCTACATCCCTGCGTTTAAGCGCTTTTTTCAATGATCTAGCTAACCCGACAGGCAGCATTTCATCTTTTTTTGCACCAAGAACAATCACCGGGCCTTTAAAATATGCAAGCGCTCTTGCATTGTCGTAATCTTTGAGACTGTCTTTGATATCGAGACCAACGAATGGCAAATACCATGGCTTCCAAGCTTCTGCCACTTCTTCAACATTGAGCGCAGTGGCTTCCAAAACGATTGCATCAGGCTCTTTTGCGACGCGTGCTATTTCTGAACACACAAAGCCTCCAAGGGAGTGTCCCCATAAAATAATTGGGCGATCACTACCGAGTTTATCTATATTTTCTGTGACGACAGTGTGCATCTTGTGCATACTTTCTGTGGACGCAGTGCCGGGTGAGTCGCCATACCCTGGGTAGTCAAATAATAATACGTCGCCCCACGCAAAATTCTTCTTGGTTGTTCGAACACCGCTATTTTTCCTATCGCCCGTGTTACCGAAACAATTGACAATGAGCGGACGTTTGACAGCACTATCTGCACTTGCAACTGAGCTGACCAATGTCCAAGCAAGACGATCTTCACCTTCTCCCCAAAACCCATGTTCCAAACTCGCAGGTAGATGCGCAGCAAAACCACGCGCATCAATAAGCTGTTCGGATGATGGCTGAGTAAGGCTGGATTCGTCTTCCAACTTCATCAGGGATAAGTCGGTCTTTTTTTCAGATATTTCTCTGGGTTTAAAAACAACCGATTCGTCAATTTCTTTGTCGAAGCAGCCAGATAAAAGCAACAAGGACATTGCCAAGCCAATTGTCACCAATGGCTTGGCGTTAAAGCTTTTGAAGGTCATACAGTATCCCCGAGAAAAATTAATTCACGGACAGGTTACTCTGACTCACCCTCTGCGCCAAGTAGAACCACCAGCATTATCCATAATCTCGATGCCCTCAGCTGCTAATTCATCGCGGATGCGATCAGCTTCAGCCCAGTCCTTATTGGCTCTGGCATCCAGACGCGCCTGAACTAATAAATCTATGCGCGCGGCATCATCGCCATCATCGCCTTTTTCCCATTCTTCGGGTGTGAGCTGCAATAGCCCCAGCATATCACCTGCAAAAATCAGATCAGCACGTGCTTGCGCCATTGCTTCCTGATCACCTGCATCAGCAGCACGGTTTGCCTCACCAGAAATTCGAGATAGCTCTGCCAATGCTTGGGGGGTGTTCAAATCATCGCAAAGTGCATGAATGACCGCAATATCTTCATATTCAATGTCGGCAAAATCCCAGACACGGCGCAGAGCACCATATGCACGATCAAGCGTTGCTTTACATTGATCTAACAAAGCCTGTGTCCAATCAAGCGGTTGACGATATTGCGCAGACAACAAAGCCATGCGCAGCACTTCGCCATGTGTTTCCTTGAGCATTTCATGTGGAATTTTCACATTACCAATGCTTTTGGACATTTTCTCAGATTCAATATCAAGAAATCCATTGTGCAACCAATAATGCGCCATTATTTCACCGTGCGCACATTCAGATTGAGCGATCTCATTTTCATGGTGTGGGAATTGAAGATCAATACCGCCGCCATGAATATCAATTGTTTTGCCAAGCACAGCTTCTATCATGGCTGAACATTCAATATGCCAGCCCGGACGCCCTCTTCCCCAAGGGCTATCCCAGATCGCATCTTCTGGTTCACCCGGCTTTGCAACTTTCCAGAGTGCGAAATCAGCAGGGTCGCGTTTTTCAGATTCAACATCCACACGCGCACCCGCAAGCATGTCATCAAGATTGCGACCGGACAGCTTGCCGTAATCTTCCATAGACTTCACATGGAACCACAATCCAGATTCTGTGCGATACGCATATTTCTTGCGCTCGAGCTTTTTCATCATCTCAATCATTTGAGGGATGTGCGCGACTGCTGTTGGGCGAAAATCCGGCTCAAGAATATTGAGAGCCGCTGAGTCTTCTAAATATGCTTTTGTGAATTTCTCGGTGATTGCAGAAATGGGTTCGCCGCTATCATTGGATGCTTTGATAATCTTATCATCAACATCCGTTAGATTGCTGGCATACAATACGGCTTCATCACCATATTTAGACCGCAATAAACGATAGAGAATATCAAACACGACGGGCGGTCTGAAATTTCCAATATGCGCATAGGAATAAACTGTTGGACCACATACATACATTGTCACCCGCTCTTCATCTTGAGGTATAAACACCTCTTTTTTGCGCGTCAGTGAGTTTGTAAGTTTAATGTCCACGAGTTCTATTTCCTATTGAATTAAGATAACGGCCCTCTTATCGAGTGCATTTAATTGCACCTTCTAGCGCATTAAGAGCGGACCACAACCTAAATAAGATCTATGTTGGCCTTCAATACCCCATAAAAAGCCTATTCCTCTATTCTATTTTATCACCTCGTTTGTCATTGCCTTCCCAGCAATGCAGGAAAGTAATTGCGAAATACTGATCTGAGGCTCTCATTCGATCGTATTTAAAGACATTACATCTCAGATTTCAGGCAAATCGCGTGCGAACAAAATTGACAATCCTGTCTCGCGCACTATCTCTATGCCTCACCCTGAGGGGATCAAATTCGGGCGGGCGTTAAGTCCGGGCTTTGGAATGCAATATTTATTGCGACCAATTGAGCCCCGGCTCGACCCTCGTCCCTCAGACATGAAAGGTCCATTCAAATGGACGCTATAGTTAAAGATGGTGCCGTGACGCGCGATAATAATGATAAGCGCCCTACGCGCGAAGAAGCTGAAAAAGCTGTAAAAACGCTCCTTGCATGGGCTGGTGATGATCCAGAACGTGAAGGTCTTTTAGATACGCCAAAACGCGTGGTAAAAGCCTATGAAGAATGGTTCTCAGGCTATCGTGACGACCCTGTAAAATATCTATCAAGGACATTTGAAGACGTGCAAGGCTATGACGACATTGTAATGCTTCGCGACATTGATGTCGAAAGCCACTGCGAACACCACATGGCCCCTTTTATGGGTAAAGCTTATGTCGCCTATATGCCAACAGATTCAGTCGTGGGCATATCCAAACTAGCTCGTGTTGTTGAGATATACGCAAAACGCCTGCAAACACAGGAAACAATGACGTCGCAAATTTGTGAAGCCATTGAAGAAAGCCTGAAACCTGCTGGTGTGGCCGTGATGATTGATGCTGTTCACCAATGCATGACAACACGCGGTGTTCACCACCCGAATGTCTCTACGATTACAACTCAGTTTACGGGTGTATTCAAAACAGACAAAGACCTACGTGACCGCTTTCTACGTTTGAGCGAACGCTAAATCGCATTAAAAAATTCAATTTGAAAAAGCCCAGGAAACGCTTGGGCTTTTTTATTACTCGCTCCACACAAAAACGTCTGTGAGACTTTGTTCCAATGTCTGCGCAATTCTAAATGCTGCCTCAAGTGAAGGAGAGTATTTCCCCTTTTCAATCGCGACAATTGTCTGGCGCGTCATGCCGATTGCATCCGCCAATTCTTGCTGTGTCAGCTTTTTGGCTTTGCGCAATTCTTGAATATGATTGCTAAATGGGAGTTCTTTGCTCATGCAAACATCCCCTAAAGCCAATATCTGTATTTAGCGATTTGCATACCATAGCGCACCAATTCACCGGCAAACACAGCAAGCAAGACCCAATTTGCAACTTGAAACCCAGTCGCCCCTTTAAAAGCGCTTGCCGCCGCAAGTAATGCTCCCGCCATGGCGATATTGCCGCCCAAGGCACCAGATTTTGCAATGATTTGGCTATCACGTTCATCACAATCGGCTTCAGCATCTTTAGGCGAGAGCACAGCTGCAACAATGTGCCCTGCGACCATTATGACAACCAACGAAATCATCAACCAGAATTGGCTATACGCTAATCCAGCGCGCGTTGCCGTGTCTGGAAGCTGAAACCCGTTCTGGACAAAATAGGTCCCATACACGCCCAATAATCCAATAAAACAGACCCATGCGCTTTTTTCTCTAAATGACATTCCTTATCTCCACAAATGTAAAATATTATGGACATAAAATGTCATATATTTTTTACATGTCAAACATTATTTACAAAAAATGTCGTATATTTTTGACAAATCAGTTCATTTGACACCTTAGTCACATGCCAAAAATTAAGTGATCAATGTCTAAAAACCGCTGGCAAACAAGGAAAAATACGCTTAAGTTTGCGCTATGTCCCAAGCTAATAAAACACCTATATTTCCGCCGCCGCTTTCTGGATCTGAGCAAGACGAAACAACAAGCTTTCGTCCTCGGTTCAATAGTGATGGACTTGTTGCTGCTATCGCGCAGGATGTATCTTCCAATGAAGTGTTGATGCTTGCATGGATGAATGAAGACGCGCTGAAGCTGACAATTGAAACAGGACGCGCTGTCTACTGGTCCCGCTCTCGCAATCAATTATGGCGCAAGGGCGACACATCCGGTGCTTATCAATATGTCGAATCGATCCACACGGATTGTGATCAGGATGCGATTTTGCTAAAAGTGCGCCAGACTGATGGTGCCTGCCACACTGGACGCGTATCTTGTTTTTATCGCCAAATCACTGACTTATCGACACTTAATCCAACAGAAGACAAACCAGCATAATATGAATCTTGTTCATTGAGAGCAAAACACGTCATGCTGCACTGTTTGTATCTTGTCGCTGCAATGCAAGCATGTCAAAATATCGAAACACTGATATAAAGCCAAAAATATACCAATGAAGATGGGTATTTGCTTTTAAAGCGGGACCATACGCATCAGTCTGAGGGGGTGAATTTCATGTCGGCTTCGAATGTCTATGAAAGAACAATGAAACACATATTCACATGGGAAGGTGGATATGTTGATCACCCCAATGATCCGGGTGGTGCCACCAATTATGGCATTACGCGCCAAACCCTTGCGAACTGGCGCGGCAAACCTTCCATCCCGAAACAGGAAGTCAAAGACCTATCATACAATGAAGCTGCGCAAATTTATCGCGCAAATTACTGGAACAAAATCCTTGGCGACGACCTACCACCTTCCATCGCTATGCTAATGATGGATGCAGCTGTCAATTCAGGTCCGGGTGCAGCTATCAAGACATTACAACGTGCAGTGGGTGCACTCGGTGAGAAAATAAAAGTGGATGGCGCGATCGGCCCCAATACATTGCGCGCAGTCAGACAAATAGACGAAGAGAAACTGCTGAATGAATTCGTGGTTAGACGCGGTGTATTCTACGGCAGTTTGAAAACATTTACATCATTTGGATTGGGATGGGCGCGACGCTTAGTGTCTGGTGCACGTCTTGCGCATTCGATTTTAACGGACTCGCGGAATGGTGCCACAGAACCGGCTGAACCCGTTGAAAATCCTGCGGATACACCTGCGAATAACGCGCCAAGCATAGTCGAGCCCTCGCCGCTTCTTCCGGCAAATATTAGTTTGAAACGTCACTTTTTCGATGAACGCGGCATTCAAGTGTATGGAAGTTTCTTTCAACTTTGGGGCGGTTGGATCACTGCCGGCCATGTCATTCGGCAAATGCTAAATACATCCCCTCCATTTGCGAGCGGTCAACAAATTCTATATCCGGGCCAAATGGATGCTGCACTTATGGGGTGCACGATACCTGACCAACAACCTCGTGCGCCGGTGATAGGTCAAAAAATTGTGGTTGCAGGCTATCCTGCTGGCTCTAGCACGCCTTCATTTAGAGAAGCTGAAGTCTATATGCAGCGCCCACAAACGACAGATTGGATAGCCACAATATCAAGTCCAGCTGAACCCGTTGTTGTGGGGATGTCGGGCGGCGTTGTGTATGATGCCACAAGCAAAGCAATTGTAGGTATTTTGATTACACGCAACTCCCCTGCTGATCTTGATGCAGATGGCCGTGCTGATCAAAATTTTGATTTTGTGGCCATGTATGATGTCTGGAACCAGTTAAGAACTTTCCCGCCAGTCGGCGTTTAAGCTTCGCATTAAAATTTGCAAAAACACCTTAGTTTTATGAAATTTATCGATTCGATATTTGACAAGAGACTATTTGAACGGCACCTGTCTTGAAATGACAGATATAAACGACTTCTCTTCAGACAATTCACCTAACTCAGACACGACACAATCCATTGTGATCGTCGCCCCCGCAGAATTTGCTGGTGAACGACTGGATAAATGGCTGCCTATCGCCGCGCCAGAATTGTCGCGCTCTCGTGCTAAAGCTATCATCGAAAAAGGTGATGTTTTGCTAGATGATACAGCGATCACTAGTCCAAAGCACAAAGTGATAGCTGATGGTCGTTATGTCATTTTGATGCCGCCACCCCTAGATGCAGAACCGCTTCCAGAAGATATTCCATTGGATGTGCTATTTGAAGACGAGCATCTGATCATCCTCAACAAGCCAGCGGGACTTGTCGTTCACCCTGCGCCCGGCTCGACGTCTGGCACGCTCGTCAATGCATTATTGCACCATTGCGCAGGTCAATTGCCTGGTATTGGCGGCGTTGCCCGCCCCGGAATTGTCCACCGATTGGATAAGGACACATCCGGTGTGATGGTGGCAGCAAAAACAGAATTTGCGCACACAGGCCTATCCTCACTTTTCCAAGCTCACTTTATGGAACGTGCCTATCTTGCGGTGACACGCGGTGCACCCCGCCCTCTTTTGGGAAAAATTGAAACCCGCATCGCTCGCTCAACAACTGACCGAAAGAAGATGGCTGTTGTTCGCGAATCTCGCCTGTCTGCGTCTGCTGAATGGCATGGCGAATCTGAAGAGGATTACGAACAGAAGGGTAAGCACGCCATTACCAATTACAAAGTGCTGGAACAGTTTGGGAGAATAGACGCCACATCCGGCTTGCCAGCTGCCACCCTTACAGAATGCCGATTGGAAACAGGACGCACCCACCAAATTCGCGTTCACATGGCGCATATTGGTGCCCCTCTTTTGGGTGATCAGACCTATGGACGTTATCGCGGTTTGAAAGCGCACGGGTCCGGCCCCGCATTTGAAACAGCAACACATGCTTGTAAAGAATTTAAACGCCAAGCATTGCACGCGGCGATTTTAGGGTTTGAGCACCCAGTAACAGGGGAAAACCTTCGCTTTGAAGTGGAACCACCTGAAGACATGCTAAATCTGTTAGCAGCGCTTAGAAACCTGCCGACCTAGCAAATTATAAGGTAAGATTAGAGCGCATATGCGAAGCGCAAGCCTCCCCAGTGTTTACCCTGAATAAATATTGGGGCTGACACATCCACCATGGGTGTAAATTTTCCGCCGCCCATATCCCGTTCATAACATTGGCTTAAGACCGGCAATGTGTTTGCTCC
Organism: Hirschia baltica ATCC 49814; assembly: GCF_000023785.1. Lineage (NCBI taxonomy): Bacteria > Pseudomonadati > Pseudomonadota > Alphaproteobacteria > Hyphomonadales > Hyphomonadaceae > Hirschia > Hirschia baltica. The sequence continues at coordinate 2,537,803 of NC_012982.1, forward strand.
AGCTCTTTTCCCGACTGTATCCACGAAAAAGCGTCGGTTTCGACAATTGGCATTATTCCAAACTGGGTCATCGCCTTGTGGTTTGGAAAATTTTGAATTGTGTGTCGCTAGGTATGCTTTTTTATCAAGACAGCAACAGAATACGACTTTTGAATCAAAATCCAATGCACCATCAAGAAGTGGATGCAGAATCCGGTCGAATATTTCGTTATAAGGAGTCAGGAATTGCTCTGGGGATGAGTTTGGGACTAATTTGTAATCTGGCGAAATACTCTCATCGACATCAAACTCACCGCGTGCTGCAGCCTCAGATAATAACTTAGACGCTTGATCTGCTAGGAAAATGGTATTTTCTCGAAATTTGGTATCTACGGTTTCAATGCCAGTTCGGGCAGTTACAGCCATCAATCCTTCACCCATACCTCTTAAACCCTGAAGCTGCTTTTCAGCGCCGCGCAGGTTTTCGCTGGATTTTTCAAACCCTTTTGCAAAATTACTGACATTCCCGCCTAATTGCTGGCTAAGCTCTTCTATATGAGTTGCTGCCCCCAGTATTTGAGTGATTTCTCCAACCATCTGACCAACCGAATTTTCGGTTTTGTCCAATGTCGCATTGATCGCGCGTGTTGCTTGCGAAGCTTGCTCCGCTAGTTTGGAGCTTTTAAGCCCACCATCAAAAAGCTGATCGGATTTGCTTCCTAACTCATCGACTGTTGATGATATCTGCTTTGTGGCATTTTCTGTCTGGGCAGCCAGAGCTTTAACTTCAGCGGCAACAACAGCGAACCCACGGCCAGCTTCACCTGCTCTCGCTGCTTCAATCGTCGCATTCAGCGCCAGCAAATTTGTCTGACCGGCAATCGCCTCAATAGTTTGTGCGACATTGGATACTTTATCTAATTCTTGTTTCAACGACGATACGAGAACCTGACTTTCAGACACTGCCCCCGCCAATGTATCAATACAAGATAACGCTTCGCGAAAATCATTTAAGGATTGTGATAAAGCTTGATTTGTCGCATCAGCAACATTTTGAGAGGCTGCCGCGCTCGTCACGATAGCAGCATTGGCTGTTTCCAGATCGCTCATCTCCGAACGCACTTTAACAAGCAAAGCTTCCTGCCCTTCAAGCAAAAAGCTTAATTCCCTGACACTGCATGAAACATCAACTATGCCGTGAGCAACTCCTGTCCCCTCTTTCGCAAAATCTCTAAGAAGGTTTGTCTCTTTATCTGGTTCCAAATTCGAAGAAAAATTATCTTGTTGAACTTGCTTCACTTCAGTCATGTTATGATCCAGATAAACTTAACAGGGAAACTGTACAAAATTTAAACCATTTAAATTAGGTATTCGTTAAGATTACAAGAGTGCTGAACTACGTCTTTAGTCTGGCAAAACCGGCCAAAACAACTGATCAAAAATACGTGATTAAAGAAAAAAACAATATTTTTAGAATAATTATTCTAACTCAAAATTTAGAATAATCGTTCTACTTTTTTGATTTTACAAGCATTTTGCTTCTGAAACGAAATTCATCGTATTTTGAATTTAAAAATATATGAAATCAACCTCTTAAATCGAACACTGACCTCCCTATATTACTAAAATGCGGATCAAAACTGCGATGCGGGAAGTTATTTTCGGTGTTGGTTCGATGAATATTTTATATACTCCATTCGACCATTATTCATGGCACTTATGGAACATATAGAGAAAACAGGGGCAGACGAAACGGATTTTTTTCGTCATCTTTAGCCCACACAAGGTTCTAAGATGAGAATTTGAACTCATCTATAGGTAAAATGAGGAGGCCATCCAATGGCACAGTTATCAACATCTATAGCGCTCTCACCCGAGCAAGGCTTGTCGCGCTATCTGACTGAAATTCGTAAATATCCTCTTCTGGAAAAAGATCAGGAATTCATGCTGGCTAATAGATGGCGCGACCATGAAGACCCTGAAGCTGCGGAAAAAATGGTGACATCTCACCTACGTCTCGTTGCAAAAATTGCGATGGGGTATCGCGGATACGGCCTCCCTATCGGTGAAGTTATCTCTGAAGGCAATGTTGGCCTTATGCAGGCTGTCAAAAAATTTGACCCTGATAAAGGCTTCAGACTTGCCACATATGCAATGTGGTGGATTCGTGCATCTATCCAAGAATACATTTTGCGCTCATGGAGCCTTGTAAAACTTGGTACAACAGCGGCACAGAAAAAACTATTCTTCAACTTGCGTCGCCTCAAAGGTGAAATCCAAGCGTTGGAAGAAGGTGATCTTCGCCCTGAAAACGTTGCAGAAATCGCGACACGTCTAAATGTGAGCGAAACTGAAGTGATTTCCATGAACCGCCGTATGACAGGTGGTGATGCATCCTTGAATGCCCCTATCGGTGGAGCCGATGGTGATGGCGAATGGATGGACTGGCTATCAGATGACAATCAACAAAATCAGGCTGAAGAATATGAGCAGAATGATGAATTTTCGACGCGCATGTCATTGCTAGAAACAGCGATGGAAGGCTTAAACGAAAGAGAAAAACACATCATTGCAGAACGTCGCCTGAAAGATGAACCTTCAACGCTGGAAGAGCTTTCTGCGGTATATAATGTGTCTCGTGAGCGTATTCGTCAGATCGAAGTGCGTGCTTTTGAAAAACTGCAAAAAGCAATGAAGGAAGCTGCAATAGAACAAGGCGTTGCATAATCGCTTCAAATAAGCGCCCCCCTATGCCCCCTGATGGGTCTGGTACCAGCAATGGGCCAGACCCTTTGGCATTTTCAGGGTTTCAAACTCTAAAAGAAAATTACACAGCAATCATTATTGGTGCCAGTGGTGGCATTGGTCACGCCTGTGTGCAAGCCATTGCAGATGATCCTCGATGCAGCAAAGTCTACGCGCTATCTCGATCTCCAACGACATTTAATCATAGCAAAATCATCACCGGAATTTTGGATCTTCAGGATGAAGACTCCATCACAACCGCTTTTGATAAAATAGCTTCCACCACGCCTGATAATCTAACTTTTGACCTTGTTTTTGTCGCAACAGGCTTTCTTCATGATGACGTTATTGCGCCAGAAAAAAGCTGGAAACAGTTGACCGCTTTGAGCTTTGAAAAAGCTTTTGCAATCAATACGATTGGTCCAGCCTTGATTGCTAAACACGCTCTGCCGCGAATGTCTAAATCCTCTAAAACAATCTTTGCAGCTCTCTCAGCGCGTGTTTCATCGATTGATGATAACCGGTTAGGTGGCTGGCATGCCTATCGTGCCTCCAAGGCTGCGCTCAATATGCTCATCAAAAATTTTGCAATTGAAGCGAAACGCAAATTGCCAAAAGCAGTGATAGTCGGCCTGCATCCGGGCACTGTGGACACAGCCCTCTCTCATCCTTTTCAAGCAAATGTTCCAAACAAACAATTATTCACACCGGAAATCAGTGCCGCTCATTTGCTCAATGTTGCTGATAATCTGCACGCTGACGATAGCGGAAACCTATTCGCTTGGGATGGAAAACGCATACAAAGCTGAAAATTAGCAATTTTATTAACCAATCCTTACTAAGATTGTCTAATATTCCCATATTGATCAATTGATTCGTAAGTTTAGTATTATGCGATTATTCGTTTCGGGTGGCTGCGGCTTTGTTGGCTCCTCCCTTGTAAAACAAGCTGTTATAAATGGCTCTCATGTTTTCAACATGGATATGCGAAATACTGCCCAAATCGCACCTCAACTTGCAGAGGTAAAAGGCAAGAAAAATTACTCTCAGCTCATCGGCAATGTGACTGACAGTGTAATGCTGAGTGCGCTTTTAAAAGAATTCAAACCCGATGCATTCATCCATTGTGCTGGCGGCCTCAGCGAAAAACATGGCACCCCATCCCTACAAGGGGCCGAGGCGACAATTGGTGTGCTTGAAGCTGTCAAAACATATTATAAAAGCCTAGATGAGACAGCACAAAAAAAATTCAAGCTCGTCATTCCATTTAACACATTGATTTATGGTTCTTTGAACGGCAGCGTCGCTGAATTTGATACAAATACGCCGCTTTCAACCACTTCCATAACTGCAGCACGCGCAGTCATGGATCTTGTTCTCGTCAATGGTTGGTCGGCTGAAACGAAAATACCGGTTATCTATGCTGGTGCCTCCGCTATTTATGGTCCGAATCAAAACAGCGACGCACTTATACCGAGCGTATTGAAAGCGGCAGTAAAGCAAACATCCATTTCGCCTGATCGCGCTTATGACACGCTAGATTGGCTGCATGTTGATGATTTTGCCGATGGTCTTTTAGCAGCAGCGAAATCGGGTAAAAACGGACATACATATCTGTTTTCAGGACGGTCTGAACGTCGCCACATAGACATAACAACCAATGTCTTGATGATTTTGGATGGGGTTTATCCTCGCAATGATCATCAAAGCTATAAGGTGCTTTTACACGACGCTCCTCAAAGCCAAACAGCGCCGTTGCGATGCGCCCTAAGCCCGATAAAAGCAGAAACAGATTTGAACTGGTATGCAAAAAACAACTTGCTAATGGGCTTAAGAGAAACGGTTATTTGGAATATGCAAAAACTGGCTCCCAAATTTACCGTGCAAACAAATAAGGCCGCCAACAGTAATTTTTCTGCTAGCGGCCTTGCTGCGGAATAAACGTCCGCTTTTGTATTTTTAAATAGGCTTATGCCACGAACGGGTCACGCACCAAAATCACATCTTCACGTTCTGGAGATGTAGACAGAAGCGCAACAGGCTTGCCTACCAATTCTTCCAGACGGCGCACATATTTAACGGCCTCACCAGGAAGCTGAGTCCATGAACGCGCCCCCTTTGTTGACCCCTTCCAACCTTTTAGTGTTTCATAGATTGGCTCTACAGCAGCTTGATCAGTCATGCCGGCAGGGAAATAATCAATGACTTCGCCATTTAATTTATAACCGACACACACTTTGATTTCATCAAGGCCATCAAGAACATCTAGTTTTGTCACAGCAAGACCTGTTACACCAGACGTCGCACACGCTTGACGCACCATTACCGCATCAAACCAACCACAACGGCGCGCACGGCCTGTCACCGTACCAAATTCGTGACCAACGGTCCCAAGACGCTCACCAATTTCATTGTCTTGTTCAGTCGGGAATGGACCAGAACCAACACGCGTTGTGTAGGCTTTGGCCAAACCAAGCACATAATTGATCGCATTAGGACCAACTCCAGACCCAGCAGATGCCTGTCCAGCAACAACATTAGATGATGTCACAAATGGATAAGTCCCTTGATCAACATCAAGCATAACACCTTGCGCGCCTTCAAAAAGAATACGGCGGCCAAGTTTCACACTATCATCAAGACGTTTCCAGACAGGTTGTGCAAATGCCAAAATTTTGTCTGCAATTTCAAGAAGGTCAGCTTTTAGTTTTGCGGCATCCGGTTCATCTAGTCCAAGCCCAACACGTAGTGGACGGTGATGCGCTAGCAGGCGCTCAAGCTTAAGATCCAATGCTGCGGGGTCTTTAAGGTCTGCCACGCGAATAGCACGACGACCGACTTTATCTTCATAAGCAGGACCAATGCCGCGCTTTGTTGTTCCGATTTTGGCATCTCCGAGCGCACCTTCACGGGCCGCATCAATATCTTTGTGCCATGGCAAAATCAAACAGGCATTATCAGCAAGAACCAACTCATCTGGTCCCAACTCAACGCCTTCTTTGGCCATGCCCTCAACTTCGGCAAGCAATTGCCACGGATCAACGACCACACCATTTCCGATGACGGACAGTTTTCCACCGCGCACAACACCAGAGGGCAACAGGTTTAATTTAAAGGTTTTGCCATCAATAACGAGCGTATGCCCTGCATTGTGTCCGCCTTGGAAACGTACAATGACGTCTGCTCTGCTGGACAACCAATCGACAATCTTACCTTTACCTTCGTCGCCCCATTGAGCGCCGACAACCACCACACCGGACATGTGCTACTCCATTTTAATGAATGCCGCGCGCAAAGGACATTAAACTGCAACAAAAAGCAATAGATAGCAGGCTATAAACCGGTGAGTAGACAAAATTTGCGATTCAGGAAACGGTTTGAAGTAGCTTCTCGTTGATGCTGCCGTCATTCGGTCTTCAAGCTGAAAGAGCTAGAAAGTACGTGTGACCCGTAAACCAACATCATCCAGCCCTTGATTTCGTCCATTTCCTAACATTTGACCATGAGACAGGTGATCATAGATCAATTGAACACCCCATTGCTCATTAATATCCTTAGACAGAGCAAAACTTGTCCGAAACAAATCCCGTGACCCTAAAAGCAGATGTGTCGATTCAAAGACTGCGCGTTGTGCAGCGGTATCGCCCTCACTGTCTAATTCCCCAGAATGAATTGCGTATCCCAAACCCGGCTGAAAATGCCACCCTTTTGCAAATTCGAAATCCCATTCAAATCCAGCAGCTATATAAGATGTTGACCCTTTAGTGTTTGCTGAAACCATTGCATACGGATGAGGAGACCAAGTATTTCCCAGAATATCCAATTGAGAAAACCGCACTTCAGCAGATATATTTACACCAGGTTCTTTATTCGAATTTTTGGGCGTTAACACTTGCACATTGTGATCAAGAATTCCAAAACGAACGCTATCAAGAATTTCTGCTTGCGCAGGCATATTTGCGCTCAAACCGACACCGGCAAAAAGCAATATCATTTGTTTCATAGTCACAGCCCTTAAAACCAACAGCCTTATGATTTAACCATGAATCTTGAAATTTAAAGTAGGCTTATCACCACATCAGTGATTAAACTCCATATATTCGTTCGCACTTTGTTTTGCATTTTGCGATATTTTCCTCCAAGGATATATGCAGACTTTGCTTTTCACGAACACTTAGAACGAAACGACGTATGAATATGGGTAGAGACGGTGATATAACAGACCCCACACGCCAACCGGGGGAAACAATTGATCGCGCGCTTCGTCCTCTCTCATTCGATGATTTTACGGGACAAGCATCTGCAAAAGCCAATCTAAAAGTCTTCGTTCAGGCTGCTCGCAATCGCGGGGACGCACTCGATCATGTTTTATTGTTTGGCCCACCGGGGCTTGGCAAAACAACACTTGCCCAAATCGTATCGCGCGAAATGGGCGTTGGATTTCGATCAACATCCGGTCCGGTGATCGGCAAGGCTGGCGATTTAGCTGCACTTCTCACAAACCTTGAAGAAAATGACGTCCTCTTTATCGATGAAATTCACCGCCTTTCACCGGTCGTCGAAGAGATCCTCTATCCAGCCATGGAGGATCACACATTAGACATCATGATTGGCGATGGACCTTCAGCACGCTCTGTAAAAATTGACCTTCCCCCATTCACGCTTGTTGGAGCCACAACGCGCGCAGGGTTATTATCCACACCGCTGCGTGATCGCTTTGGTATTCCTGTGCGACTGGAATTTTACACGCCTGAAGAATTAGGCGGAATTGTTTTTAAAGCCGGCATCAAAATGGGGGCTGAGATTACCGAAAGCGGAGCTATAGAAATTGCGCGCCGTGCGCGTGGGACGCCCCGAATAGCCATTCGCCTTTTGCGCCGCGTTAGAGATTTTGCTGAAGCGGACAATGTGCAAATTGACAAAGCATCCGCAAGCAAAGGTCTCGCCCGCCTTGAAGTCGATAGTGACGGATTGGATGCACTTGATCGACGTTATCTAAATGCTTTGGTGAAGACATATTCAGGCGGCCCTGTCGGCGCAGATACTTTAGCAGCTGCTCTATCCGAAGCTCGGGATGCGATTGAAGAAGTGATCGAGCCATATTTAATGCAGCAAGGATTGGTCGCTAGAACGCCACGTGGCCGCGTCGCCGCACCGGGGGCTTATCAGCGTCTAGGCATGCCCACACCTGATAACAATACTCAAAAAGATATGTTTTCAGACGATTGATCCGAACAGTCAATAAAACAACTCTTGCGTGCATTTTATATTTCACTATACACGCTTGAAATTATTGATTTGAGCCAATCTCTTTGCGACTTTCATCGCACGCTCCCTTGAAGATAGACGGTGAAATCAATACCTATGTAGAAGATATTTTCAGGATTTTAATATTATGAATGATCAACCTGAAGCTGGCCGCATTGAGATTGATGAACATATATTGCCGGTACGTGTTTATTATGAAGACACAGATTTCACAGGCGTTGTTTACCACGCGAACTATCTCAAATTTTTCGAACGCGGCCGGTCCGATTTCTTACGCTTTGCCGGCATGAGCCATGAGAAACTAGCCCAAGAACAAAATCCTCTTGCCTTTGCTGTTGCACGCATGGAAATTGATTTTAAACGCCCAGCAAAAATAGATGATGCGCTGACAGTACACACCCGATTCGTCGGCTCAAAAGGTGCACGTTTATTGTTTAATCAAAAAATATGCAGAAACGACACGCTGCTTTGTAGTGCAGATGTGACGATCGTTCAGATAAATATGGATGGGCAATTAATTCGTCCCACAAAGGAACTTCTCAGTGCGTGGGGACAATTCCAGTCTCCTAATTAGAGATTTTCACGACTCAAAACTAGCAGAGCAATATGATTGCATTTCCAGCAATTCTTGCTTTGCAACTGCTTTATTTCCAATATTTCCAAAATTTCATGGGTTGAATCACTGCACAAATGCCTTTTGCATGTGTATTTGACACTTGTCTCCTTCATCTCGCCCAATTTGCGTTCCATGCAGACTGCGACTAGAGGAACCAAATGTGGGCGCTAGATTGTCTAGCGCATTTTAAGACTGGTCTTTTCAAGTACGAGGTCCAAATGATGTCGCTAGAACTTTTGATAACAAGCGGAATCGACAACTTAGCCGCCTTGCCCATGATGCAAGCTGCTGCTGTTGAAGTAACTGGAAGTGAGCCTGCTGAAATTGCTGCTCACAGTGATTTCTCCTTCCTCGCTTTGATATTGGCCGCGGGGCCGGTCGTTAAAGTCGTGATGCTTGTTCTTGTTATTATGTCCATATGGTCTTGGATGGTAACGTTCGACAAATGGACAGGCATGGGCGCAGCTCGCAAAAAAGGTCGCCAGTTTGAAGAAGCTTTTTGGTCAGGACAGCCATTGGATGAAATGGATGACCGTGTTGGTGACAAGCCTTCCGATGCCCTCGCCCGTGTTTATTCTGCTGGTTCTAGAGAATGGCGGGAAGCGCGCCGTCTGCGTACCCTGACAGATACAGTCGCCACATCCCTCTTGCAACGTGCACGTTCTCAAATGAATGTCGCGGTTAATCGTGAAGCTGCGCGTTTGGAAAAAGGCTTATCAACATTGGCCATCATTTCATCTTCAGCACCATTCATCGGTCTATTTGGAACTGTCTGGGGAATTATGACAGCCTTCCGCGATATCGGTATGGCTGGTGAAACAAACCTTGCAGTTGTAGCGCCGGGTATGGCTGAAGCATTGTTTGCGACAGCGCTTGGTCTATTAGCTGCGATCCCAGCAATGATGTTTTACAACAAATTTTCTGGTGAAGTGAACAAATTCGTTGAGCATATGGATACATTTGCAGAAGAATTCACTGTCCGCATTTCACGTCGTCTTGCAGAAAGACTGGATGAATAGATTATGGCCATGATGTCCCCCTCTTCAGGTGGCGGCCGCGGTCGTCGTCGTTCCCAAAATGCAGATATCAATGTCACGCCCATGGTGGATGTCATGTTGGTGCTGCTCGTTATTTTTATGGTGACTGCACCAATGGTTGTGACCGGTGAACCGGTTAATCTTGCAAAAACCAGCTCTAAACCATTACCTCCAAGTGAAAACCAATCACTCGCCCTGACGGTAAACGCGTCAGGTGATTTATTTATTGGTAGCAACACCGAACCTGTAGAGCCTGCTCAACTTGGTGCTCAACTCATCGCTATTGCGCAGAACGGATATGAAGATCGCGTCCTCGTGCGCGGCGATAAAGCAGCCGATTATGGGCAAGTGCTGACAGCCCTTTCATTAGTGCGGGATGCAGGATTTACCAATGTAGGTCTTGTGACAGATCCTACTGGAAACCGTAAGGCCAAAGGAAACTAGGCGTGCGCCCAGGCTTATTCCTCTCTCTTATATTTCATGCGGCCATTTTCGGGTCAGCATATGTCGTGTTCCCCATGGCAACGACAACCATGTCCGAAGAACTGATTATCGTGCCAATTGAACTTGTCACTGTATCTGACACGACAAACCTAACAGCTCCTCAACCTGATCCGGTTGAAGAACCTGAACCAGAGCCAACGCCGGAACCTGAAGAAGAAGCACCGCCGGAAGAAGAACCTATTCCTGAGGAAGATGCTGAAGTTTCAGATGAACCCGATCCATTTGCGGAAGAAGACGGCCAAACCGAATCTGAGCCGGAAGAAGTCGAACCTGAGCCAGAAGAAACAGCGGAGCCTGAACCTGAGCCAGAAGTGACGCCGGAGCCCAAACCAACTCCGACGCCGACACCTAAAGTGATACCACCCAAAGAAGAGAAGAAAGAACAAACCAATTCTTTCCTAAACAGCGTTTTGCAAACGACCGAAGATAAAAAGAAAACGCGCGAACGCGAATACAAAGCCGCGCCGGATCTTAAAAAGGTTGAAAACGCTAATCAGAATAAGCGCTCAGCCGGTGATCGCTCTCGGGATACTGCGACTTGGACAACAATGCTAAAGTCAAAAATCGAAACCAAGTGTTTCCGCGATCCATCTGACATGGCCAATGCAGAACGGTTGCAGGTGACCTATAAAATCACTTTCAACAAAGATGGCAGCCTTATGCGTTCACCGCGTCGCATAAGCCCCACTATTATACCAGGCAATGATCAACAAATGCGCATTTTTGATATCAATGCCACACGCGCTATCGAAAAATGCGCACCCTATAATGACATTCTACCAGCCGAATACTATGACGAATGGAAAGACTTCACATTCGTCTTTGGAGTTCGGTAAACAGCCACGACCATTCCCGAAAATTTCGCGTCATTCGGGAATGACATATTTCGGACAGATCACTATGGTGACTATCGGTAACCATAGTGCATTCGCATGAATTGAGACTTTGAAGGATAGGAGATCCTCGCCATGAAATCAGCCGTCAGCGCCCTAGCTGCTTTATTATGCAGCCTGCTTTGTCTGCCCGCTTATGCGCAGGACGAAAATGTCGTAAACATCACCAAAGGCACATTCGAGGCTATGCCAATGGCTATCCCGGATTTTTCTGGTGATACCACTGAAGCTGCAACTGTCGGATCTGACATTGCTCAAGTTATCCGAAATGATCTCGCTGGCTCAGGCCTTTTCCGCATGATCAGCCCAGACGCCTTTGTTGAGAAAAATCTTGATATCGCTGTATTGCCAACTTTTGCCGACTGGAAAGTTATCAATGCTGATGCGCTTCTGGTAGGTAAAACAATCATAGACCCGACAGGATCTATGGCGACTCAGTTCCGCCTGTTTGATGTTTTCACAGGTAAGCAACTCTATTCTCAGGAATACACAGTATCTTCTCGTGATAGCTGGAGACGTATGGCTCACATTATTGCTGATGATATCTATGAGCAGCTAACACCTGACAGCGGATATTTTGACAGCCGTATCGTTTATATTGATGAAAGCGGTCCAAAGACAAAACGCGTTCGCCGCCTTGCCATTATGGACCAAGATGGTGCCAACCCTGAAAACCTCACAGATGGTCGTATTGAAGTTCAAACACCTCGTTTTGACCCATCATCACAAACAATCATCTATACGGCGCTAGTCCCCGATGCACGCAACCCACTATTAGAGCGTCGTCGTGTTTATCTGTTTGATATTGAAACGGGTCGCCAAGAAGTTATTGGTGATTACGGTCTGACATCATTTGCGGCTCGATTCGCACCTGATGGTAACAGTGTGGCCATGAGTTTGGCGGAAGACGGTAATTCCGACATCTACATTCTAGATTTGGCACGTCGTCAACGCACACGCCTCACAAACAATCTCGCAATCGATACATCTCCATCTTATTCTCCAGATGGAAAAGAAATCGTCTTCACGTCCGACAGAGGTGGTTCACCGCAATTATATATTATGAATGCTGATGGATCTGACCGAAATTGTGAAAATGGACCGCGCAACAAAGTATGTCGAATCACATTTGGCCAAGGTAGCTATTCAACACCTGTTTGGTCTCCTCGTGGTGATTTGATCGCCTTCACAAAGCAATCAAAAGGTCGTTTTGAGATCGGAGTCATCAAGACAGATGGAACAGGAGAGCGCTCTTTGACATCTGATTACCTTGTAGAAGGCCCCACATGGTCCCCAAATGGGCGAGTCATTATATTCTTTAAAGAGGCTCGCGGCGGAAGACCTAGCCTTTGGAGCATAGATTTAAGTGGAAGAAATTTAAAACGCGTTCCAACACGTGGTGATGCTTCCGACCCAGCATGGTCACCTGTCCTGCGATAAAAACATGAAAGGCCAGTCGATAAAGACTGGCCTTTTCTTTGTTTTTATTGACTTTTATTGTGCATCACTGATTATAAAATTGATTGCATAAAGGTATGCTTGCGTGTTAATCATCGTAGCTGTTCCTATGCATGCCGATTAGACTATTTTATAAAATTCACGTTAGGAGACACAGAAAGTGTTGCAGTTTTCTAACATGACGCATTATGGTGAACATGCGTTCATCGATCGTGCGCTAGTTTCGTATAATGGTCACATAAAGCCATTAGGAAGCAAATGCATTCCGTTCACGTCCAACGCTGGGCGTGCGCGTCCTAAGGGGAGTCTGTAAGACCAATGAATTACAAAGTAAGCTTCGCTGCACTAACTTTTTCAGCTGCGGCACTCGCATCCGGTTGTGCTTCTACAGTAGAAGAACCAGCACCGGTTCCAACACCAACACCTGTTGCGACACCAGCACCGGTTCCAACACCTACTCCAACTCCTGTTGTTGTTCCACAAGGTCCAATTCCTGGTTCTTTGGAAGACTTCAACGTAAACGTCGGCTCTAAAATATTCTACGACGTTGACCAGTACAGCCTAGACGACGCTGACCGTCAGGTTCTTGCACGTCAAGCTGCTTGGCTGAACACATACCCAGGCGTTTCAATTCTTATTGCAGGTAACTGTGATGAGCGTGGAACTCGTGAGTACAACATTGCACTTGGTGAGCGCCGCGCGGCAGCCGCTAAAGATTACTTGATGGGCCTCGGCGTTTCTGCTGCTCGCATCGAGACAGTCTCATACGGTAAAGAGCGTCCAACTGACCCGCGTTCAACAACAGAAGCTTGGTCTGTAAACCGTAACGCTCACACACAATTGATTAGCGGCGTTACTGGCTAGTTAAATCTACAGCAGTTTGTCTCCGCGCTGCCTTATTTTCGGCGCGGAGGCCTGCTAACTAGAATATTATGAATATTATGCGTGATCTCCGTCTTTCGACTGCCGCAGTGCTTTCGCCTGTGGTTGTTCTTGTATCTGTCTTTGCCTTCTCCGCACAGGCTCAGGTGAGTGTCGACCCGATGGTTGCCCGCCTTCAAAGCCGCATGGATACAATCGAACAGAATATCCAACGCGCGACTGGCCGTGTCGAAGAGTCCGGATTTCAAACCAATCAACTGCAAAAACGTATTGAATTTCAAGCTGAAGAAATTTCAATATTGAAACAGGCTTTGGCAGCTCAAAATGAGCGGGTTAAAAAGCTAGAAGCAATCATCAATGCACCATTAGATGCCGCAGCGAACGCAGCGGACGGACCAGCGGAAACGACTGTTCCGTTAGTTGGTGCGACGGATTCGACAACAAAAGCATCTCTTGCAGCTGCGCGGACGGATGAAGCCATCGCGTCAAAGCCCGCTGATATTGAAGATCTACCTGAAGATCCAAGCAAACTTTTCAGACAAGCGAAAAACCTTCTATTGAAGGGTGATTATCCTGCTGCTGAAACCGCCTTTGCTCACTTAGTCTCAACGCACCCAGATGTACCCGAAGCAGCTGAAGCTCAATATTGGCTAGGCGAATCACTTCTTATTCAAGAAGCTTTCCCGGAAGCAGCTGAAGCTTATGTTGCTTTGATACGAAACTACCCAGACGCTCCTAAAGCGCCTGACAGTTTAGTTAAGCTTGCTCGCTCGCTGCGCATGATGGGTGATACTACACAAGCTTGTGGTGCTTTGACAGAATTGTCTAACCTATATCCGCAAACAAACCCGATGACGCGTAGTTTGGCCAAAACAGAACGCGACCGGGCTGGATGTGACAGTTAATATCCGCTTTGTCTGAACAATAGAAACGAGTGTATATGTCTTTTAGCCGCTTTGACTTTCCAGCCGCAATATCGGCTTGCTTGATAATCATCGCTGGGATAATTGCATCTTCGCAAACGAGTTTCGCACAAAACACACCAGCATCTGCCGAACGCGTTCGCGGCGGCATCCTTGATGCATCCGATGCCAATAGATTATCTCGCTTCATGACATCCCTAGGATATCAAGCAGATATGGCCACAGGCCCAGCGGGTGACCCGATCATAAGCGGGCGGATTTCCTCATCTGACTACACAATCCACTTTTATGAATGTGAAAATGGTGAGTTTTGTAATTCCATCCAATTTCTAGCAGACACCCCTATTCCGCCTGCTATGACAATGGAAAAGGTCAATGCATTTAACGCTCGCTGGCGCTATGTTCGTGCCTCGCTCACCTCCAATGTCGTTCGTTTACAAATGGATGTAAACTTGGATGGCGGCGTCACAGCTGGTAACATTGAGGATACTCTGGATATATGGCGGCGTCTTCTTGAAACTTACGAAACCGAATTTGCAGCACAAGCTCCCGCCGACTGAAGATAGTCACGGACCGCTCGACTCAAATTCAACAACATCTCATCAATCGCGCGTCGACTTTTCCCGTCATCAGGTCTTTTCTCAGTTAGATCAACTGACGTCTTCTGAGACAATAAACAAAAGAATCGGTATCGCTGTATCCGGTGGTTCAGATTCGCTTGGCTTGTTGTGTCTATCTGCTGAATGGGCGAAGCTAAACAATTGGCATCTTCAAGCTCTCACCATTGATCACGGAATGCGCCCAGAAGCAGCGCAAGAAGCTGTCTATGTTCAAAGTATCTGTGAAACATTGAATATTCCTCATACGACGATGAATTGGCGATGCCCGCAAGACCAGCGCGCCACTCAAGAAAACGCCCGCATGGCACGGCATTTACTTTTTTGCGAATGGGCAAAAAGGCAAAACATCCAATTTCTAATGTTAGGACACACACTTGATGACCGCTTGGAAACACTTCTGATTCGCGAGAGTTCCAATTCCAGCGAATACGGGCTCGCCGCTATGCCGAGTCAATCTTGCAGTCCAATCTGGCCAGAGGGCCGAGATTTAAAATTGCTACGCCCAGCAAATAATTTAACACGCCAAGACCTAAGCGCGATCCTCATCGAAACAGATATATCCTGGGTGTGCGACCCTTCTAATCAAGACGACAAATACGAACGTGTTCGTATTCGAAAAAAACTTGAAGCAATGCCACAGCAAGTTAAACAAAAGTCGATAGAGAAACTGAAAAAACTCACACTCAAGCGACAGAAACTCGTCACTGATCTAACATATTTTTTAAAAAACCATGTTGTTTGGCGCGCTGATGGAAGCGTAGAATTACGCTTGTCAGATTTGTTCAAACATCCATTAGATATACAAAACAAAGCCTTAGAACGTATATTGATCTGCGTGTCGGGTTCCAAACAAAATGTCGGTTTATCACGGGTAATTTCTCTTCTAAACGCTTTAAACGTGAATACAAAATCAGGTAAAATCACACACTGCCTCGGCAAATGTTGGCTGATTAAAACAGAAGATACTCTTCAAATCTATGCTATGCCGACCAAACGAGCGACTACAAAAAATTCTCCACAAACAACGCGGTCCGTCATAAAATCCAGTCAAAAAATTTGTTATATGGGCAGATTTGATATCCGCTTATCCCCCCAAATGCCCGATAGCTTAGTGCTATCTTGGGATGAAGCCAAAGCACTAGGATATGCTGCTCACCTTTTAAGCGAGAACAAGCGCGCCCGACGCTCAATGCCGGTTCTCATCCCATTAAACACACAAGATACGGACAAAGAATGCCTACCTGCAGAGGCCTACACACTCCAAAGTCTGCATTCTGTCAGAAACAACCATTTGAGTGATGAGATTTTTCTTTAATTTAATGCGTTATCCCACGAAAATCGGGTCGCTTTTTATGCATTTTTTAGGTAAAAACACGAATGAATTGTACGAAAAACAAACAAATGACAGAAATTGCACTTATACGAAAATGCAATATCATATGTAATACTTTGTTTTGATTGTATTATTCATTATAGTTAGCAATAATTGTAAAGCGGTTTGAAGATTGCATCTCGTTTTTCACGTCAAGCTTACCTATGTTGACTAGTACTATTGTTTAATCCGACCGTTGAAAGGTTTGCCGCATGAACATGCGCAATCTGGCGCTTCTAGGCGTCGTTCTGCTTTTACTCTTCGCTTTCGTCACTTTGGTGCAAGGCAATACCACTCACCAGAATGCTGGTAATATCTCCTATTCTGAATTCCTTCGGAAAGCAGAGAATGGTGAAATCAAAACGGCTATTTTCAAAAGCAATCAGATCTCCGGTCAGGAAACGTCTGAAACGCCCTATGTCACGCACATGCCTCCAATCGAATTTAATCTCGGCGAGAAACTCGCACAGGATTATGGTGTAGATGTATCATCCGAGCCTGTGAATCGCGGCGGCGGAATACTCAGCTACCTTGGAAACTTCCTTCCAATCCTGATTATTATTGGGATTTGGTTTTTCCTATGGCGTCAAATGCAAGGCGGCGGTGGTGGCGGTCGCGGCGCGATGTCATTTGGTAAATCCAAAGCTCGCTTGCTAACTGAACGGCAGGGTCGTGTTACATTTGATGATGTGGCCGGCGTTGATGAAGCCAAAGAAGAACTTCAAGAAATCGTCGAATTTCTGCAAGAGCCAGGAAAATTCCAACGCCTTGGTGGTAAGATCCCCAAAGGTGCCTTGCTTGTTGGTCCTCCGGGAACAGGTAAGACTTTGATTGCCCGCGCTGTTGCTGGTGAAGCCAATGTGCCCTTCTTCACGATATCAGGTTCTGATTTCGTTGAAATGTTTGTGGGTGTCGGTGCGTCTCGTGTTCGTGACATGTTTGAACAAGCCAAGAAAAACGCGCCTTGTATCATCTTTATCGATGAGATTGATGCGGTGGGTCGTTCTCGTGGTGCCGGAATGGGCGGCGGAAACGATGAGCGCGAACAAACACTCAACCAATTGCTTGTGGAAATGGATGGATTTGAAGCCAATGAAGGTATCATCCTGATTGCTGCAACCAACAGACCAGACGTACTAGACCCTGCTCTGCTTCGTCCGGGTCGTTTTGACCGTCAAGTTGTTGTTGGAAACCCAGACATTGTTGGGCGTGAGAAAATCTTAAAAGTTCACATGCGCAATGTGCCTATGGGCAAAGATGTCGAAGTCAAGACAATAGCGCGTGGAACACCTGGCTTCTCTGGTGCAGATCTAGCCAACCTTGTGAATGAAGCAGCCCTGCTCGCTGCACGTCGCGGAAAACGCGTTGTTGCTATGCGTGAGTTTGAAGACGCTAAAGACAAGGTCATGATGGGCCCTGAACGCAAATCCATGGTTATGTCTGAAAAAGAGAAAATTCTGACTGCATTCCATGAAGCCGGCCACGCTATTGTGGCGATGAATGTGCCCGAAGCGGACCCTGTTCATAAAGCGACGATCATTCCTCGCGGACGTGCGCTGGGGATGGTGATGCGCCTTCCAGAAGAAGACAAACTGTCAGAGAACTTCACTCAAATGACGTCTTTCCTCGCTATTGCTATGGGTGGACGCGTCGCAGAAGAGCTGAAATTTGGAAAAGAGAAAATCACATCCGGTGCATCTTCAGATATCCAACAAGCCACACGTTTGGCGCGTGCTATGATAACACGCTGGGGTTTCTCTGATAAAATTGGAACGATTGATTATTCCGATGACAATGGTGGCAATACATTCCTTGGCCAACAAATCGGTAATTCCAGTTCTATATCTAGCGGCACAGCAAAGATTATCGAAGAAGAAGTGCGTCGTCTAATCGACGAGGCAAACGAAACAGCACGTCGTATTTTGACGGAAAAAAATGATGACTGGATCGCTTTGTCTGAAGGTCTTCTTGAATATGAAACGCTTTCAGGAAAAGAAATCAACGAGCTGATTAAAGGTAACCCGCCTGAACGTCCTGATGATTTTGATGCAGGTCCAACTTCGGCTGTGCCAGTAGTGAAGCCAAAGAAAAAGCCCAAAGGCGAACTTGGCGGCACTGAGCCTGAAGGCGCTTAAACTCGCCAATCTTACAATCTAAATATTACATAAATGCCCAGACCCAAATGTCTGGGCATTTATATTCAAATCTGGGAGAAACTCATATGTCAAAATATATCCGCTGGGGCATTTTAGGCGCATCAAATTTTGCTAAAAAGACAATGGCTCCCGCGATTCATGAAGCTGAAAATGGATGCCTGAAAGCCATTGCGACCAGCTCGCCTCAAAAAGCTGCGCCATTCGCTGCACTCGCTCCAGAAATTGAAATATTTGATAGTTATGATGCCCTTTTAGCTTCACCAGATATTGATGCTATCTATATTCCCCTTCCCAATCATATGCATGTGGAATGGTCTCAAAAAGCTGCTCGTGCTGGCAAACATGTATTATGTGAAAAACCAATCGCGCTGAATGCAAAAGACATTGATCAGTTAATTCAGACGCAAAAAGAAACCGGAAAGCTAATTGCTGAAGGTTTCATGGTTACACATCACCCGCAATGGGAATATGTACGCAACCTCTTATCTTCCAATGCGATCGGCCAACTAAAACACGTCCAAGGTGTATTCACTTTTTTCAATGATGATGCGACCAACATACGCAATAAGTCAGACGTTGGCGGCGGAGCATTGTATGATATTGGTGTCTATCCAGTCGTCACAGCCCGTTATGCTCTTGGTGAAGATCCGGCTGTCAAATCATGCCAATCAGTCTGGGAAAATGGTATTGATACGATATCACGTGGGCAATTGGAATTTTCCAATAATGTCAGCTTTGATTTTTATGTCTCGATGAGAATGAACCTTAGACAAGAAATGGTATTTCACGGCACTCAAGGTTTTATCCGCGTGAACACGCCATTTAACGCGACCCAAGTGCGTGCAACCTATGTCGAAACCATACATGCAGACGGCACTGAAACCGTCCAGCACTTTCCTTCGGATCGTCAGTATGTTCTTCAGGTTAGCGCGTTCAACAATGCTATTTTAAACAATACGTCTTTTCCATGCACGCTTGAATTCTCAAAGGGCAATCAAACAGTCATTGATTCATTGCTTGATCTAGGTCGCAGTTAAACTCGGCCAAGTTGAAATAATAAAGTTGGCGAGGAAACACACTGCTTGAACCCCTCTCTCTAGCATTCCCAAAATCGTTTGTGTAAGATTTCGTCAACTGCCTTGGATTGCCAAAGACAACGCCTCACACAGCATTTGGATAGATATGCCTAAATCCCCCTCCGTCATGGGAATAATCAATGTCACGCCCGATTCATTCTCGGATGGAGGCCAATATTCCGCAGCTGATATCGCCATCGAGCATGGCTTAAATCTTGTTTCACAAGGTGCAGACTGGCTTGATATAGGAGGTGAAAGTACGCGTCCGGGTGCTATGCCCGTTTCCGCCATTGATGAAATAGCTCGCACTTTACCTGTTATAACTGGTCTGCGTGCTAATACTGACGCCCTCATTTCTATAGATACTATGAAGCCTGATGTAGCTATTGCCGCCATACAAGCAGGTGCTGATATGTGGAATGATGTCAGTGCGGGCCGCTTCGCTGAAGACAGTCTTGAAATAGCAGCCCAACTCAATTGCAAATTATGCCTCATGCATATGCAGGGTGAACCACGATCAATGCAGGTAGCGCCTCGATATGAAGATGTCGTCAGCGAAGTTGCAGCCTTCCTTGTTGAGCGTAAAAACAAAGCCATAAAAGCAGGCGTCAAAGCTAGCAATATATGGGTTGATCCGGGAATTGGATTTGGCAAAACACTCAAACATAATACTGAATTAATGAGAAATTTGGACTCACTGAGCGAAGCGACAGGCCTACCAATTTTATTTGGTGCATCCCGCAAACGATTTATTGCTGAAATAGACCCTCAAGCTCAAAATGCTGATCAACGCCTTGGTGGTTCGATTGCTGTGGCACTCAATGCCGCCGAGCATGGGGCAGATATTATCCGTGTACATGATGTGCAAATTACAAAACAAGCCCTCAAGGTCCATGCATATCTAGCAAATTCAGCAATGGACGATGACCTATAATCCAAACTCATTAGCAAAAATGCGTGGGTTTAGAAACGAATATCAAAAAACACAGCTTATGTGCCTTTATTCCAAGATGGGTTATTGGCATGGTCGAAATTGATAGCATGTAGATAATGCGGGGTCTCTCATGGCAGATATTTTCATTTCATATAAAAAAGAAGATGCAGGACGGGTCGTCCGCATTGTTGAAGGACTTCGCGAAGCTGGATTTTCAGTCTGGTGGGACCATGGCATAGCGCCGGGTAGCCAATGGGACCAAACCATTCAAAAAGAACTGACAGAAGCAAAAATGGTCATTGCTGTCTGGTCTGAGCTTTCAATATCTGCACCTTGGGTCAAAGAAGAAGCCGGCGTTGGTAAAGCACGCGGCAAACTACTCCCCGTCCGTATTGATGAAGTTGATCCACCATTGGGTTTTGGTCTCATTCAGATGGCAAACCTCATTGATTGGGATGGAGATACAAATGATCAACACTGGGAGCATTTCCTAGCAGCGGCCAAAGCGACGCTTTCTGGTGAACCCGTTGAAGGATTGGAACGCCCTGTAAAGCGCAAATCAGTCTGGTTAAAAATGTTGCCAATATTGGCGCTCATTGCACTGGTCGTCGGTGTGGGCATATTTGTGCTAACAAAGTTAGACTCAATATTAGGCGTGTCGGTTGATTATGATAATGGCACTAGCTCAGAATATTCACGTAAATCTGCAACACCAAGTCAGGCTGAAAGTGATTTATTTGAAAAGGCTGGTCAAAGTACATTAAAAGCTGACTATCTGGATTACTTAAAAATCTATCCTCAAGGTACATTTGCAAAGAAAATTCGTGAGGAAATATTGCCATTCTGCTCATACGAACAACGCGACAAATGGATACCCATCCCAATGCCCGCTGGTCAAATGATACGCGCGACATCAGATACGTCCGTTTATGATTTAGAAAAACAGATATTCACGGACCTAGAAGCTGCGTGTTCTATGGCGCAATCTAATTTCGAACGTCAGGTAGAAAAACTCTGTAAAAACTTCACGTCCTCACCTAATTCTCGCAATCCAGAACTAACTGTTACACATGCTGACAAGTGTGATTGCCAAGAATTTAACGGTGAATGGATGTGTTTTACAGACTCCACTTATGCATGTTCATGGGAAACAAAATCATTTGAAAATGTTGAGGTATGCAAGTGAGTGATACGTCCCAAAACTTAGGTCGCGTCCTTGTCATTGCCGGATCTGATTCTAGTGGTGGTGCCGGTATACAAGCCGATATCAAAACCATCACCATGCTTGGAGGCTATGCTGCAACAGCCATTACAGCACTCACAATTCAAAACACATTGGGCGTTAGCGGCATTGTTCCTGCCCCTGTGCAAGCTGTTACAGAGCAGATGCGTGCTGTCCTTTCAGATATTGGTGCAGATACCATAAAAACAGGTATGTTGGGCGATAAAAAACTAATTGAAGCACTCGCTCAGGCTTTTGCAGATCAAGCCAAAGATATTCCCCGTATCGTAGACCCTGTCATGGTGGCGACATCAGGTGACAGACTACTTCCTTCCGAAGCGGTTGATGCTGTAAAAGTTCTAATGCTGCCCAATGCCATTGTTACGCCCAATGCTCCAGAAGCCGGCCTTTTAACAGGCAAAGAAGTGTTCGACCTTAACGGTCAACGCCGTGCCGCCGAACGCATATTGGAAGCCGGTGCCAAGGCCGCAATTGTGAAAGGTGGCCACATTGAGGGAGATGTGATCATTGATTTAATCGCAACGCCTGAAGGGGAAATATTTTGCGAACATGCCCGCATTGAAGGCAATTCCACACATGGTACGGGATGTACACTTGCATCTGCGACCGCAACAGGACTTGCCCAAGGCCTAACGCTAGAACCAGCCTTCCGGCGCGCACAAGCTTATGTTTCCCAAGCAATAAAATTGGCTCCCGGATATGGCCGTGGACACGGGCCACTTGATCATAGTTGGCCAGTAAAGCACCCCGACCTTGCAGACAAAATTTTAGGAAAATTCAAGGCTTAAGAATGAGCCAAGCTCCGCCAAATAGCGCGACTACACCAGCTATTTTTTCTAACGTCACTGGCCGCACGTCTTGTCCAAATGCACCGAAATGATCAAAAATCAAAGCAGCTATCAATTGACCAGCAAGTAGAACTGCAAACCAGACAGTTACTCCAACACGTGGAACACCAAAAGCTGTGGATGCAACCATATACGACCCTGCGACCCCGCCTAATAATGCCCACCAAGGTGCTGTTGAAAGCCGCGTCATAGATGGTGCACCATGCCCTGATAAGAACATCATTACCCCAAGGATAAGCCAACCACCCGAGAAAGATATAAACGCCGCCTGAATTGGACTGCCCAAGACCTGATTGAGCTTTCCATTCACCATCCCCTGCGCTGAAACAAGGACCCCTCCTGCAAACGCAGCAGCTAGAAGGAAAAAACCTGTTAATCCGGCAGATGACATATGACAGCCTCGTCGTTTGAAATTTTGAGAAATACAACTTCCACAATTTGCCTGCGTAATCTATCTATTAATCAAGTTTTCCAATCGTGATTATATAATTAAGCATATTATCCCAACTAAGATTGCAAGTATCATGGCTCAGTATCGCTTTTTCCAAATTGACGCTTTCACAAACGAACCTTTGAAGGGTAACCCTGCTGCAATTATTCCACTGGATTCATTTCTGCCCACAGAGAAAATGCAAGCTATTGCAGCAGAAAATAACGTCGCCGAAACAGCTTTCATCGTATCAAAAGGCAATGATGTTTGGGATATCCGCTGGTTTACGCCTAGCGTTGAAGTTCCGTTATGTGGACATGCCACATTAGCCAGCGCTTATGTATTGTTTGAAACAGATCAGGTCCACAGCCAACAAATCACATTTCAAACAACCCATTCAGGAAACCTCTTTGTTTCACGTCTAGAAGATGGGCGTCTGGAAATGGATTTCCCTGCGTATAAGAGTGAAAAAATTAATCTTCCTAACCCCAAAGACATCCCTGAAGATGGCGTTTGGTCAGGGTCATTCCTGCTTGCAGACTTTACGTCAGCATTACGAGACACACCGTCAGAATTATGGTCTGGACCGTTTATGCTTGCTATTTTCAGTGATGCTGAAACAGTCCGCAACCTCAAACCCGACACAAAAGCTATATCCAAACTTTCGCTAGGACATGAGGGTGATACTGGTAATCTAATATGCACCGCAATTGACGGTGCGACACATGATGTCGTTTCTCGCGTTTTCTGTCCCGGTTCAGGCATCCCTGAAGACCCTGCAACAGGGTCGGCGCATTGCATGATTGCTCCACTTTTCTCCAAAATCTTGGATAAGCAAAGCTTAAATTGTTTTCAGGCTTTCCCTGGGCGCGGCGCTGATATTGCGACACGCTTGGAGGGAGACCGCGTAAAACTCATTGGAAGTGCTGTCCTCGTAATAGATGGCCATTTTAATTTATAAACAGCTATCCATTGCGAGGTTGCAACTTTTAACTAGGCAGCTTTCAACAATTGAAGGAATGCGCGCACTTCCTCGCGAAGCACACTCGCCTGATCACCCAATTCAGCGGAGGACTGAATAACCTTGGAAGACTCAGTTCCTGTATCAACAGCCCCTTGTTTAACGTTGATGATGTGTTCAGAAACTTCCTGTGTACCACGAGCAGCTTCACGCGTGTTCCTGGCGATTTCTTGCGTAGAGGAAGCCTGCTCTTCGACAGCAGCGTTTATTGAAATACTCGTTGAATTGATATTATCAATTTTTGACTGAATCACATCAATAGCTTCCACAGACCGGCTGGTTATAGTCAACATTTCTTCAATTTGAGAACGAATATCACTGGTCGCTTTTGCAGTTTGGCTTGCAAGCTGCTTGACCTCTGAGGCAACCACAGCAAAACCTTTTCCGGCCTCACCTGCACGCGCGCTTTCAATTGTCGCATTTAATGCAAGTAGGTTGGTTTGCTCCGCTATATCAGAGATAAGAGAAATAATATCTCCCACTTTGGACGCGGCAACCGACAGTGAATTAATCGTATTCCCTGTTTCTTGAGCAGTTGTCACTGCTTCAGCTGCGATGCGAGATGCATGGTTCACTTGCTGAGCAATTTCCTGAACTGCCCCTCCCATTTCTTCAGCTGATTTGGCCACCACAGACACATTTGAGGATGTTTGTTCTGCCGCCGCTGACATGGATATTGATTGTTGAGAAGTTGAATCAGCAACCTCCCCCATAGTCCGCGCAGTTAATTCTAAATTCCCCACGGAATTGGCAATTTTATCTACAAAAACGAGAATCTTACTTTCAAAATCTTCGACAATTTTAAAACGCGCTCCATCACGGCTTTGATGACGCAAATTCTCAATTGTTGAAACAGTCAACTCCATGTCCAATAGTGCGGTTTTGGAAACAGCGGCTGAGCATTGCTGAAACAACTGTAAGCCCTTTCTACGTTGAGCAAAAAAGACCTCCGCCAATTTGTTATTTAATCGCTCGATTATGAATGAATAACTGCCAATATAAAGATCCAGCGGCAGATCTAATTGCGCATGAACGGCACCAATTTTTTGAACTGAATTGATATACGCTTCGCCGAAAGAAGTGGTTAGGATGAGCGTCCAATGGTCAAGCTGCTTGTCTCGCGCATGCTTTTTAACAGCACTATTAGGAAAAAAGCCTGAAGCCGACGAATGCTTATCGAAATGCTTGTATAAATCATCCAATATCGATGGCAGAGCTTCTAATATAATAGGAGATGCTTGTTTTAGATAATTTCGATAATTAGCGTCCATTCCAATAAATGTCAGCCTATTTTCTAGCTCAATATTGCTAGTCATTATAATCGTCCTGCTTCTTAATATAGCTGTCATAGCAAGAGCATAATTCATCTCGCATTCGAGTTTTCTATATTGTTTTGATATGGTTAATACTTCAGCTTATTTGTTTAACTCGAGGTAAATTTATAGAACAAATGTACAATATTTTAATGGCTTGACGTCCCTTCAAATTTGCGAGACACAGACTGCGGGCCAAGCGTCCCCAACGGCGCTCAGCCTATCTGTAAGGATAGGAGTACAATTCAGATGACGACACTCACGACACCAGACGTGCGCCCTGCGCGTGCCGAGTTTTCTTCAGGCCCATGTGCCAAACGTCCAGGTTGGACGCCAGCAGCTCTTGAAGATGCTCCCAATGGCCGATCACACCGCGCCAAAATTGGAAAATCCAAACTTAAATTATTGATTGATAAGTCAGCCGAGCTTCTTGGCCTGCCAGCTGGTTACCGTATTGGTATTATGGCTGGTTCAGACACAGGCGCGATCGAGGCTGCAATGTGGTCAATGCTTGGCCCTCGCCCAGTTGATGTTTTTGCATGGGAAAGCTTTGGGAATGACTGGGTCACTGATGTGACCAAACAACTCAAAGTCGATGCAGAAGTTCACACAGCGGACTATGGTCAATTACCTGACCTCAGCAAAATTCGCAAAGAAGCTGACGTCATCTTCACTTGGAATGGTACAACATCCGGCGTACGCGTTGCAAATGCTGACTGGATCCCTGCCGATCAAGAAGGCTTGGTTTTCTGTGACGCGACATCTGCTGTTTTTGCCCAAGACCTACAATGGGAAAAACTTGATGTTGTAACTTATTCTTGGCAAAAAGTCCTCGGCGGTGAAGGTGCACACGGTATGTTGATACTGTCACCTAAAGCTGTTGAGCGCCTAGAGACATTTACACCAGACCGCCCGCTTCCAAAATTGTTCCGCATGACCAAAAAAGGCAAGTTGAACGAAGGCATTTTTGAAGGTGCAACGATCAACACACCTTCTATGCTAGCTGTGGAAGATTGCCTTGACGCCCTCAATTGGGTTGAAAGCATTGGCGGCGCAAAAGCAACAATGGCACGCGCAGATGCAAACCTCGCTGCTGTTGCTAAATTCGTGGAAACTTCTGATTGGGCCGCTTTCCTTTGTGAAGACCAAGCGACACGTTCAAATACATCTGTGACGCTTAAAATCACTGATGCACGTGTGGCTGGCCTTGACACTGATGGACAGCAAGCTTTTGTGAAAAAAATGACTGGCCTTCTCGATAAAGAGAATGTGGCATACGACATTGCGGGATATCGTGATGCACCTCCAGGACTGCGTATCTGGTGTGGAGCAACAGTTGATACATCCGACCTTGAAAAGCTTGGACCTTGGCTTGATTGGGCATTCGCCGCGACAGTTGCAGAGCTATAAATCATGACCGAAACCAGCAAATCTATTCTGGTTTGGGGTGATGAAACGTTTGGTAAAGTCCAAAACCCCGTCGCACTTGTAAAACGTGCGGCGGAAGAAATGGACGAGCTAATCGAAGCCCTTGAAAATGGCGATACCGAAGAAGCCGGTAAAGAAGCAGCAGATGTCACAATCCTGCTTCATCGCCTCATGGGAACCTTAAACAAAGAGCTTGCTGACGAAGTCGACAATAAAATGAAAATCAACAGAAATCGCACGTGGAATTCCATTGGTGACGGCACTGGTGGACATATCTAATTCCCCCTTTCATGTGCACAATTTCAGCGCTTATGCGTAAAAGGATAAAACGATGACAATTAAAGTTCTTATCGGTGACAGCCTAGCTCCTGGAGCTATCGACATTTTCAAAGCTCGCGGCATCGAAGTCGATGTTAAAGTGGGTCTTTCACAAGACGAGCTAGCTGACATTATCGGCGATTATGACGGTCTAGCTGTACGTTCAGCATGTAAACCTAATGCCGCTGTTTTTGCTAAAGCTGACAAGCTAAAAGTGGTTGGTCGTGCGGGTATCGGTGTTGATAATATCGACATTCCAGCCGCCACTGCCAAAGGTGTGGCTGTGATGAACACACCATTTGGAAACGCAGTTACGACAGCTGAGCACGCTATTGCTATGCTCTTTGCTGCTGCCCGCCAGATACCAGCAGCTTCTGCCCGCACACAAAACGGCGAATGGCCGAAAAAAGACTATGTTGGAACAGAATTGTTCGCAAAAACACTTGGTCTAATTGGTGCCGGGAATATTGGATCTTTGGTTGCTGAGCGCGCGCTTGGTATCAAAATGAAAGTCGTCGCTTTTGACCCTTACCTAACAGAAGAACGCGCTGTTGAACTTGGTGTTGAAAAAGTTGAATTAGACGAGTTGCTTGCACGCGCTGACGCAATCACATTGCACACGCCTCTAACTGACCAAACACGTAATATTCTATCTCGAGAAAACTTGGGTAAAACAAAAAAAGGCGTCATCATTGTCAACTGTGCCCGGGGTGGTTTGGTCGATGAAGAAGCTTTGAAAGACCTTCTCGACAATGGTCACATCACAGCAGCAGCGCTTGATGTATTTGAAACAGAGCCAGCCAAAGAACACGCTTTGTTTGGAACACGCGGCTTTATCGCAACGCCTCACCTTGGTGCATCAACCGTAGAAGCTCAAGACAATGTTGCTTTCCAAGTTGCAGAACAAATGGCGGACTATTTGCTAACAGGTGCCGTGTCTAACGCCCTGAACATGCCATCAATCACAGCTGAAGAAGCACCGCGTTTAAAGCCTTTTGCTGAACTTGCTGAGAAGCTTGGTGAGTTTGCTGGTCAAATATCAACTGAAGGCTTTGATGCAGTTGAAATCGATTATGAAGGTGAAGTTTGTGAACTAAACCGCAAGCCACTTACATCTGCGGCTCTGGCTGGAATCATGCGCGCATCGATGAAAGATGTGAACATGGTGTCTGCACCTACAGTTCTTAAAGAGCGCGGCATTGATTTAAAAGAAAGCACACAAGAAGACAGCGACACTTATGATAGCCTAATCCGCATTAAAGTACGCGTTGGTGGTAAATGGCGTACAATCGCTGGAACAATCGTCAACGGACAATCTCGTATTGTTGCCGTCAAAGACATGGCTCTGGAAGCAAAATTCCGTCCATTCATTCTCTTCATCAACAATAATGACGAAGCTGGATTTATCGGTAGCCTTGGTTCAATCCTTGGTGAAGCTGGTGTCAATATTGCCACATTTAACCTTGGTCGTGAAGAACAAGGCGGTGACGCAATTGCAATGGTTGGTATTGATCAAGATGTACCAGCTGAAGCAATGGCAAAAATCGAAGCGCTAACTCAAGTGCGTTACGCGAAAGTTCTTCGTTTTTAAGCTTTAATTATAGCACATTTTAAAACGCCAGCTCCTGATAGAAGCTGGCGTTTTTTTGTTCTAGTTTTTAGAAATTCCAGCAAAACACTGGAAAAAGTCGTTTTGGTCATACATTCCGTCGAAACCTAAAATATAGGCCAGCTCGGTGGTATCAGAGAAATCAAAACCTCCGTCACGGATGAAATGGTTCACATATATAGCTTTAGGATTATACTTATCTGCAATCTGCTTTGCCAATGTCCAAAGCGGGCCCAGCTCTGAATGTTCAAGCAGCTGCGGCCATGCTCGTCCATCCTGTGATGCATATCCTGGCGAACCATTTCCAGCCATATTCCCATCTTGCACACGCACATATGATGTATTGGTGTTCAACCACAATAAGTGAGACAGATCCGACATATGTTCATTCCACATCGAATGTTGAACCACCACAAATTTGGATTTTAGATCTTTCTTACTCGCCTCAAATATTGGTGAAATTAGATCATATGTGAAATGTGATTGTCCGGCTTCCTGTATCCAAATACGTCCGCCTGCATCGAGTGTTTTCTCAATTTTTTTAGATACAATATTCAACGCTTCTGAACGCTTATTATGTGCATCCACCCAATTGTTCTCAAAAGCGGTGGAAAACAAGTCTGGCACATCAACATATTCGCCATCTTGGTTCCCATAAGTGCCAACAACCGCGACATAATCTACGTCACGATATGGATTTGAACGTAAGACACTTCCCACCGCAGCGATTGAATGGACGTCATCCAAATCTGGCTTTATGTCAAAATTAGATATGAGTAGATCACTTCCGACAGCAAATCGTGACGCAAATCCTACGTCAGATGGGCACGTTTTTGCCTGCGGCTGAGGATATATTCCAGCGGCTTCTATCTGAGGGTTTATAGCACACCCCGCAGCGCTAAGTGTTAAGCCCAACGCCAGAAGGCGATTTTTCAAATTCACAATACTTCTCCCCAATGCAAAACCCATTTACGCAGGCTTTTGCAGATCGAAATTAACATTATTATATTTTTATTATTGCGTATCGCCCGAACCACACACTACTTAGCCCCTTTGATCGATACAAGAGCTACTCACCCAATATGCGAGTTGACGTTGAGCAATTAAGCCATCAAACATCTATCCCAATAATGTGTTTTAAAATCCCTGCTTATGAGGTTCAGGTTGGAAAACATCCTACAAATAATAGCTTACATGGGCATTATTGTGTTCGCTGTTTCTGGTGCCCTTCTTGGATTGCGTAAGCAAATGGATGTGGTGGGAGTTGCTTTCTTGGCTTCCGTCACAGGTGTCGGCGGCGGGACATTACGCGATGTTTTGTTAGGTGCCACACCAGTAAGCTGGGTCAATGATCCCACCAATATTGCTATTTGTATCATCAGCGCAGTGGTCGTGTGTTTCCTCAATAGTTGGATCATTGGTCAGCGCCTAAAATGGTTATTATACGCTGATGCTGTTGGATTGGCTTTATTTGCAGTTCTAGGAGCAGCCAAAGCCCAAGAGGCCGGTGCTCACCCTTTTGTTGCCATCCTATTTGGCGCAATGAGTGCAAGTTTTGGCGGTATCATCCGCGATGTTATCTGCGGTGACAAACCGATTCTATTCAATAAAGAAATCTATATTAGCGCGGCACTTTTGGGCGGCGGCATTTATGTACTCGTCCCCGCAGATTGGATGAGTAATGAAGTTAAAACCGTTACAGCAACCGTGCTCGCAATGGCTCTACGTATGTTTGCTATGGTCAGAGGATGGCATTTAACCTTCCCCAAATACCCAGACGAACTTCCCCCTGCAGAATAACAATTAGCTTGGAGCCAGTGCTTTCAAAGCAGCTTTAATCAAAGCTCCTTCGCTTGCATCTTCACCAAGTTCTTTTGCTGCAACGGCCACTGCACGCTGTGCATCGACGTTTTGATAACCAAGGTTCGTCAGTGCGGATGCAGCTGCAGCACGGCTTCCTGTTGAAGCAGTAGACGTCGATGCTAATCCTTCTACCCCTTCAGATGGTGCAAAGCTAACAGAGAATAAACCTGCTGGCGGCGGCTTGTCTTTAAATTCAGACACAACGCGCTCTGCCAATTTCTTCCCGACGCCATGTGCACGCTGAACAGATGCGGCATCTCCCAATACAATTGCATCCATCAATTGCGCTGGTGTCAGGGCATCCAGAATGTTCAGCGCTGCTTTTGCGCCGACGCCTGGCGCATCCTGCAACCGTGAGAACCAAGCTCTATCTTCTGCCGTCTCAAATCCATAAAGTTTTATGGCATTTTCTGACATTTGGGTTTCAACAAAAACTGTGTTCTCCCGCCCAATGGTCAATCTAGCTAATGTGCGACCACCGCAAAAAAGCACATACCCAACGCCATTTACATCGATAAGCGCCTGACCATCACCCGTGGCCGCGACAATTCCTTTTAGGCGTGCGATCATGCTGTTTTCCTATAACTTTTAATGTCGCGATGGTTAGCAGTCGTAATCGCAATTGCAAGCGCATCAGCGGCATCAGCCGTCATCGCTTCAGCTTTGGGCAGTAAACGTTTTATCATGAAAGTGACCTGATCTTTATCAGCAGCTCCCGTTCCCACAACGCATTGCTTGACCTTCGTTGCCGCAAATTCCGCCACAGACAATCCTGCCAATGACAAACCAGCCATTGCTGCCCCTCTCGCCTGCCCCAACAATAAAGTTGATTTGGGATTCACATTGACAAATGTTTCCTCAATACCGGCCTCATCTGGTTTATGTGTTTCGATCACTTCGTTTAAGCCGTTTACTATAAATGCAAGGCGCTCAGACATGGGCAAACTCGTCTTGGGTTTTATCACGCCATGTGAGACCCACAAAAGTTTAGGTCCAACCATATCGATGATGCCCCATCCAGTATTTCTCAGCCCGGGGTCAACTCCTAGAATGCGAACGGCCTTAGACATGAATATCTTCCCATAACTGGTGCGTGGACTGCAAAATAGCGAGTCTTGTTTTGTTCCAGCCTACATCATCTTGATTTTGTGTACCTTACGTTAACGCGATTGTGGTGATTCTTACAAAAATGACTGCTTTTTGTGATATTGGATGCAATTGGACATTCTAATGACAGCTAAAACCGAACTAGCTACATATTCACGTCGCTCTGTTATTGCAGCTGGCGGTGTAAGTCTTTTGCTCACGCCCAAAGCATCAGCGCGAACCCACCCTTTGTTAAAGTTACCTGCCTCTGTTGTCTTTCTTAGAATGGATGAAAACGGAGCAGTCATACCCGGTGAATTAGATCGCCGTATATGGAGCCAATTTTCAATGAATCTTGGCGCGTTGATTTCAAGAATAGAACCAATCCCTCACAATAACCTTTTGCCGGGCGGTGCTCTGGAGACTGGATCTGGTCAAGGCTCTGCCATTCTATCGGCAAGGCTCGCAGCGCAAAATCAAGGATATGATTATCTATTGGTTTATGGCGTTGTTTCTAAATCTGAAGGCGTAAAATACCGTACAAAGAAAACAGCCAATCCGGCTTTAAGACTATCTCGACATATCAAAAGCAAACTCCCATTTTGGGATTGGGATTATGCACAAGAGTCTTATGTTGAAACGCGAGCAAGCCATCTAGACATAATGGGTGAAGCTCATCTACTCGATCTGAACGGTGGTGCACCGCTTGCGTCTACTTGGGCAGAACGCCCCAAACGCAACACATTGGCTAGGTGGACCTCAAAAGATACAAGAGATGATGAGATTGTTTTAAACTTGGCAGATGCAATGCAACGAAAAATCCAAGAATTATCAATGCAAAATTTTGAGTCTCAAAAATCTATCTCCCAACGTTTTTAAGTCGGTAAAATAGCTCAATCAAAATTCCATATCTTCCCAGTTCACGATCCAGTCAAACTCGGTGCCTTCAAATACAGTGTCTTCACAGACTGTTTTTCCAAGGACAGATTTTCCTGCTTTGTGAATAGCACCGCGATCACCGCATACCAAATGATGCCACTCTGGCAGGTCTTTACCTTCCGATACAAGGCGATACGCACACGTAACAGGCATCCATTTTAAGTCTGGTATTTTCGCTGGCGTAAGGGTTACGCACTCAGGCACTTTTTCTTTTCTATTTTCATAATTGCTACACCGGCATGTTGACGCATCAAAAAGCTTACAATGCAGTTTGGTATATGCAATTTCACCAGTGTCTTCATCTTCCAGTTTCAAAAGACAGCATTTGCCACAACCATCGCACAAACTTTCCCATTCATCATGAGAAAGCTGTTCCAAAGTTTTAGATTTCCAAAAAGGTAGAGAGTTAAGGGTCAAATCAATAAATTCTAATCGAACAAGGCATCAATCGCTGACTGATCATCACCAGAACTTTGTTCTTCTTCAAGACCAACAGCGTAATCGCCTAGCCCATTGGGATTAATCACACCACCGATTGCGGCAATTAAACTGTATAATTGCTTAGACCAAATAGTCGGATCTCCCAAAGCTTCAACCCCACTTTGCAATATTACTTGAACTTCGCCAATTTTTATTTCAACAGCTTGGCATGCATCATCAAACCGTTTGCGAATATCTGGATCACACAATTCATACGCTCGAATCGCCAAATCTTTCGCGCGAAATCCTGTCTGAGTGAAGTGTTCAGGATAAGCAAGCGGAGCCCAATCCAATATTTCCTCACTCATATCAGGCATGGATTCAAGCATATCAATCAACATCGCGACTTCATTAAAATGGTTGAGATAATCCGTCGCCAACCCTGTGTCAGGATTGATGTTTGCGGCAGCTAGCTCATCTCTATCCAAATTTACGACGTTCATTTTCCACTTCAAATGTTCGTTGAAAGAAATTACAGATTGTAAAAGGAGAGAGTTACCATTCGCTTACCAAACCTCCAAGTCCAACCAATTATAAAAAGATATGCTAATTGTGACTTGTGCACATTAACTAAGCCGTTATGACATAGATAACTGCAAAACTAGCATATATTGAGCAAGGCATCTAAGAGAGGGAAAAATGTCAGACAAGTTCTTTTTCTCATCTTGTGTGCTCGTTGGTACAATTCTCCTTCTACTTGCTTTATCACCTTGGTCCGACAAATTACCGACAGGTGCGATGAGTGCTGCAAACCTAGACACTAAAGATCTGCTCGTCAAAAACCGTAATCTCAACCGGTTTATTACGGGTGAAGCGGGAAAACTTGAATTATCCAAAACGGGTGATTCCTACCTTCTTAAAATAGGCGTCAAACAAGGCGAACTATACGATCTGCCAAGCTTTGGTCCCCACCTCAGACTCGAAGCTGATGTTGAAAAAGCTTATGCTAAACAATTTTTAAAAATCACAATCATAGCAAGACAGCCCGCCAACTACAAAGAATCCGGCCCAAATGAAAAAATGGCATTTGAAGCAAATTATGCTGCAAATGCGACAGAAACATCTGGGTGGCAGAAGTTCACACTTGAACCGCAATTCTCTGAATTTAGCTTTGAATACCGCCCTCCAGGCGCGGGTGATGGTATCGGAAACGACTTCTTTGCGCTTCGCCCCGTTACAGCCGATCAAGGTTTTGATGTAGAAGTGAAATCAGTTCGTTTTGAAATGCTCGCATCAAATTGAACAATATTCAGACGACATTCCTACAAAAGCCGCTGTTTGTGACATTAATGTAATTTCTTGCGTACAACCCTGATTTAGGCACCGTAATTGCGAGTGTTACATGTTATTACATCAATAGTTGGCTTTTACCTTAACGCTGCGTTGTCAGTTGCGAGGTAGAGGACTATTGCAATTGTGACCAACCAAACGCGAATGGGTTAGCCTATAAGCGAGTTATAGTGGGACCTTTAAAGGGGAAAAAGCCTATGCCAATGATGCCAAAAGCAAATATCGCAGCAAATACACTTGAATTTGAAACAACACCACTCGTGAAGCCTACAGGTTTTCGAGAATATGATGCGCGTTGGTGGTTCGGTATTGACGGTAATTCTAAAGCTCCTGAATTAAACTATTTAGGTGTACAGGCGCTAGGGCTTGGTTTGGGTACTGTCGTGCACCAAATGGGCGTGGAACCAAAAATCGTCGTTGGACATGACTACCGCTCTTACTCAATCGCAATCAAACAAGCACTTATTGTTGGCCTCATTGAAGCCGGCATGGAAGTCCACGACATCGGACTCGCACTATCCCCCACAGCTTATTATTCTCAATTTGCACTCGATATTCCTTGTGTCGCCATGGTAACCGCATCCCACAACGAAAATGGTTGGACTGGTGTCAAAATGGGTGCCAACAAACCGCTCACTTTTGGACCTGATGAAATGGGTCAACTTCGTGATGTCGTCCTCAATGGAAAGTTCGAGCCGCGTGATGGTGGTAAACTTATCCGCGTTGAAGGCATGCGCGAAAAATACATCGAGTCCGTGTCCGACAAAATTGAAATCAAACGCCCTCTCAAAGTCATTGCAGCATGTGGTAATGGAACAGCCGGTGCATTCGCACCAGACGCCCTTCGCAATATGGGTGTTGAAGTTATTGAACTTGATTGTGAACTTGATCACTCCTTCCCAAACTATAACGCCAACCCTGAAGATTCAGTCATGCTTGAAGCAATGGCTAAAGCGCTCAAAGAACATGATGCTGATGTTGCGCTCGGCTTTGATGGTGATGGAGACCGTTGCGGTGTTGTCGACAATACAGGTGAAGAAATTTTCGCTGATAAAATCGGCCTAATGCTTTCGCGTGACCTTTCTAAAAACTATCCAAATGCAAAATTCGTGGTCGATGTAAAATCCACCGGTCTCTACAAAACTGATCCAGTTTTGAAAGAAAATGGTGCAACAGTAGACTATTACAAAACTGGCCACTCATACATTAAGCGTCGCACAACCGACCTTGATGCTCTCGCTGGATTTGAAAAATCAGGGCACTTCTTCTTCCGTCCACCACTTGGATATGGATATGATTGTGGTCTTGTGGCTGCTGCTGAAGTCTTGCGTATGTTGGACCGCAACCCAGATAAAACGATTGCACAGCTAAAAGACGAACTCGGCATTGCATACACATCTTTGACAATGGCAGCCCATTGTGACGATGAAATCAAATACGGTGTCGTCGATAAAGTTGTTGCAGCCTATGAAACACTTGGAAAAGAAGGTGCATCAATTCTTGGACGTAAAATCGTTGAAGTGAACACAGTAAATGGTGCACGTGTAACTTTAGAAGATGGCTCATGGGTTTTGGTTCGCGCATCATCTAACAAGCCAGAATTGGTCGTCGTGGTTGAAAGCATGGTGTCAGACGAAGATATGCGTGCTCTTTTCCGTGAAGAAGTCAAACCTCGCTTGGCTGCTTTTGATGAAGTTGGTGCATACAACCAAGAAATCTAAAAATAAGTTCCTCATATCGCATATCAAAGTGATTTGAATGAGAAATATAAAGGGCACTCTTTTGAGCGCCCTTTTTCTTTTTTGGTGAATCATAAATTTACCTTGCTTGCTCATTGTTTGACCATTGTCCCGCCTTTTACCTGCCGCAATTGGACTCCATTCTGAGTTTGTCGGCAGCAAAGGTAGTCACGCTGACGACATCAGTCCGGCGGCAAACCTCAACAGCCCCCAAGCCCCTTGCCGTCGGACACCAGATTCTCCCCGAGTCTATAAAGGCGTGGTGTTTCCCCCAAACACCGCGCCTTTTTCTCTTTGAGAACAAAACTCTTCACCTAAAGCATTGAAATATATTGCATCATTATTTGCGAAATAATTAGCTTTTCTAATGTGTTTTTTTGGGTCATCTAGCAGTGGCGAGAAACGTGCATTACGGTAGACGATAAATTTTAGTAGAGGGCTTCAAATTATGTGTGGGATAATTGGAATATTGGGGACTAAGCCGGCAGCTCCACGGATATTGGAGGCGTTGCGCAGACTTGAGTATCGTGGATACGATTCTGCAGGTATTGCCACATTGGATTCTGGCGAAATGTTCCGCGTGCGGGCACCCGGAAAGCTAAAAAATCTAGAAGCTGCCATGGAGTCTGTGAAAACACCTGGAAATGCAGGTATCGGACACACACGCTGGGCAACCCATGGCGCTCCTAACGAAAATAACGCCCACCCTCACACAGCTGGCCGTGTCGCAATTGTTCACAACGGAATTATTGAAAACTTTCGTGAACTTCGTGAAGAAGCTGAAGCGAAGGGATGTGAATTCAAAACGCAAACAGACTCCGAAACTATCGCCCACCTCGTCGAAATTGAATTGGATGCCGGAAAGCCGCCTTTTGAAGCCGTCAAAACGACAATTGCAAAACTTCGCGGTGCTTTTGGTGTCGCGATCATCATCAAAGGCGAAGAAGATCTTATGTTTGGGGCGAGAAAAGGATCTCCCCTTATTATTGGTGTTGGAAATGAAGAAACCTATCTAGGCTCTGATGCTTTTGCCGTCGCCCCCTTCACCGATAAAGTCATCTATCTGAAAGAGGGCGAATGGTGTGCTCTCACCCGTCACAGCATCAATGTTTTCAACGATGACGGCGAACAAGTTGCTTATACGATTGATACAGTGCTTGGCGTTGCCGATGTTGTCGATAAAGGTCCCTATCGCCACTACATGCTCAAGGAAATTTTTGAGCAACCTGAATCAACAGCGCGTACAATTGGTGCCTATGTCAATGCAGTCGATCAAACAGCCCAATTACCCAATGAGCAGGAATTGGATTTTACCTCTTTTGATCGTGTCTACATTATTGCATGTGGTACAGCTTATTATGCCGGTTGCGTTGCTAAATACTGGTTTGAAAAATACGCAAAACTACCAGTAGAAACAGATATCGCCTCTGAATTCAGATACCGTGAACCCGCATTATCTAAAAATGCGCTTGCTATTTTTGTGACTCAATCAGGCGAAACAGCCGATACACTTGCTGCACTTCGCTATTGTCAGGAAAATGGATTAACGACAGCAGCTGTGGTCAATGTCCCTACTTCTACAATAGCCCGTGAGTCAGATGCAATTCTTCCAACATTGGCCGGTGCAGAAGTTGGGGTCGCCTCAACAAAAGCTTTCACCGCGCAATTATGTTCCCTTGCCAGCTTAGCAGTGATCGCAGGACGTGCACGAGGTGTTCTTACCGAAAAAGACGAAACACACCTCACCGAACAACTCATGCAAATTCCAGGTCGCATAACAGAAGCCTTGAAGGTTGAAAATGCTGCCAAAGAACTCGCAGTCGATCTATCCAAAGCGCGCGACGTTCTTTATCTGGGGCGTGGCACCATGTTCCCTATCGCAATGGAAGGTGCCCTCAAGCTTAAGGAAATTTCTTATATCCACGCCGAAGGTTATGCCGCAGGTGAGCTAAAACATGGCCCGATAGCTCTGATTGATGAAAACACACCTGTTGTTATGATCGCACCAACAGATCCATTGCTAGAAAAAACAATTTCCAACATGCAAGAAGTTGCAGCTCGCCATGGTAAAGTTTTGCTAATCACCGATGAAAATGGTGCAAAGGTTGGTGCAGATACACCTGCTTGGACCCTCATAGCGCCTAGCTGTGATCCATTTATTGCACCCATTTTATATTCAGTGCCTATTCAGCTGCTAGCTTATTATGTAGCTGTGGAAAAAGGAACTGATGTCGATCAACCTAGAAATCTAGCAAAATCCGTCACAGTTGAGTAATTTTTCTACTGTAAGCAGACAATTACATATTTAAGATATGTGTCCCGTGATTTGCATATAATGTTGTGATTATAGTTCAACGTCCATTTTCGGGACAAATTGTATCAGACGATAAAGTTAGAGGACCACAAATGGCTATTAAACCCGTACGTAAGGCAGTTCTACCTGTCGCAGGATTTGGAACACGCGTACTACCAGCAACAAAATCGATTCCAAAAGAAATGATGCCGGTATTTGATCGTCCAGCAATCGACCACGTGGTTCGTGAAGCGCTTGAAGCCGGTATTGAACACATCGTCTTTGTAACGGGTCGCAATAAAGGTGCTATCGAAGATTATTTTGACAGCGCATATGAGCTAGAAGACAGCCTGTCCAAACGTTCCGGCAAAGAGGCAATCTTAGCTGAAGTACAAGCGACAACGCTTCCTGCAGGATCAACAAGCTTTACGCGCCAACAAACAGCAAAAGGTCTTGGCCATGCTGTTTTATGTGCCAAAGACATTATCGGCGATGAACCATTTGCTGTTCTGCTTCCAGATGTTTTGGTCAACAGCAAGGTCTCCTGCTTAAAGCAGATGATGGACAGCTATAATGAAGTTGGTGGCAATATCATTGCTGTGGATGAAGTCCCAATGGAACGTGTTCACAAATATGGTGTGATCAAACCAGCTGCCGGAGCTGATGTTTCCAAAAAGCTGATTAAAATGGATGCTATGGTTGAAAAGCCAGCGACAGAAGATGCACCTTCCAACCTTAAGATCACTGGTCGCTATATCCTACAACCAGAAATTTTCGCGCTTCTTGAAACACAAAGCGCCGGTGCTGGTAATGAAATTCAGTTGACTGACTCCATGGAACGTTTGATGGCGAAGCAAGAATTCTATGCGTCCCGTTTTGACGGTGACGATTATGATTGTGGTGACAAGATGCTTTATCTTCAAGCTCAAGCTGGCTACGCACTCGCTGACAAAGAACACAGCGCACAAGCTCGTGAAATCCTCGAAGCACTATTGAAAAAATTCAGCTAAATTAACTGAGCTATTAATTTAAAAGAGCCGCCCTTCTCCACAGAAGCGGCGGCTTTTTTTGTGTTTGAAGGCTGGGATTTGATCGTCAAAAGGTGGCATTCAAATTCAAAATCTCTACGGCAGACATTGGCATAAGAGCAGACATTTTCCACGAACCTGATTTATTATCGACAAACTGATGACAATTGGGCACCAACCTTAGGCTCTTCCGAAATTGGATCGAAGAATAGGAAAGCGTCATTTGAAGCATATAGTTGAGGCTTAGCTGATAGAACGACTTCACGATTGAGGCTTCCAACCATAACCTTATCAGCTTGAATAACCCGCTGCTCTATATCAAAATCACTGATCACGCAGACGTATTTAGAAAGTGGAAAAATTATCGAAGCTACTTTTAAACCGAAACCCAAAGGCTTGCCGACAGCTTCTGGGCCGCTTGGTCGTAGCATAACTGGGTGATCACACGTTATAAACTCTCCGGCATCAGGATTACTTCTGATAATCGTCCAAGGACGACTTCCTAGAACTTTTAAAATAGAGTCTTGAAGTTCGAATTCTTCTCGGATTTGTCCCTCTCTTGCCACTTCAAAGGTGTATTCCTTTCGGCGATGGAAGTCCTGCATTCTCTCATAAGGCAGTATTTGTTCAATTGATCCTTTTTTGAGCACTCGTTTCATTTCTGACTCGTATATGTGGGGCGATGAAAGAACCACATCCATTATGCCCTCACTCACTCTCTGACGAAACTCCCGTCTCTGTTCGCGAAAAGCAGGATTTCGTACAGCCAACAATGCTATGAAATTTAGGATGATGTTAAAGTCATCATTCGTTTCAAAGAAGCCATTTCCTCTGACTACTTTCTTGATACCGGTTTCTACCTCGTTTTCGAATAAGGACATCGCCGTCTCAACCGCGTCTCCTGGATAGTCTTGTATATCAATTCGATTGAAATCTTTTTGCGCTCCGACCCCTCTGGGTTTCGATCTAAAACTCTTATCACGAGCAAAGTCGTACACCCATAACATACTATGCTTGCTGACCGGAGTGGTGAACCACTTCAGATAACATTGTGAAATCCAGTGATGGTTTCGAGCCTGTTTTCTTGAAATTGTCATTTGCTCAATGTAATGAACATCGCGCAGTGTTCAAAGACGCCTTTAGAATTAATATGCTATCCCACTCTTATTAGGACAAAACCACCGTTAAATTGATCAAACAAGAATGTCGCTTTGCGGCCAACAATTCCAGCCCCGTTACTTCCCCTAAAACTGGAAATACACAAAGGGTGCAGCTTGCAGCGGGAAGAATGCCAATGCACAGCCCATAAAGACGCCGCACGCCCCCCAAAACAATGCCGGATGCCGCATGATTGTCGAGCGAGACAGTTTAGTGAAACCGCTCTTGCCCAAAATGCCATCCAGAATAACAGCCAATGGTGCAAGCCAGACAATCCATTCAAGTGACTTCACCGCCTCAGAGCTATCACGTAGCCCAGTAAACGCTGCCCAAACCTGCAAAACATCGCCCATATTCTCAGCGCGGAATGGTGCCCACACCATAATGACAAACACCTGCGTCAAAACCAATCCGATTGCAGCACCTAGCACGCCGCCAATCAAATACTTCTTATTCCCAAGCAACAAACGGTGCACAGCAAGGGCCGCTCCATGCAACGCGCCCCAAATCACAAATGTCCAAGCCGCGCCGTGCCATAATCCGCCCAGCAACATTGTCGCAAACAGATTGACATATGTGCGCAGTTTACCCGCCCTATTCCCGCCAAGCGAGATGTAAAGATAATCACGCAACCAGCTAGATAGGGATATGTGCCAACGTCGCCAGAAGTCTGCAATCGATGTTGATAAATATGGAAAGTCAAAGTTACGCGGAATGAAAAATCCAAACCAACGCGCCACCCCAATCGCCATCATCGAATAGCCAGCAAAATCAAAATAAATCTGCGCGCCAAATGCGAAAGTCGCGCCTACTAGCGATAAATTGGTCCAGTTGGACACATCTGAATCGCCCGCCACCATCGGATTACCAAACACAGGGTCGACAAACGGTGCGATATTATCAGCAAAGCCGGCCTTATATACCCATCCAATCGCGAAGAAACGCAGACCTGACAGCATAATCTCGCTAGATAATTTGCGATCTTTTTCCATCTGCGGAAAGAATCCAGCCGCACGTACAATAGGACCAGCCACTAGCTGCGGGAAGAAAGCAATATATAGTGCAACGCGTCGTATCCGGGTTTCAACGGCTAACTCTTCACGCCGCACATCGACAATAAAACTAATCGCCTGAAAAATATAAAAGCTCACCCCTACTGGCAGAATAATCTTCAACGTCGAAGGGTTCGCATTCACCCCAACCAAATTGAGCAGATCAATAAAGCTATCAGCAAAGAAATTGAAATATTTGAAAACGCCAAGGATCAGCAAATTGGCGGTAACACCCAACATTGTCGCCCTATTGCGCTGTTTCTCGTCCAGCGATTTGTCACCCGCATACAGACCAGCGCCCCACGCTATGGCAATGACGACACCAATAAGCGCCAGAAAGCGGACATCCCACCATCCATAGAAAATCGCGCTCGCACCCAGCAACACCATAAGGCGTGCTTCTTTGAACTTTGCTGGCAGCAACCAATGCGCGGCAAAAACAAGTGTCAGAAATATTGGAAAAATTGCGTCTGTAAAAATCATTTCAGCGCTCCAGTCTCATCTATCTTGTCTGCAAGCCAGCTTGTATAGATCTGCGCGCCGTCAGCCAATAAATGCTCAGGGTCAAACCATATTTGAGACTTTAGTTGATCAAGCAATATTGGGTCATTGGCCGGAATACAATTGAACTTAACCAACTCACCCGCACACACATTCTGAGTATAAGCGCGAATGCCAGCATCCACTGTTGGCGGCGCATAATAACTTATTCTACGCACACCAGCATCTTTTAAATGCCCTCGCTGCATTGCTCTAAAGCTCATCGCCCAATGCGGACCATTTGTTGCTTCCGTCGGCAAAACCTCATCTAGCGCTTCAACAATTTCATCGAGTGTCTGTTCTTGGCGTGGTTTAGTCTGTGGATCATATGCGGGCTTTTTTTCAACATCAGAGAAACGTTCGCCACTTGAAAGCAAACCGACATTTAGTGAATTTAGTGTGAGATGAATACCGCCAAAGACAATGTCCTTAATACATCCAATTGTGCCATAACATGCACCGCCGACAATGCCTAAACCCGCCCATTCAGCAGCCTCGCGGTCAAACTGATCAATGGCGCGATCTGAAAATTTCGCGACCTTAAATACATAGGCCGACAATTCATCAAATTCCTGCACCACGCTCAAAAACACCACATCAGGTGCCCTCGGTGCGCGTTTTAAGTATTCAAGCAAAGCTTTGTTGCGTTCTTGCAGCGAAGATCCTTCAAGAGACAGATTGATCGCACGATGTGGATATCCTTTTTCGCGCAGTAATTGGGTCAAACGCTCATCATCAATCGCATTTCGAGAAAGGCTCGCTCCCAAGAACAAAGCGATTGGCGCGTCATCCGCCGCAGTCACTTCAATACTATTGGCTGTAAAATGATCAAAATCGGTTGTACGTTGAAAGTCAAAAAGACGTGCCGCCCCAGCAATACATATTGCACTCACAATCAGCCCGCCGGTAAAACTAGCAATTGGCAAAAAAGCATTGCTCTTGCGCGGCGCTCTCATAAGCACGGCAACACCCAATGCCAGAATACCAATAAGAAACAGAATAACTGGCATTTTAGAAGAAGCTCCCCTTGCCCCGGTTTCGTTCACATTTAAACGAAAAAGAAAATCTCTAAATTAAAACAACTCATTACAAATAGCAGACATGCAAATAGCTAACCAAAGTCAATATATAGCCTGAATTATCACACCATTGTGTTGAGCATTTTCTTCATAATGCCAATTCCTGTTTCCAACTCCGAAACAGCGACAAATTCATCTGGCTGATGCGCTTGTTCAATCGAGCCCGGTCCACATACGATAGTGGACAAGCCAGCGTTCTGAAATTGCCCTGCTTCTGCGCAATAGCCCACCAATCGCGTTTGGTTATCTCCGGTCAAAGATCGTGCCAACAATTCAGCCGGACCATCTTCTTCAGTCCCTAGCGGTGGCGCGTCCGATAATTTCACAACCTCAACGCCACAAGATGGATGGAAAGCCTTCAATCGCGCATCCACTTCTTCAACTTTTTCATAAAATGGAATTAAAGTTTGCGCCGCATCCACGCCAGGGGGCGATCTTAAATCAAACAAAAAGCGACATTCTCTCGCAATAATATTGGCAGCTGTGCCGCCTTCAACAACACCAATGGTCAATGTTGCATGAGGTGGCTCAAATAAACTTTCGCTTGGTGCTGTTTCCTTCAACCATTTCGCAGTATCACGCAGCACACCCATAATTTCCAGCGCTTCATGAATGGCAGATGCGCCTAAATGCGGCAGGCTTGAATGCATCTCCATACCCGTCACAACAACTTCGTGATTGCATATGCCCTTATGACCTGTCACCACGCCCCAAAGCGTTGGCTCTCCCACCCAACAGATTGATGGTTTTGATTCCAGACTAACAAGCTCATCAATCATGCTGAGCACACCAGCACAGCCAATCTCTTCATCATAAGAGATAGCAATGTAGAAAGGTTTCTTTAAATCCGCCGCCGCCATTTCTGGTGCGAACGCAAGTGCAAGCGCCAGAAAGCCTTTCATATCGCAAGACCCACGGCCAAATAATTTGCCGTCTTTTTCTGTTAGTTCAAACGGCGGTGTCGACCAAGGTTGACCATCCACAGGCACAACATCCGAATGACCCGATAATACAATCCCACCAGCAACATTAGGCCCAATACGCGCCCACAAATTGGCTTTATTGCCTTCTTCATTGTGCAGGATATTGATTTGCGAAGCGAAAGGTTCAAGATAAGCTCTAACCCA
Source organism: Hirschia baltica ATCC 49814 (assembly GCF_000023785.1). Taxonomy (NCBI): domain Bacteria; kingdom Pseudomonadati; phylum Pseudomonadota; class Alphaproteobacteria; order Hyphomonadales; family Hyphomonadaceae; genus Hirschia; species Hirschia baltica. The sequence continues at coordinate 2,582,150 of NC_012982.1, forward strand.
TTCAATTAATTCCAAATTGGAATCACGCGAAGTCGTATCAAATCCAACAAGTCTAGTGAGAATATCTTTAGCTGTTTGCAAATCACTCATTTGTGACGACCTCGTCTAAATATCCATATTGCGAAATACACTGCACCGAACCAAATGAAGGTCTAGTTACTTTTCAAATCTATTTTCAGTTTACAGTCATTGAAGCAAATACGACCAGCTTAAAATTACAGGATGCCATAGATGATAAATCTATACACGTGGAACACTCCAAACGGCCAGAAAATTTCGATTATGCTTGAAGAAACCGGTTTGGATTACATAGCTCACCCTATCAATATAGGTAAGGAAGAACAATTCGATCCTGAATTCCTAAAAATCTCCCCCAACAATAAAATTCCTGCCATCACCGACACTGACACCCCCAATGGCCCAATCAACATATTTGAAAGCGGAGCGATTCTAATCTATCTGGCAGAAAAGACTGGAAAATTTCTGCCCACCTCCCCCATTGAAAGATCCCTCACGCTTCAATGGCTAATGTGGCAAATTGGTGGATATGGCCCCATGACGGGTCAATTTTATCACTTCAAAAACTTAGCTGAAAAACCAGAATTTAGTGACTATGCTTTTAGGCGTTTTAAAAATGAAGTGCATCGCCTTCATCTTGTTTTAGATAAACAATTAGAGAATAAAAACTATGTCACGGGCGAATATTCTATCGCTGATATGGCACTCTATCCATGGGTAAAAGCAGGCTTCAACCTTGCTGAAGATGATACATCATCCCTCCCAAACATATTGCGCTGGCTTGATATTATCGGGCAACGCGCAGCTGTTGGTCGCGGTATGAGTGTTCCCTTATTGGATCAATAATCCTAGGTCTAAAAATCCAACTCTGCATAATGTGGAGCTGGCAGCACACCCTCCAAACTATCTTTGAGTATTTCTCTAAAACTAGCTCGACTTTTCATACGAAGATACCAGCTGCTCGTATTTTCAAATCGGTTCCAAACAACATCCCCAAAATAATCCAAACAAGACAAATGCGCAGCTACGCTTACATCAGCGAGCGTATAATCATCCCCCGCCAAATAAGGACGAACAGCCGTTATCGCTTCAATATGTTTAAGGTATCCATCCAGCGCTTTTGCGCCTTCGCGCAATGCGCTCGTATTTGGTCTCCCAGCGCGCAAATAACGCATCATGATACGTTCACGCAGCAATGTGGCATTTACATCATTTTCAAAGCCGCGCTCCAGCCACCCCATAACCCAACGCACTTCAGCACGATCAACGGGGTTCTTAGGCAATAAAGGATAACCCGCATAAACTTCATCAATATATTCTAAAATCGCACGCGGCTCTGAAATAATAACCCGGCCAGCAGCTGACATATCAACCAATACTGGAGCACCGCCTATAGGGTTTAGCTTCTGCGCTTCTGAATCCGCTTCAAACGGAGATGATGTTTCTAATGCAAATTCGATCTTTTTTTCTGCAAGAGCAATGCGTACACAACGTGAAAACGGATCCAATATCCAGTGATATAAAGTGCGCATCAATACGGTTCCGCTTTATGTATCTGGAGCTATTTCTTGTCTCATCGATTTGAAAAAGTCGGTACCGTGAGGAACTGCATCTTTAGGATCTGGATGGATAAGAATATCGGCTCCGGGGAATTCAGATAAGATTCGTTTTTCACACTCTACCATAATATCATGCGCTTCAGCCAGCGAACTGGTATTGGGTAAATCTAGATGGAATTGTATATGAATAATTGGTCCCGCAGAACGGGTTCTTAAATCATGCACAAACCATTCTTTACTATCACCTTGCGCCAACTCAATAATCCGCGCGCGCGCTTCATCGCTTAATTCCCGATCCATGAGCTGATTAAACGCTTCTTTGGCAACATCTAGCGCCCCAAAAGCCAACCAGATAGCAACACCAAGCCCGATAATCGGATCAATCAACGGAATTTTCAGAAAAGAAGCGCCCGCAACCCCAATAATCACCGCAACATTTGCACCCAAATCCGCCATATAATGCGCACGGTCTCCCGCCGTCGCAATAGAGCCAGTCTTCTTTAAGGCGCGCGTTTGAAAGTAGATTAATCCCAGCGTTAAACCGATTGAAATCAGCATCACAACAATTGGAATAACGCCCTCTTCCATCGGTCGAGGATCAAAAAAGCGATCAAAAGCTTCTCGCGCAATCAGTGCAGATGAAGCGCCGACAAGGCCTGCTTGCATTAATGCAGCAAACCCCTCAGCTTTTCCATGCCCATATCTATGATCAGCATCAGGTGGAACAGCCGCATATATTACAGCCCCCAAAGTTACCAATGACGCCGCCATATCCAACCCAGAATCTGCCAATGATGCTAACACAGACACCGAACCAGATACGAACCAAGCCCACAGTTTCAACCCAATAAGGATTGAAGCCACTGTAACTGAAATCAAAACAGTTTGCTTTGTAATTTCCGCTGCTTCCGGCGGGTTCATTCGGCCCGCAGGCATGTGATCATGAGCCATTATATCTATGGTTGCCTGCTAAAGTGGATCAGTTAACCGCACAGTTTATGAGCGTTGAACTGTCGGCCCTATGTTTTTGACAACATCACGGGCATCAAATGCACGAAGCTCGTCTTTTGGCTTTTTCCCTGAATGCATAACAATCTCGGAAGATGCCTCATATTTCGTGATTTGGTTGTAATCATATGACCCACGGCTCCAGAATGGATCATACATTCCATACCAGCCGCTACGCGGGTGAAAATAAGAATATCCAAATCCATAACGAGAATAATGTCCACCAAAGGGACTAGACTGCATACGACTTTTTGTTTCCGTCTCGCGCTCAACAACAACGAAATAATCAAATCCGTTTTCTAATGTTAGCTCAGCAGCGCGAAGCAATAGAAATGTTTCCACTTCATCGCGCGGCGTTGTGGAATTACCTTTGAATGACACATAAAAACGATTAGATTCAATAATTTGGTCTGAATAACCTCTTCCATTATAGGAAGTTGCTTGTTTGTAAGCAGGCTGAGTGGCACAAGCGCTGATAGCCAGAGCTGACACTGTAACTAGAGCAAATAAAGACTGGCGCATGATGTATTCCTTCGTTTATTGAAGCGCAGCAAGTGCACACACTTCCATAGTTGAGCTGACTATAGCAGACCATACAGCTACAAGTCACCATTATTAACACATTGAGCGTTCACAGTTTTATTACCTGTGCGTCATTCTCTAGCGGCTACGCCCGCCAAACACGCCGCGCAATACATATTTGGTTAGCTCTCTAGCAGCCGTCCTCATCATAGATTTGGTCGCTGCTTCAGTCGCTGTTTGACGCCGCGATGTTGGTTTGCGTTTCTTTGCCTTGGCCGCTTGTTCCTTTGCTTTGGCTTCAGCTTCAAGCAATTCAGCCTCTTCTTTTGCTGCTTTTGCCTCGCGCTCACTTAGCAATTCATACGCACTTTCGCGGTCGACAGCGTCATCATATTTCCCAAAGACGGGACTATTCTCGATCACTATTTTGCGTTCAGCATCCGTCACCGGCCCCATGCGCGATGAAGGCGGACGGATCAATGTACGTTGAACAATAGAAGGTGCAGCTTTCAAATCCAGAGTAGACACAAGCGCCTCACCCACTCCTAGTTCAGTGATAGCTGTTTCAGTATCAATATCGGGGTTTTCACGGAAACTCTGCGCTGCCGCTTTTATCGCTTTGCGCTCAGACGGTGTATAAGCGCGCAGAGCATGTTGAACCCGCGCGCCCAATTGCGCCAGCACACTGTCAGGCAAGTCGCGTGGATTTTGAGTTACAAAATAAACACCTACACCTTTAGATCGGATCAAACGCACCACTTGCTCGATTTTATCAATCAATGCCTTTGGCGCATCATCAAATAGCAAATGCGCTTCGTCAAAGAAGAACACCATTTTAGGCTTATCAGGATCACCCACCTCTGGCAGTTCTTCAAACAATGCAGACAATAGCCAAAGTAGAAATGTCGAATACAATTTTGGTGAATTGATCAGTGTCGTTGCATCCAGAATAGATACATATCCGCGCCCATCTCGCGTCGTGCGCATAAAATCTTCTAACTCAAGCGCAGGTTCACCGAAAAATTCTTCAGCGCCATCGCGTTCAAGAACAAGCAATCGACGCTGTATCGCCCCCACAGAACTTGGAGACACATTTCCATATTCTTTCTGGATCTCATCTCGCACTTCAGTGACATGGATCAAAAGTTTGCGAAGGTCTTTTAGGTCCAAAATAAGAAGATCATTATCATCAGCATATTCAAAAGCGATGATCAGCACACCTTCTTGTGTTTCGTTGAGGTCCATGAGCCGAGCAAGCAGTTCTGGCCCCATCTCAGTCACAGTTGTACGGATTGGATGGCCTTTTTTTCCATAAAGGTCCCAAAATATGCTTGGCGTGACGCCATATCCAAAATCGTCAAATCCAATTTTAGCAGAGCGCGCAACCAATTTATCATGTAGTTTATGTGCTGGATCACCTGCTTGAGAAAGCCCCGAAAGATCGCCCTTCACATCAGCACAGAAAACAGGAACACCTGCTGCAGAAAACCCTTCTGCCATGATCTGAAGCGTGACCGTTTTACCTGTCCCTGTCGCTCCGGCGACCAGACCGTGCCGATTTGCACGAGAAAGTATCAATTCTTGAGACAGTTTGTTTTCTGGTCCACCGCCACCAAGGAAAATTGTATTCTCGCTCATAAGCATAATCCTAGCTCGTAAATTTGATTCGTTTCGTTCAGACAATATGACCCCAAAGCTTAAGCGACAATCACGTCAGGCCACATAAATACAGCTAGAGGCAGACTGCAACACGAATAATCGTTTAGGAACAATTGACCCCAAGGTGAGTTTAGGGATTGTAAAAATACAAAGCACTTTGTTGAGGAAAGGTTTTACAATGGGCTATTTACCGGCTGGGATATGGGTCATCGCTTCGGGCGTCATCACATATGGGTTATATGTCGGCGCAGATATTTTTGCGCCATTTGCCTTAGCCGTTTTCCTCTGGCTGGTCATTGAAGGTTTTGCTCGCCTGATGCAGGAGCGCATTCCTAAACTTCCTAGATGGCTTGCTCAAACAAGCGCTGTGCTCATCGTGCTAGGCATCGCCCTAACCGTGACTTTAATATTCATAGATGGGTTAAATGATTTTGCGAAAAATGCTGGCGCATATGAAGCGCGCATCAATGAAATCCTGACCGAGATTTATGCCCGTTTCAACATCTTCACCGTCGCGCCACCTGATTTATCTCGTATGTTATTCAACGAAGAAAACACCAAATTCGTGCAGCCCATTCTAGATTCGGTTCAAGGTCTTGCCTCGTCTTTTGTCCTCATCATGATCTATATTGCGTTTCTCTTTCTTGCAGAGAAAAACTGGCCAACAAAATTAGACAATATCTTTCCAGATACCAAGACAAGATCACAAGCTAGAGAAGTCGGCCATCAAGTTCGCAAGTCGATGGAAGAATACCTTTGGGTACAGACAGTCATCTCAGGCATTATCACTGTTATCACATACATCACCTTACTCATATTGGGTTTAGACAATGCACTCTTTTGGGCATTCATAGTCTTTTTTCTAAACTATATTCCAACAATAGGATCCATCGTTGCAGCCTTCCTTCCTGGATTATTTGCGCTCGCTCAGCCTGAATGGCCAGCCTATATGCCAACCGACGCCACATTGAACGCGCTTATTGTTTTAGCCAGTGTGAGCATATGGCAGTTTGCGATAGGAAATTTCGTGCAGCCTCGCATGATGGGAGAATCTCTCAACCTCTCAGCTTTGGTCGTACTTGTTTCGCTTGCCATATGGGGCGCTCTGTGGGGCATCCCCGGCATGTTCCTATCCGCGCCGCTGACGGTTTTAATGATGATTTTGTTTGCTCAAATCCCGGGCGCACATTGGTTGGCAATTCTATTATCAGCTGATGGTCATCCCGTTAAAAACAAACCAATTGCAGCAAAAGATGACAGCGAAAACGTGTCTTCTGCATAAATTTGCAGTTACACTACTTTCGAAATTATTGAAATAAAATAACATTCTAGGTTAAAATTTGCACGTGGGAATAAACAATCAAACGCTGCTTTTGATTGATTTAATGTTATTTAGAGTTGAAAAAACGAACAAATTACCCCACAATATTCACATCACATCATCGCTTCTGCGGTGATCGGATCGAGGTTAATTTGCAAGCGTCCCCCACCCAGTGCGCAAATTAATCGGTTAAAAGCGGTTGAGTGCGTCCCCGCTCAACCGCGACAAACCAGCGGAAAGTAGATTTGCGTCTAATCCCTTTGAGGAAACATCTCAAACCATTTGCCCTCCCCCATTAATTTGTCGATTTATTTTCATTCACTTCATCATTTCAGTGATTTTCTTGCATCTTTAACGCTTCTACAATGATAAGTCCTTGAAGATACAAAATGCACTTCTAATAGAGCATTTTTTAGGGAACAAGACTTGGAACCTTAAGTTAGATTAACCAACTTAAGATAATAAAGCGATTGTAAAAATCGTACATCATGGGACGAAACTATGGCATTTCAGGCGACGAATTCCAGTTTAGCATTTGCTGCAGAGGAAATTCTAAATTCAGCAGCAATAAAAACAAAGACGAAGCAAAGCGCAAAAAAACTCGAAGCTAGAAATGAATTTCTAAAACAGTTCTGTAATAGCGCGTCGATGGATGAATTTGCACCATTCTCGGCTGATGATGCTGCGATAAATGCGATAGAGCTTTGGAATTTTTCACTCAGCCTAAATACAGATCAACGCACAATTCGTTCCCGACCTTGCCTTGGGGCTGATGAAAAAGACATGCAACGCCATGTCTTTGAAATTGTCGGACCCGATATTCCATTCCTCGTTGATAGTGCCGTTGCCGCTCTGGTTGAAGCCGGTGTTGAAATCACAGCCATCGTGCATCCCGTTGTCGACGGATCATCTCTAATTCAGATACACACTCCGCCCCTATCTAACTTGCGTGCCGCTGAGATAGAAAAACTCTTAAAGCTCACTTTCAATGATGTGTCTCTTGCCACGCTAGATCATGATGCAATGAAGAAAGCCATGCGTGACGCCGCGGCTTCAATTTTAAAAATGCCCGTCATTGAAGGCAGAAGTTCGGAAGAACTCGAAGAATACGCCAATTTCCTAACTTGGTTAGAACAGGATCACTTTTTCTTCCTTGGAGCACGCACTTATAGCTACTCCAACAATGCCTCTTCAGAAACAGGCGAAACAACTGTACTCGAACCGAAAATTGTCGGCAAAGGAATGGGCATACTTCAGGATGTGAACCGCCATGTTCTTTCCCACGGAACAGAACCAGCCGTCCTGACACCACGTATCCGATCTTTCTTAAATGAACCTTCGCCAATTATTGTTACGAAATCGAATGTGCGTTCTCGCGTGCACCGCCGCGTATATGCTGATTATGTCGGCGTAAAACAATTAGACAAAAGCGGGAAAGTTATTGGAGAAATCCGCTTTCTAGGATTGTTCACAGCAGCGGCCTACACCCGAATGGCAAAGGATGTCCCACTCATCCGCCGCAAAATCCAACGCGTCAAAGAAATTCTGGATGTGGGAAGTTCTAGCTATTCTACAAATGCACTCAACAATGTTTTAGAAACCTACCCCCGAGATGAATTGTTCCAAATCTCGGAAGATGATCTTGCGCGTTTCTCATATAGTATTCTGAGTCTGTATCAGCGTCCCCGCACACGGCTATTCATTCGTAAAGATCAATTTGACCGATTTGTATCGGCACTACTTTTCACTCCGCGTGACAATTATTCACCAGAACTTCGGCGCCAAGCCCACACTGCAATAGCAGAAGCTTATGAAGGTCGCGAGTCTGCTTTCTACCCTAGCTTTAATGACGGGCCGCTTGCACGTGTACACTTTATCATTGGTTTAAGCCCTGGACACGCAGAACCCGATATTGATGCCCTCGACATAAAACTACGCCAGATGGCTGAATCGTGGGAAGATGGATTGGCCCGCGCCGACCGTTTGCTAGAAACGCCAACGCCTCACCTTCTTGGACACCATTTCAACGCAGCTTACAAAGAAGCTTTTGCGCCAGAAGAAGCCATCAAAGACTTATCTCTCATAAACAATATGAAAGATGATGAAGAAGTTTTGGTTAGAGCTTACCCAAGCTCTAAAATAGGCACAACTCGCTGTAAAATATACAGAAAAAATGATGTTTTAGAACTATCAGACATGGTGCCGGTATTAGAAAACATGGGTTTACGAGTCCTATCCGAAACCGGATTTCCGATAGTATCTAATGCTGACCAAGACAGCCGCACTACAGTTTGGATACATGACCTAGAGCTTCAATTTTCAAATCCAGACACAATTCTTGATCACAAATTCGAAGATGCATTTGTTGCCGTCTGGAATGGACACACTGAAGATGACCGCTTCAATCAACTTGTCCTTCACCTTGGCATTTCTTGGCGCCAAGCCGCACTTATCCGTACTCTTTGCAGATATCGTCAACAAACAGGAATGGACGCATCTCAAGAGGTGCAAATCAATGCACTTGTGAACCATCCTGAAATTTCGTCAGAACTCGTCAACCTTTTTGATCAACGCTTTGATCCATCAACTGGTCCAGAAAATGCGGCTGAACTCAAAGATAGAAAAATCGCCGGTGATCTCACCAGCGAAGCCATAGTCAAAGCATTAGAACACGTGTCTTCATTAGATGATGATCGTGTTTTACGCCGGACCATGCATTTGATAAATGCCATTCAGCGCACGAATTTCTATCAGCTCACAAATGACGGTGTGCACTACCCGCATATCTCCATTAAAATCGCCAGTCAGGAGCTAGAAGATCTACCTGCGCCTAAACCATTTAGAGAAATTTTTGTTTGGTCTCCTGTCGTTGAAGGTGTCCACTTGCGCTTTGGTCCAGTCGCACGCGGTGGACTTCGCTGGTCCGACCGCCGAGATGATTTCCGCACAGAGGTATTAGGGCTGGTTAAAGCTCAGCAAGTGAAGAATGCTGTTATTGTGCCGGTTGGATCTAAAGGTGGCTTCTTCCCGAAACAATTACCGACAACAGGCACTCGCGAAGACTTTATCAATGGCGGAATAGACGCCTATAAGATTTTCATCTCAGCCCTCCTCCAACTAACCGACAACATCAAAGATGGCGTTGCTGTACGCCCGCAAAATGTATTCGCTTGGGATGGAGATGACCCCTATCTTGTTGTCGCAGCCGATAAAGGCACAGCCACTTTCTCCGACATTGCAAACGGTCTTTCACAAGCTCATGAATTCTGGCTTGATGATGCCTTCGCATCCGGTGGATCTGTCGGATATGACCACAAAAAAATGGGCATCACCGCACGCGGTGCATGGGAGGCAGTAAAACGCCATTTCCGTGAGATGGACAAAGACATCCAAAACGAGCCTTTCACAGTCATTGGTATTGGTGACATGTCTGGTGACGTGTTTGGAAATGGAATGCTCCTGTCAAAGCAAACTAAATTGCTTGCAGCCTTCAACCATCTACACATTTTCGTAGACCCCTCCCCAGACACTGCAACGAGTTATGCAGAACGCAAACGCCTGTTTGAAATGGGACGTTCATCATGGACAGATTACAATAGTGATCTTCTTTCCAAAGGCGGAAAGATCTTTGCACGCGCTGATAAATCGGTCGAACTCACACCCGAAATTATGGAAATGACCGGTCTAACTGAAAAATCAGTTACGCCCGGGACATTGATCCGCGCAATCTTACGGATGCATGCAGAATTACTCTGGTTTGGTGGCATTGGTACTTATGTCAAATCCGAAGATGAAGTCCATTCCCAAGCTGGAGACAAAGCAAACGACCATCTGCGGCTCAATGGAAAAGAACTCAATGTAAAAGTCATTGGTGAAGGCGCAAATCTCGGCGTCACCCAAAAGGGCCGGATCGAATTTTCCCGCAATGGCGGACGCATCAACACGGATGCTATTGATAACTCAGCCGGCGTAGACAGTTCTGACCATGAGGTAAATATCAAAATTCTTCTCACCGAAGCCATTAATGCGGGTGAGTTGAAAGTTGAAAACCGTGACGCACTTCTTGCATCCATGACAGATGATGTGGCTGAACATGTATTGGTCAACAACTATGATCAAACAGGTGCTTTAACGATTATGGAAAGCAGCGCCGTTGCGGATCTGGATGCACATGCACAATTTATGTCGACTCTGGAAGCAGAAGATAAATTAAACCGCGCTGTGGAATTCCTCCCAGATACTGATGCAATTGCTGCTTTGAAGGAACAAGGATTAGGGCTAACGCGCCCTGAAATGTCTGTTCTATTAGCCTATGCGAAGAATGATCTTTTTGCTGCCATTGTGGACAGTGATGCGCCCGATGATCCAGCGTTTCAGGAATATCTCAAAACCTATTTCCCTGCTGCGCTGAATAAATATGATATACCCCGCGCAAACCATCGGCTGAAACGGGAAATCATTGCCACACGATTAGCCAATCGTCTCGTCAATATGACTGGGCCTGTTTATCCTTATGAAATGCGCGATGCTTCTTCGGTCAACATCGGCACACTTGTACGTGCTTCAGAGGCTGCACGGGCTATATTTGGTCTTGATGATCTATGCGATCGTATTGATGCCTTGGACAACAAGGCACCAGCAGAAGCGCAAACACTTATGCGTCGCGAAATTATAGGAACTTTGCGTCAGCTGACTGCCGGCTTGGTGCAACCTATTCTTCGCGGTGATGAATTAGCTGATCTGGTGACAAACTACACAAAAGGTGTTGTCACGCTTCAAGCATCACTATACTCATGCCTTAGCCAATTTGTGCAAGAACGCATCCGCAATCGCGCGGATGGTTTCATTGCTGCAGGCGCTCCAGAAGACATTGCTATGGATGCAGCCAGTATACGCATTCTTGCAACAGCCAGAGAAGCTGTGGATGTGTCGAGGAAAACAGGCTGGGACATCATACCAACAGCCCGCATTCAACACGCACTGGACGAAGTTATAGGCTTGGACAAAATGCGTGCTGCCGTAAGGGACATTCAGTTAGATGGTCACTGGGAACGGCTTGCTCTTCAACGTGTGGGGGATGCACTTCCCGCACAACAATCTGCACTTTCTGAATTGGTTATCATGCACGCCCAAAAGGACGGGCACAAACCTGAAACACTGAGTTTCGATACCGCAAAAGAAGCTGTAGAGATGTGGCTGGCTCCTCTTAAGGTTGAAGTAAACCGCGTCACAGGACCAATTGATCAATTTGACGCCTCAGATAGCTGGACTTTAGCCAAATTGGTTTTAGTTGGTGATGCTTTGCGAGAATTTGTTCAAAATTCTGTTGATAGAGTGTAAGACCTTATCGAAACAAGTATTTCGATTTAAAGGACAGAAGATTTGCGTGCAGTTTCCCTAAGTTTTAGAGACGCCCTCAACGATGATGCTGGGCGTCTCACCACGATTGGTCGTGAGACCTTTTCAGAAACTTTTGGTATGCTGTATAAGCATGAGGACCTTCAAAGCTTTTTAGATGAGAATTTCACAGTAGAGAAACAGCTCAAAGAAATTCAAGATCCCGAGATTGAAATACGCATTGCCGCGATGCGCACAAAAACAATAGCTTATGCAAAATTAGGCCCAGTAAAGCTGCCTATAGAGCACGACCCAGAAACATCATTGGAACTTCACCGCCTCTATGTTCGTCAAGAAGGACAAGGCGTCGGTGTTGGGCGGATATTGCTAACATGGGCGATTGAACAAGCACGGCAACGCGGTGCCAAATCAATCTATCTTGGCGTTTGGGAAAACAACCAACGCGCCATTTCCGTGTATGAGACACGCAATTTTGAAAAAATAGGTAATTACAAATTTCCAGTCGGCAATACTCTGGATAATGAAGTTATCATGCGTAAAAAATTATAACTCATCTTTCACACTGAAGTGGAACTTGCTTCATCCCCTCCAAATAGATAATATAAATGCAATCTATGTTGCCGCGGCTGCTGATCCGTTGATCAACATAGGACATTGCAATGCCACACAATCGCACCAGAGACTGGCGACGAGCCAATGCGCGTCGACACCTCAAATCGGACAAACAATCAAATAATACATTTAACTGGCCCCCTAAAAAGTGGAAGCATTTACATATACGTGCCACCAAACTTCATCGCGCACGCCAAATCGGCAAAATCTGGCCTAATAAGGAATGGACCTCCCTCATGAAAGATTCTGCGCCCGTCAAAATCCTTTTCGTTTGCTCGAAAAACCAATGGCGCAGCCCAACAGGAGAAGCAATTTTTCGCAATGTTGAGGGGATTTCAACACGCTCTGCCGGCACGAGCCGAAATGCTAAACATCCAATCAATATCAAAGATATACGTTGGGCCGATCTGATCCTTGCCATGGAACAAAAGCACCTCTCCAGGATCAAAGCAGACTTTCGTGATGAAACACGCTATAAGCAAGTTCACACACTAAATATTCCTGACGAATACCAATTCATGAACCCAGACTTGATACAATTGCTTGAAACCAAAACGGCAGCTATCCTGAATGAATTGAAACTATAAAGGTTGAAAATGAGCATGCGTGCGAGCCTCTATAGACATCTTGAACCATCGGTACGCGATAAGGGAATATCGCCTCTCAACCTATTTTTGATTGCACTTGTTCTCGTTAGTTTCCTGACCTTTTCATTGGAGACAGAAAAAACCTTTTCAGTTGAATTTCGAAACCAATTGGCTGTTTTCAACATCCTTGTGCTTGCTATCTTTGCGCTAGAATATATTGCGCGAGTGTGGGTTGCCGGTGAAAACCAAAATTTTAAAGGCATCAAAGGACGTATGTCCTATATGCTGACCCCATTCGCGCTAACGGATTTATTGGCCTTCCTGCCTGAACTTATCGCACTGATTATCACAGCAGGTGATGCGCGCGCTATCGCAGCCCTTAAAGCACTGCGTTTATTTAGGCTACTCAAACTAGCACGTTTCGTCCCTGCTTTTGGTATGCTTTGGTCTGCTCTTAAAAGATCTGGTGCACAGCTTGCTGTGGCTCTCATTGTTGCACTCGCGCTAATTTATGTGTCCGCTATCGTCATTTACTTTATCGAAGGCGACATACAGCCAGAAGCATTTGGATCAATCCCGCGCGCAACATGGTGGGCCGTCGCAACACTAACAACTGTCGGCTATGGGGACTCCTACCCTATCACCGTTGCTGGCAAAATATTTGCTGGCATTATCGCACTGGCAGGCATTGGCGTCGTGGCTTTACCAGCTGGTATTTTTGCATCTGCGGTGTCGGATGAAGTTGATGAACGCGCGCAACAGAAAAAACGCAATAAGGGCTAATATATACCCTGAAATATTTGAAGCACTTGAATGTTACAGAATTTCAGGTTGAGAATGCCTCCGCTTTACAGAAAATCCGTAACAAAGGCACTCTCCGTCAACTGGACGCAAACTAAAAATCATGCATCGCAATCTGCCTATAGCTCTGCAATTGCCCGTCTTTTGAGCGCTTCCAGATACGAATACCTTTACCAGTTGCGACGCCAGTTTGATCGCCCCCAATCCAACGCAAATTATAGCTTGTATAAGAGATGGCACCCCATTGCGTTTTGTCTAACCGATCAACTGAGACATCGACAAAATCAAATGGCACCCAATATGACGTGTAATTTTTCAAGAAAGCTGCAATAGCATCACGACCCTTCACAATAGGTGCATCATGTGGCGCATAGGCCGCATCTTCAGCATAAATCCACATCAATGTTTCGGGTTGCTGACGCTTCATCAGAACATCATTGAATTCGCTCAACGCCGATACTTCATAGCTTAATTCATCGGACACAGTTATGCCGGGAATCCGTTGTGCAGGTGTGCTTTCTATGTCTGAAAAGTGCATTAATGATCTGATACCATCAAATGCAGCATCATAATTCCATGCGGAAGAAAACAGCTTTGTCGAACCATCCTCTTGTGTTTCCCACACATCAAAATATGTGCCGGTCAAAGATTTTTCTTCGGATGTTTCAGTGACGATCAAATCGGTTTGAAATGAACCGATTTCAACGATCAGATGACCAAGGTTTAAAACTTCATCGGTCGTCTTGATAAATTTCTTGGTATCAAATCGTTCAAAAAAAGCCTCATAATATTGAGAGATCTGCTCCTTGCCTAAACCAGTTTCCTGATATTCTGGCATGACACGTCCATTTTCGGCAAAACTGCTGACCACGATTTCCAATTTCTCTTCCAGCATCCCTGCAGTAAATGCCTTGTTATGAGCCGCCCGAACCTCATCAATCATGTCGGCACTCGCAGATGTACATCCCCACGCTGCTAACGTTGTCAAAAATAATTGTCGTAGAAAAAAATGCTTCACTTACAGCCTCCCAATCTGTGATTTTATGTAATGATTAAAAGTTTGAAGAAAAAGTGTGGCAATATTCTGTTCAAATCGCCTCTGCACGTATCAACCAAACTATTCTTATCTTTGTCTAAGCTCTATAACCAGTTTAACCTATTCCATCACGGGAGGGATAAATCAGATGTATTTCCTCTTTCCCTTTATAACGAGCAATGCTAGATCCAGCCGATGATATCACGTGATAAAATCCGCAACTTCTCCATCGTCGCGCACATCGACCATGGTAAGTCCACACTCGCCGACCGTTTAATTCAGGTTACAGGCGGTTTGACCGAACGCGAAATGACTGCACAAGTCCTCGACTCAATGGATATTGAGCGCGAACGCGGGATCACGATTAAAGCCCAAACAGTGCGTTTGGATTATACGGCTGAGGATGGTGAAACATACATTCTCAACCTTATGGACACCCCTGGACATGTCGACTTCACTTATGAAGTGTCGCGTTGTCTAAATGCGTGTGAAGGCTCCCTTCTTGTTGTAGATGCATCCCAAGGTGTGGAAGCGCAAACATTGGCCAATGTGTATCAGGCCATTGACGCAAATCACGAGATTGTGCCCATTCTTAACAAGATCGACCTTCCAGCTGCTGAACCTGAGCGCGTCAAAGAGCAGATTGAGGATGTGATCGGGATTGATGCCTCAGATGCTGTTGAGATGTCTGCCAAGACAGGTCTTGGTGTGCCTGATGTGCTTGAAGCGATTATTAAACGTTTGCCGCCGCCTAAAGATGGCGATGAAAACGCGCCGCTAAAAGCCTCCCTCGTGGATGCCTATTACGACCCGTATATGGGTGTGGTAGTGATTGTGCGCATCATGGACGGTGTGATGAAGAAAAAGCAGCGTGTCAAAATGCTGAAAACTGGCGCAAGCTATGAATTGGACCGCGTTGGTTATTTCCGTCCAGGCCGTTTGCAAGATGCCGATGCCCTTTATCCGGGCGAAGTTGGGTTCTTAACTGCCAGCATTAAAGAAGTTGCCGACTGTGCTGTGGGTGACACGATCACTGACGTTAAAAGGCCATGTGAAGGCGCACTGCCCGGCTTTAAAGAAGTTCAACCAGTTGTGTTTTGCGGCCTTTTCCCTGTGGATGCGGCAGACTTTGACGACCTTCGTAATGCTATGGGAAAATTGCGCCTCAATGATGCAAGTTTTTCATGGGAAATGGAAAGCTCTGCTGCGCTAGGCTTTGGTTTCCGTTGTGGTTTCCTTGGGCTTCTCCACCTGGAGATTATTCAGGAACGCCTGAGCCGTGAATTTGACCTTGACCTGATCGCAACAGCGCCATCTGTGGTCTATGAAATGGAAATGCGCGACGGCTCAATGATTGAGCTGCACAATCCTGCCGACATGCCCGATGTGATGCAGATTATGGAAATCCGCGAGCCTTGGATTTCTTCAACCATCATGACACCAGATGAGTATCTGGGCGGCATTCTAAAGCTTTGTCAGGAGCGCCGAGGTCTCCAGACTGATCTTTCATATGTGGGCACACGCGCCATGGTGAAATATGAATTACCACTGAATGAAGTGGTGTTTGATTTCTATGACCGTTTGAAGTCCATCTCTAAAGGGTACGCTTCGTTTGACTATCAGGTCAAAGAACACCGCGCCGAGGATCTTGTGAAGATGAGCATCCTCGTCAATGAAGAACCTGTGGATGCGTTGTCTATGCTTGTGCACCGCTCGCGCGCCGAAGGGCGTGGCCGTGCGATGTGTGAACGTTTGAAAGATCTTATTCCGCGTCACCAGTTTAAAATCCCTATTCAGGCAGCCATTGGGGGCAAGGTGATTGCCCGTGAAACCATTGCGGCGATGCGTAAGGATGTGACGGCCAAATGTTATGGGGGTGATGCCTCCCGTAAGCGCAAACTATTGGACAAACAAAAAGCCGGTAAGAAACGCATGCGCCAATTTGGTAAAGTGGAAATCCCACAAGAAGCCTTTGTGGCCGCCCTTAAAATGGACGGGGATCAGTAGGTTTTATGCACCCAGAAAGTTCAACTTTCTGGGTGGTATTTACTCCCCTCAGAGATTTCCAATTGTCTTTCCATCTTTTTAACAAGATCAGACTGAGCATTGTCAAAAGCAGCCAAGTTAACGTCACTGTTCATCAATCTGGACATAGTATTCTGCCTGAGCCCTTGAGGTTTTGAATTTTCTAAGACAGCTAAAATAGTGAGGTCCTTAACATTTAGTCGAATAGCTTCTTGCCATAGCAATAATGCTTCCAGAGCCTTCACCTCAGACGATACTGCGTAGATCGCCAGAGTTCTGCCAGTTAAAGTTTTCATTACAAAATCAGAAACATAATTATCAGCGCCATCTATAGCACTCTCTTCTTCCTGAATTTCAAAATTATCAGAAAAATTGGCCTCAAGAAACTCTTTAAGGTCATCTTTAAAAGCACGGGCAACGGTAGTTTTCGATAATAACTTCAAATCATCAATTCTTACCATCAACTCTAAGAAGCGAAGAAATGCTGCTGGCGCTTGCTCTTCCGCAACGTATTCAGAATGTATCAACCATTCTTCTTCATCAAAAAAAG
This sequence comes from Hirschia baltica ATCC 49814, assembly GCF_000023785.1. NCBI lineage: Bacteria > Pseudomonadati > Pseudomonadota > Alphaproteobacteria > Hyphomonadales > Hyphomonadaceae > Hirschia > Hirschia baltica. The sequence goes on from NC_012982.1 coordinate 2,599,206, forward strand.
CTCCATGTTTTTTCAAGAGAGAACTGAAAGCTGATGATCGTGTTTGAGTGTCAGCGGTAAACCCCTCTTCAGCCAGTTTAGCTAAAAGCTGACCATCTTCTTCGAAACGAACACGCGCCTCAATTCCAACCTGTTTTCTCATGTATATCGATACTGCATCACCGTCTTCTCCTTTGAAAGGCGTAGCTATCGCCAATCCCATAGGAACTTCAGTCGCTTTCAAACCTGAACAAAACTCTTTGCATACCTGCTCGACATTCATAGCAAGGTTCCCGACACATTTACGTTATAAACTGTAAAGGCTTTATCTACCGCATTTCCTCGATTGATTTGAAACATATCATGAACAATCTGTTTGGGCCATCGATAGGTTCCACCTCTTACTTGACCTGGATAAGTCTCATCTATGGTTTTTCGGTTAATATGACAGTGCCATCCCGGCTCACTAGCATGCCATTCGTGCTCACACATCACCCGCATGTCACCTTCAACTTCCACACCTAGTCGAGCTCTAAATATCTGCTTCTCTTCATTTAGGAGTAGTAATATCCGGCACTCATATTTTTCTATATTTAGCTTAACAACGCGCCAAGAATAAGACTTTCCATACTTAAATTGTTTATTAGCTACCTTTGACATCGGAAAAGAACTACGAGGAATATGTCCTTGTTTCCACTCTCCAAGAGATTCTACCTTTTTGTTATCACTTCTAATTAGAATCTTTAAATCCATAAAAGCCCCCACCTTCATTTCTAACTTCGTTCTACCTTATGTGAACTATAGATATTATTTGCAACCTATAACTATTTAGCACAAATATCTCCGCCATCGGGATCGATGCGAGAGTATGAAAAGCAAGAATAGTAAGGGCACGAGGCACGCTTATTCTTGGCAGTAATAGCTGGTCCCGATCAAAACACGGGGTGCCAGCGGTAAGTAGGCCGCAAATAAGCGCGCCTCGCATGATGGTTTTGGCCTTTTTCATAACCACTAAGGGAGGACGGGCAATGCCCCCAATACTCCGCATCAGAAAATGAAACACTTTCTAACTGGTATCTCCCCAGCCCCATCACCTTGACCCCGCACCGATTGCGCGATCTGGTTTGATGAGCCCATCATTCCAATCCCAACACGTTCGGTCGCGAGCCGCCCTCAAGGATTGAATATGCCTAGTATTGCGGCATTCTGCTCGTGTAGGATGAGTTTTGAGATATCCACGCCGGATATTTCCCGCAAGGCTGGACAGAAAATCATCATTGGTGTCTCCTATTTTTACCCAACCGCAAGGAGAGATGTCATGATTTCGAAGCCAGCATTCTTACAAGGAAACTATAATTTCAAAGGTGAAGGGCTGGATAAAGCGGTGGATTTATATAAGGCCAGCTATACCGTTCCCAATGCCATGACAGCCAAGCTTGTCTATTGCCGGATTGGGCAAACGAGTGATGATTTAATCAACATTACTTTACTGCGCGATGGCGAAGTGATGCGTTTATTCCCTCTGGGAATGAAAAACTCCATGCACTTCCCACTAGCTATTCAAGAAGAACTACCCGCCGGAACAACACTGAGCTTGCAATTGACGGCACCTAAGGGCGCGGAAGGATCTTTATTTGTTGATCTGGGCTTCATGGAGGAACGCCCTGATATAGCCGCCTAAAACCACCCTAGAAATATTGCTGGGGTATGTGGTTTTCAGATGGTCTGCTTGCCTATATACAGACTGAGAATCAGGACAATTTACCAAAACATTGCCTGCTTTTGCGGAGCGAGACATGCATTTGAAATTTTCAATTTATGCAAGCCTTTTGGTTGCTTTGTGCCCCTATGCTATCGCCGAAACTGGGCCTTCTAAAGCAGATGAAAAAATCGGCCCTGAACAACCTCTAAAAAAGAAATCTTTTAAGGAAAAAAGAGCGACAACCCAAGAAGCATCGACTCTGACATTTGTTTGGGAAAATGACAGTTTCGCCAACACAGACCGAAGCTATACCAATGGCATGCGTTTGGCATGGCTTTCTGGTGCACAATCAAAAAGTGATGTTGTCAAATATGTTGCGCGCAATGTGTTGGGTGCAGATGATGATGCTGTTTTGCGACGCGGTGTGGCCGTGGGGCAATCCATATTTACACCCACAGACATTGAAGCGACGGATTTTCTACCAGATGACCACCCCTATGCGGGATGGTTATATGGGGAATATTCCGCCGTGATTGCCCAACGCAATATAATTGACCAAATGTCGATCCAAGTTGGAATGATTGGCAAAAGCGCTGGCGGCGAAACTGCGCAAAACGAATTTCACTATCTCATTGGAATTGAAGGCGCTAAAGGCTGGGATAATCAACTTAAGGATGAGCTCGGCGTGGTACTGACCTATGAGCGTAAAGCACGCCGGATTGGCAAGATTGGCGACACCGACTTTGGAGCCGATCTCACGCCTAATTACGGTATATCGGTTGGTAATGTCTACACGCAAGCCCGCGCTGGCCTGACGGTGCGGGCAGGACAAGATTTGAGCAATGATTACGGACCACCGCGCGTGCGCCCTTCCCTTGGCGGCGCGGGATATTTTGTGCCTGATGATAGCTTTAGCTGGCATGTGTTTGCTGGCTTTGAAGCGCGCGCTGTGGCCCACAATATCTTTATTGAAGGCAGCCTATTTAGAGAGGATTTTGTCGATCTAAGCCTGCGCAATTTTGTGCATGATTACCAAGCTGGCTTAGTGGTGCAGGTTTATGATGTACAGATGGCTTTGTCTCTTGTGCAGCGGTCCAAGGAGTTTGACGAGCAGGAAGAGCCACAACGCTTTGGTGCATTTAGCCTCAGCAAGAAATTCTAGCATTTAAGATATTTGACGCGCAATTTAGGCCGCAAGACGCAATTTGTGCTGGGTATATTTACGGGCAACATCAATCAACGTTTCAGGCGAAATAATCTGCGTGATGGCATCATAAAAAGCCGGAATGGATTTTTTGTGAAATTGGCGCAGGTCAAAATCATCGGCTAATTTCAGCACATTCAATATACGCACAATATCTGAGATATAATCCTCATTGTGGATACTGATGAGTTGTTTGCGCACGAGTTGGAATTCCAGATAATTGGGGTCAGATTCCTCAAATGAATACACTGTGCGTGTCTTTGGTTTCATCAAAGGCAATAAGGCTGCGTTCTCTGTTCTGCGGATATCTAAAACGAAATCGGCCAGTTCGACATCACTGAAGTGATGACGCGAACGCTTGATAATCTCAAGAATTCTTAAGGTCGACTCATGCATGTCACATTCCCAATCAAAAGCAGGCTCAATCTCAACGAGCCAACACAATACAAGCCCTCAAACGATAACGGACACATTGGTGCCGATTAGACAAAATTCGCCCCATTGGTGAATTAAAATGCAAAATCCCTGCATTTTCGTTAACCGATGCAACTCTTGCGTTTACAGTTGAAAATTCAAACTTACGTGCACCCTCAAAATGGTGGAGAGCATCCTCCCCACCACATTGCCATCTTGCATTGCTAATCACTTGGTTTTAGCTCAACGCGCTTTCATAGAGGGCCAACATGCGGCTCCATGCTTTTTCAGCTTGAACTTCATTATAGGCAGCGGAGTCTGGTGGACACCAACCGTGGTTTGCACCGGCATAAACCTCAATCTCGGCAGGAATGCCTGCATCCTCATAGGCTTTGGCGAGCACTATTTTAGCCTCTGGGTCTCGTGCATCATCATTTTCAGCCACAGCATGCAGCACATGCGCAGGAGATTTAGGAATGAGGAGATGCGGACTGTCTTCCTTGTCTGTCACAAGGCCGCCGCCATGAAATGATGCGGCTGCACCAACACGATCTGGCACGGCTGCGGCTGTGCGCATAATCAATGGGCCGCCCATACAATATCCCGCTGTGCCTATCTTGCGGGAGGTATCGACAGAAGATTGGTCATCTAAAAACGAGATATAAGCACGTGCATCAGACATGGCAGCATCTTGAGTTAGCTTACTAGCCATGCCTCGCAGGAATGTTCGCGTATCTGGATCACTAAAGCTCGCATCAGGCCCCACAACAGGCGCTTTGGCATCACGATAAAAAGGGTTCACAACCAAAACGGAATATCCAGCCATCGCCAAACGTTTTCCCATCGCTTTAAATGCCGGGCGCAGACCTTTAATGTCTGGCCACATCAAAATAGCAGGATGTTGCCCACTGCTTGGGTGGACAAAATAACTATCAGAAACGCCATCGGGCATTTGCACATCAACTTCCGTTTCCGTGATCGCGCTTTCCGAGACATCAGACGCTGCACACCCAGGCAATAAGGCCATAAAGGTGGCGATAGAGCTTAGTTTGGTAAATGTCCGCCGATTAAACCCATCATTGCCATTGAGATTCTCGATATCTTTTTCCGTAAATTCATCACACATTAGAATGCCCCTTTGTTAACCTTAGCCTAGAGAGTGCATCTGGAAATTAGAAAAGCAAGCAGGTCGTGATCACTTTAAATTGACGCTGCCTCTATTTGAATGATGATCTTATCGCCAACAACTTCATTCACCGGCTTGCTCCATCGCATTCTGGATGTCCAAAGCAATCTGAGCAATGATGGTTTTGTTTGTCCAATACCCCATATGCGACAGCGTGTTCCATTTTGTCAGGAGATTGCCCGCATCAACTTGAATATCTTTGAGGTGACCCTGATTTGCCATTATCGCGAAATGTCCCCCCATTGGTGCGAGTGGATATCCTAGAACATCATCGCGGTCGTAGAAATTTATCCACCAAGGTTGCGCCTTGTCTTCAACAAATCTAACTGGCGGCTCAAACGCTATAGTCTCATCCTCGGGCTGACCGATCATGAACAAAGGTATATTGCACCCAAATGTAATAAAACGCTGCACATTCTCTAGCTTGGTTGGGATGTCCAATTTTCCATTCTGGCTGAAGCAAGATTTGAAATAATCCAGCATCACCTGCCCGCCAAGTGAATGCGCAATCACAAAAATTGGCGCATTTGGTACACATTCACTTTCTACTTTTTCAAACGTAGACTGAATAGCCATTTGCACTTTTGTGAAGGCGGATTTTTGTCCCGCCCCCTCTGCATTACGCGGCCTGTAAGCCGCTGCGTCTCCCAAGTTTTCGACGACAAGCTGACGAATGCGAGAGCGTTTTATGCTATTGCCCAACTGGCGATAATACTCATCCTGAACCCCATTAAAAATGTGCGCATAATTTGCTTCCCGCCATGCAACATCATCATTTAAATCGACATTCCTACCCGTCAGAATACGCTCAAGTTTACGATATAAAGACAGCGAGTACATGAGCTTGTCTGGTTGGGAAGTAGGCGGCAAGCTTTGACGTCCAATCCCGTGAACCACCATCACGCCAACTGGTTTTAATTTTTTATCATCTGAGAGTTTATATGATGTCACAATGTCGTTTTCCTTCTGACCTTAAAAGCCAAAGGATGCGGCATATATTTAGGCAGAGGATAAGTTCTGCAAAATCCTCTCATTTGCTAACGCGCTATTAACTTAAGCTGATAGAATATTAATCAAATGCGTAAAATTGTTTTCAAAGTGTCAAATCCTGCATCCAAAATGTCCTTTTGCATTGCGCGAACATATGAAAACAGCATATGAGAGATACGAATAATCTTTGCAAAGATCGGTTTTTGACAGCCTATGAACATCACGTTTGAGAGCTTGGTACCTAACGCGCTGCGCTATTGGAACATAGCGGAGACATGGATTCTATCGCATCAAGAGCTTGCAAGCTTTGGTGTTATAGTCGCTTTAGCTGCCTGCGTAACAGGGCTGTATTTCATCCTGAAACTTTTGTGGCTTGCTGCACGATCGGCTCACCTTGCTGGTACGGCGTCTCAAGTTCGCCGTGGCACTGACATTGGAGCCCGCGTGCTTATCACTCAGGGTTTTGGCAAAAAGGGAAAAGCTGCGAGCGAATATTTAAGTGCAGCTGCACGCAGCCACCTTAAAGGTTTCATGTTTGGTGGTCCGTTTGATGTCATCGATTTTCCGGCCAAAATTCGTAGTGAAGAAGAAGCCCAAACACTGTTGAAAAAAGCCGGTGCTGATTTGGTCATGTGGGGCGAAGGCATGAAAAAAAATAAGATCGTCGCGCGTATCGCGCGCCGTGATGACACCAAGAAAACCACGCAATACCAACATCGCATGATTGTGCTGCCCAAAAATACCGATGATTGGAGCAAACCTTTATCCGCTGCTTTGGCCTATGCCACAGCAAGAGAATTACGCCCTGCTCTATCGCGCCCACAAGATTTTCGGGCTGAGCGACTAGAGCCTGTCGTCGCTTCACTTCATCAAATTCTAGCTGATAATCCCAAAATGGATGTGCATTTGCGCGGCGATATTGAAGATGATTATTCGGCCGGAACCGTTCAACTCGCCATTGCCAATATTGCAGACTGGAGTGACCGCTGCGTTCAAGTGTTAGAAGATACACTTTCCGGTATTGATCGCTCAGAAACACCTGACCGGTGGGTAAAAGCAAAAATCAATCTTGGACGCGCGCTGAAACTTCGCTGTGAGAGTAAGTTTGACCCGATTATCTTGCAAGAATCTGTTGGTCATCTGTCCGATGCACTTGAAGCCTTGCGTGCTGAAAGCAAATTTAAAACAGCTGAACTTGCAGCACAAACAATTGCTGAATGTCAGAAAATGCTTGGCACGCGCCGCAGGTTTTCAATTACACGCGGCGGCATCTAACTTAACGCTAAATGCACGCGACACCAGTTCCTTTTAAACCGCAATAGCCACTAGGGTTTTTGGCAAGATATTGTTGGTGGTAGGTTTCAGCGTAATAATACGGCCCTGCCAACGAAATCTCTGTTGTGATCGCCCCCCCGCGCCCTGCCTTGTTTAATGCCGCTTGATAGGCTGCCTTGGAGGCATTTACACGCTCTAAATCCGCTTCATTCACTGCATAAATCGCAGAGCGATATTGTGTACCAAGGTCATTTCCCTGACGCATGCCTTGCGTTGGGTCATGAGCTTCCCAGAAGACTTTTAAAATACCTTCTAGCGTGATGATGGAAGGATCAAAGACAACATGGACAATTTCAGTATGACCGGTCAGCCCTGAGCACACTTCTTCATAGGTTGGGTTTGGCGTATATCCGCCCTGATATCCAACAGATGTAACATAGACACCTTCAGTCTCCCAGAAGCGGCGCTCTGCACCCCAGAAACAACCAAGCCCGAGATAAATTTCACCAAAACCTGTTGGAATGTCTGCTTTTATGGCTGCTCCACTCAAAAAATGGGTTTGCGCCGTTGCCAATTCTTGATCACGCCCAGGAAGTGCGTTCTCTTTGGAAACCAGTTGAGATTTGTCCAGAATTGTCACGTCAGAATATCCTTATACCGAAGATAGTATTTTCTATCAGAAGCATAGATTTAGGAACTCATACAGGGAAAATCTAGAGATCCGTGAACGAATATTCTTTGCGAAGTGTTTGAGGCCTAAAAATAATATAACTAATAACTTGCACTTAAGAAATCTCACGCTATTGTCGCGCCTTCCTCAGCGGTGAGGTGGCCGAGTGGTCGAAGGCGCACGCCTGGAAAGTGTGTAGGCGGGTAACCGTCTCCAGGGTTCGAATCCCTGTCTCACCGCCATTCAGTCCGGCTGTTTCTGATAGTGCCGTTCTCTCTCAAATTACTACTGACTTTACCGTAGCTTAGCCCCTTCATTTTGCGCAGAGACCAATCGCCTTAAAGATTCCGCCCTGTCTATATCCTAAAATCTCTAGAGCCCATTTTCATGTGGCCGGTTTGCCCATTTTCCCTGTTATTTTACAATTAACAGGGAAATATCGTCTTTTCAGCCTGTATTGAGGTGATATTGGTAAATTATTGAATTTAAAAATGTTAAATTTCAATGCTTTGATTACCAATTCCCTGATAAAATCAAAACAGGCAATGAAATACAAAAAAACAGGGAACAATATGGTTTTGAGTAGGGATATTAATTGAAGCTATCAGGGAGTTATAAATCCCAGTACTATTTCCTGCTTCTTCCAATCCAATGGAAGCCTTTGAGTAATCAATGCCCGCAATGTTAGCTCAACAGGTTGGCTTCCAGATAATATAGACTCGGTAATTCTAGGGGATAAAAAAGCAAGCGCTATTCGTTTGCGAATGGACGAATCCGTGACGCCCAATTCACGACGGCATTGGCAGATTAAACGTCTTATTTCCAACTTAGCCAGCTTTCGCTAAGCTGCAAGCATGAAAACTTCCATCTTCCGATACTTCAAAACATCACCCGAAATCATCAAACTTGCCGTGATGATGTATATTCGTTTTCCACTCTCACTGAGAAATGTAGAAGACCTACTTCACGAGCGTGGAATTGATATCACGCACGAAACTGTTCGGTTTTGGTGGAACAGGTTTGGTCCCTACTTCGCATCAAAGATCAGGACAAAACGTTCGGCTCAAATGCGTAAGTTCCCTCAATGGCAGTGGCACCTTGATGAAGCTCCTGCCGGAGCCTTTTTCGCTTAGCTTTGATCTACTAGATCAAAGCTTTGGCATACGCTAACCAGCTCCAAAGTCGTCAAGATCAACGGTGAGCTTCACTACCTTTGGCGAGCGGTGGATCATGAAGGTGAAGTCCTAGAAGCTTACGTTACCAAACGCCGTAACAAACGAGCAGCATTGAAATTTTTACGTAAAGCAATGAAGCGATATGGCCCGCCTCACCTGTTAGTCACGGATAAATTGAAATCATATCGTGCAGCAATGAAGGACATTGGAAATGCTGATAGACAAGTGACAGGACGTTGGTTGAACAACCGATGTGAGAATTCTCACCAGCCGTTCCGACGACGAGAAAAGATCATGAATAAATTCCGGCAGACCAAGAGCTTGCAAAAATTCATTGCCATTCAATCGTCAGTTCACAACCATTTCAATTTGGAGAGACATCTCTACTCAAGATACAATTTTAAACGAAACCGTGACGTCGTTCTGAACGAATGGCGACAGCTTTTCACTGGCTAAAAAAACACCCTAACCCGCCAATTAGAGACCAGTTAGCTTTTGTCTGACATCACCGCTCGACAGTATACTATGCTGGGGGCACAGCCGACTCTCGAATAATAAGATTATGCTTTAACGTTGTTACCTCTGGTGAAATATTTGGAGATAAAATATGCTTGATCAACATTTCTGTTGCCAACCTCGACATTTCAATTGTCGGCTGATCTACCGTGGTAATTCTAGGAAAAATCAACCCTGAAATAGGAGCATTATCAAATCCTACTACCGACAACTCTGATGGTACCTTTATGCCCATATTACCAGCCACAGCAATCACCGCCGCTGCCATATCATCATTTCCAGCCATAATCGCTGTCGGCAATAAATCTGCGTTTAAAATATTTTGAGCAGCTTTCAATCCTGATTGATAATCAAACAGCCCCCACTGCATATGTTGAGGATTCACTCGTAGGCCCACATTGTCCAATGTATCTTTAAATCCGGCATATCTGATTTCACTTACCATATGATCAGGGTGGCCATGTATATACCCTATACTTTTATGCCCTAGCTCGATGAGATGCTGTATTAAATCAACAGAGGCTTGATAATCGTCTATCTTTACGCCGAATGATCGCTCCAATTCCCTTTGAGGACAAACCCTCACATAAGGGATGTTTTTTTCTTCCAACGAATCCAGAATTTTTAGATTGTCACACAAGCCCGGCGAAAGAACGACGCCTGCTAAATCTGTATATTCAAGAATCTCTTCGAATGCACATTCAGGCGAACCATAATCATCAACAATTAGAAAATACCCTTGTTTATTACATTCGCGCATAGCCCCAATTTGCAAATCAGCATTAAATCCACTCATATGCTGCCCGGGATTATCACACACCAACGCTATAAGAGTTTTTTCGCTATTTCTAAGCTTTCTAGCTGCTAAATTAGGTCGATAACTAAGTTCGGAAATCGCTTTGTGAACTTTATTCCGAGTTTTATCACTAACTCCGGTTTCATCGTTTAAAACTCTAGAAACGGTTTTTATTGAAACTCCAGCCTCTCGAGCCACATCGACAATTGTCGAAGGTCTTCGAGTCTCGTCGATAGATTCTGTTATTCCCCGTCTATTCATAACAATTTTATCAACCACTTCACTTCGACTCACGTTCAAAGTGAGGCAGTGTACACATAGCACGCTGTCTTGATAACCGTCATCTTAGATTCATTTGATATTATGCAATATCGAACAATACTTGCTCTACGAATACAAGCCAATCAGTATAATTGTTTCAAAACTTCTGAATGAAACGGCATCGCTAAAGCTGCCTTATCTATAAGGTTACGCATACCATCTAGCCTAGATTGAGTTTCCTCAAGCGTAAAACGTAATGTAATGGGGTCATGGCCGTATACTTCAATTCCCTGCCCATGCATAACCGCTAACCAGCTTGATGGCGTAAATAAACCATTCTCAAATTTCAGTATACGTCCCGCATCTTGATAGAGAGAAATTTTCTCCTGCAACGAAGCTGGGACAGGCAGGTTTCTCATATATTGCCAGAATTCGGAATCGTTCCTTTTTGACGCCACATAATGAAGCAATAAGAAGTCCCTTATATGCTCATACTCTTCTAACGTACGCTGATTATAGGCCGACCTTGACGCTTCTGAAAAACGCTTATCAGGCATCAAAGTCATAAGTCTAGCCAATCCGGTTTGGATTAAACTGATAGAAGTTGACTCTAATGGCTCCATAAATCCGGCGGCCAACCCTAATGCGATAACATTCTTATTCCAAAATTTACGCCTATGCCCAGTTTTAAATTGTAACTTTTTAGGTTCAACCAACGCAGGTCCGTCCAAACCTGAGACCAAGTTTTGCCTTGCAGTGTTATCACTCATAAATTGACTAGAATACACACAACCATTCCCGGTCCGGTGCTGAAGCGGAATTCTCCATTGCCAGCCAGCCTCATGTGCGATCGCTTTTGTGTAAGGTATCGGGTCGCCTACTTTTTCGCTGGGCACTGCCATCGCACTATCCATGGGCAACATATGACTCCAGTCGCAGTATCCTGTATTTAGAGCACCTTCTATCAACATCCCTCGAAAGCCAGAGCAATCAATAAACAACTCGCCATCAATTTCTCTATGGTCATCCAACACGATTGATTTCACATGACCATTTTCTGAATCTAGTTTAACGTCCCCTACAATCCCTTCATAACGAACAACCCCAATTTTCTCGGCATAATCTCTTAAGAAGGCTGCATAAAGTCCAGCATCGAAATGATAAGCATAATGAATTCCTGAATAGACAGATTTAGGGTTTTGATATTCTGGATATTTAAACCTTCCTAGCTCACAAGCCTTCACCATCAAGGAAAAACCAAAAAGGCTGTGCTGATAGCCAGCTCTTTGCCTTTGCGATAACCAGAAATGATGCAATGGAATACCTTCAATATCAGTTCCAAAGTCACCAAAGGGATGAATGTACTTCTGTCCGACATCTCCCCAATCAGAAAATTCTATTCCTAATTTAAAAGTAGCCTTAGTGGCTTTCATAAACTCCTGTTCATTAATTCCCAACAGCTCATTAAATTTCAAAATGGGAGGAATAGTCGCCTCACCGACCCCAACACTTCCAATGCTCTCAGACTCAACCAATGTGATAGATATCCGATTAGCATCCAACACCCTAGCCAGAGAAGCAGCAGCCATCCAACCTGCCGTCCCTCCCCCAACAATCACAATTTTGGAAATCGCAGCTTGGTTCACCGACCCTCCCCCAAGTCAGCACCAGCACTTTTACAATAACGGTCGATGAACTGCTGGTGGGTAGGCATTGCAGCAACTGTTTTTGTAAAAAGACTTCTCATGTTTTCCAGACTTTGTTTGACGTTAAGATCACTAAGCGTATCAGCGACTGGATTGTAATGTTGCGGCCCCATGCCCTGCCCCTCCATTACTGCCAGCCAGCTTGCTACGGAAAACAATTCATCTTCATATCGAAAAAAACGTCCCTTTTCCTGCATCAACTTCATCTTCTGTTTGAGAGTTGAGGGAGGATCAATTTTTTGCATTTCTTTCCAGAAGGGGGAATCCTGCCTGTCAGTAGCAATGTAATGCAGAATGATAAAATCCCTTATATGTTTATAGCTCACATTCAAAAGCCTATTATACTCGTCTCGATCCGTGGGACTAAAATCACGATCAGGAAACAAAGCGATCAACTTCGAGATACCAGATTGAATGAGGTGTATTGACGTAGACTCTAACGGCTCAAGAAACCCAGAAGATAACCCTAACGATACGCAGTTAGCCTCCCAAAATTTTTCTCTGATACCAGTTTGGAAACGCAGATGATTAGGGTCAGCTAAAGCTTCTCCCACCAATTCCTTCTCAAGAATTTGCGTTGCCATTTCCTTAGACATAAATTTACTTGAATAGACGTGCCCATTTCCGATACGATTTTGCAAAGGTATCTTCCAAGTCCACCCTGCACTCTGAGCTTTCGAAATGGTGTAAGGCTTCGCAAACTCAACAGAGGCACAAGGGATTGCCACAGCGCGATCCATGGGCAACAAATGGCTCCAATCTTCGTAGCCCACCCCTAATGCACCATTTATAAGCAATGCCTTAAACCCGGTACAGTCAATAAATAAATCTGCATCAATAACATCACCTGTTTCCAATTGAACAGATTCAAGAAATCCATCTGTCGAACGTTTTGTTACCGAACAAACCTTGCCTTCTAATCGACGAACTCCTCTTTTTTTAGCATATTCAGACAAGTAGGACGCGTATTTGCCAGCATCGAAATGAAAAGCATACCCCATCTTTGACAATACAGAACCACCGTTAACAGCGTCCAGTCTAATGAACTTACCTGCATAAGCCGCCTTAGTATTGAGTGAGTACTCATCTAACCCATGAAAGTCATTGCTCTGTTTGCTCCGAACCCAAAACTGGTGAAAATCTATCCCCTCCAAATCGTAGCCATATTCTCCGAAGGGGTGAAAATATGTTTCTCCAATACGTCCCCAATCTTGGAACTCAATACCGAGTTTAAAGGTTGCGTAGGTTGCTTTTACAAACTCATCCTCATTTATTCCCAACATTTTGTTGAAAACCGCTATTTGAGGAATTGTTGCTTCTCCCACTCCGACTGTGCCAATTTCATCAGACTCAATCAAAGTGATTTCAGTTCTACCCATAGGCAGATAGCGACTTAAGGCTGCTGCAGCCATCCACCCTGCTGTTCCGCCGCCAACTATCAGAATTTTACGAATATTTCTATCAGTCATAGCATTATATACCTTCGTCAATTTGGTATTTCTGAAGGTGAGCAGATGCCTCTTGCCTTGAAATAGAATCTACAAGACGACTGTAGGCCATAGGCGGCCCGACCCTTTTATGCAGCACAGCGAGCCACTCATGAGGCAGAAATAAATCACCTTCACAAGGAATGACTCGCCCCACATCCAACCAAAGCTCAATTCTATATTTTACACGCTCAGACAATTTTCCAGTATCAAAGTCTGCACTCATTAAAAACTGCATATCTTCGACACTAGCCAGAACAGAATTTAACTCTTCTTCGAGCTCCTGTCTTTCAATTTTCTTAGAACCAATTTGTGGAAAATTTTGAACAAGCGCTAGCAAGTTCCTTTGCATGACCATCAAATCAAAATTTGTTATACTTACGGTAGGAAACCGTCCATTTCCCAAACGTAGACAATCTGTTAATTGCTGCCTAATGGGGCCCCCTTGCGTTTCAATTATTAAGTCTTGCTCATCGCATGAAACCTGCTCAACATCAGAATAAATTTTTCCGATCCCAGCATGTGCCGATATTGACCGAAGCAACTCCTCATATTTGCTCGGATCTATTTCCCAATACCCTGCGTCCCGATGAACTGGGGCAAATGAGGGATTAAAACTTCTCAAATCTTTTACGCCACCATTCAAATGCTCTCTGAGCCAGATATGATAGAATGGCACCCCTTTCAAAGGTGCTCCATAATCCCAGAAAGGCAATCTCAAATTCTCGCTTAATTGCACCGCGGCGATAGGCGTTTTGTTTTTTGAAATCCGCTGCATATGGCTTTGTGCTATTCCTAAACTTCTATGCAGCTGATCCATATCGGATTTTAGAAACAGTGAACCTACATCAGATTTCAGCTGCGTAGACAAAACCTCTATTTTGAGTGGGTCTGGGATGACAAAACGTGCGAGTGTGCAAGCAACTAGAATTGGAGCATAGCCCTCTCCCTTAACCAAGACAGATTGAATTAATTTCTTTTTCAATTCAAGCTCTCCTTTGGAGAGTGTGGGATTTTACAAAATTGTTTCAGCCATTGCTCATGCGGCATCATATTATCTGCTGATCTTGCTATGAGAGATTTAAGTCGCATTAAATTGGTTTTGACTTCATCTTCCGGATACATATCAACACGGCTATCATAGTTATCTGGAATAACCCTTTGACCATAATACACTGCCACCCAACTAGGCTCCAAAAAAAGTCCATTCGCATAGGTTTTCACGCGCCCACACTCTTTAAATAATTCCATTTTTTCTTTGAGTGACTGAGGGACATCGAGGTATTTCATCTCTCGCCAAAACTCAGTATCTTCACGCTCTGTCGCATGGTAATGGAGAATTAGAAAATCACGGATACGTTCAAACTCGATATCCATCATTCGATTATATTCGGTTGCGCGAATTGAATGATCCTTAAACTCAGGAAATAATTCCAAGAAATATGTAATCCCTTGTTGAATCAAATAAATACTCGTTGATTCAAGGGGTTCTAAAAAACCACCAGATAAACCAATAGACAAACAATTTTTGCTCCAGAGTTTTTTCCGTTTTCCTGTTTCAAATTTCAAGACGCGTGGGTCTGCTAATTTTGCCCCTTCTAACGAATTTAGAAATTCGCGCTCAGCATTTTCATTCGCTATAAATTGACTCGAATATACATAACCATTCCCTGCCCGTGACTGCAGTGGAATACGCCATTGCCAGCCAGCATCTTTAGCAGTTGCACGCGTGTAAGGCAGTAGTTTACCCTTATGCTCACAAGGCGCGGCGATTGCCCTGTCACAAGGCAACCATTTTGTCCAACTTTCCCATTTTGTTTTCAGAGCACCATCAATCAACAAACCGCGGAACCCTGAACAATCAACAAAGAAATCCGCACTGAAACGACGTCCATCTTCAGTACCTAATGCGGAGATATTTCCGTCACTTGAGTGTTCAATATTGACTATTCTTCCTTCGACCCTCTTCACTCCCAATCTCTCAGAGTGCTCCCGCAGAAAGGGACCAAATTTTGTTGCATCAAATTGATATGCAAAACGGTATGTGGAATTTACAGAAGACGCATTTTGTGAAGGCAGCTCAAACTTGGCTTTCCTAGCTGCTACGATGGGAAGGGAATAATCACATATAGGACCATTACTTTGATGTTTGTGATAAAATTGATGAAAGGGAATACCATCATTGGGAAGCCCATAATCACCAAAAGGATGAATATAGCTATCACCAACACGCGCCCAATCTACAAATTCAATTCCAAGCTTAACAGTCGCATCAGTTGCAGCCATAAACTCTCGCTCATCAATACCGAGCGACTGGATAAAATAACGTAAGTGAGGCAATGTCGCTTCACCCACACCAACAATTCCTATGTCTTCCGATTCTATTAAAGTAACTTGGAGATTAGTACTTCCGATAGCCTTCGCAATGCCCGCAGCCGCCATCCATCCAGCAGTACCACCACCAACAATGATAACTGATTTCACTCTATTATCTACCAATGGAATAGGCTCCTCTTTTCTCCAAATAAAACACGACACTCGCTATCGCCTAATATTTTAGAGACGAACAAGCGATTTGAGGGAGTTTCAAGGTATTTTAGAAAAAAATGAACCGAAGTGGGAGGGCTCCGGTTCATTTTCAAATGTACTCGCCTAGAAGTTAGCTCTAAGAACCAACGAGTACCTTCGATCGTTTCGGTTAAAAGCACGCGGCCCTCTCAACCCATTTGGATTGATTGTCGAACTTGTTTCTGTAACATCATCCAACAAGTTCACCCCTTGAAGGCCGACTTTTAAGTTGTCATTGATGTCGTAGAAAAATGAGGCATCGAGCTGGCCAGTTGCTTCTTGGTAGATTGAAGCAAACGGATAAATCACATCTCTTTTTGTCAACAAGAAGTCATCACGCCAATTCCAAGCCAAACGAGCTTGAACTGGTCCTTTTTCATAAAGCCCAACAAGATTATATTGATGCTCTGAAATACGTTCAAACCCAACCGCATCGATGAGGAAACGACCTCGTTGCTGCGCACCCTCACCCAAGGTATCTAAATCCTCAGCGTCTATATAAGTATAGTTCGCTTGAATACCGAAGCCATCAAAAGGAGCTGGAAGCATGTCATAAAACTGCTGATATGCTATTTCAAAACCTTTAATGTTCGTTGTTTCTTGCGCATTTGAAACTGTGGTCGCAATTGACTCTATTGAAACACCGTTATTCACTAGTGTAACAGGCACACGGTTGCCTCCAGTTACAGACCCACCGTCTCTCATTTCTCCTACCCATCTGTTTTCAAGATCTTTAGAGAAAAGTGAAACTGTTAGAGAACCCGTTTCATCAAAATACCACTCATAAGAAGCGTCAAACTGGGTAGACTCGATTGGTGCAAGGTTCGGGTTACCGATTGATGAGATAACACCACCGAATTCTCCACCATTGTCAGGCCCGACAGTTACACGCCCACCCACACTCAAATCTAAGAGGTTGGCATCCCGAATACTTTTGGAAGCTCCCAAGCGAATGAGATGGCCATTCCCAAATTCAAACTTCAAGTTTAAACTTGGCAAGAAATATTCACGTGAGTTTTCAACTGTTTGAGGTGTAGCTACAGCTGTAGGACCAAAAAAGGCAGAAACCGCCGCAAATTCTGCATCAGTTAGACTACAAACACCAGGCAGAGCCCCCCCTCCCATGTTGCTACAGGTCACATCTCTACTACCATCAGGCGCAAGGGTTGGAATAGCAGTGGCAAGATCATCAACTTCCAACGTGCCCTCAACGGTTCGATCCATTTTGACATACCGGACTCCAACATTACCATCGAGAGATACATTAGAACCAAACAGTCCCTCGGAACCAAAATCCAATCGAGAGTACAAAGCAGTCGATTTTCTTTCCACGTCTACAATTTCTGAAGGGACAAATGGTTCACGTCCAGACACAACATTTCCTCTATCTTCTAGAAGTGTTGCACTCGCTCCTGGGTGTGTTGAAAGAACTCCATTCATCACATCAAGATAACCCTGATAATCTGCAGCTAATGGCCCACTCCAGAACGGAACTCCACCTAGTTGGTTTGACCCACGCTGAAATTCATTAAACGAATATGGAGACATATTTGCTGAAACTGTTGGGTCTGAAGCCAAAAGAAGCGGACTACCTGTCCAAATTTCTGATACATTCCCCCAGTTATATCGAGATTGTTGTATAGAAGAATCTCGATCGCTATAGCGTGCACCAAAACGAACAGATTTCAACCAGCCTTCACCATCAAAGTCATATTCCGCATCACCTCTAAAAGCGATAGATTCTGCGTGACTATCCTCTAAGTGCGGCATTGTAGAGCGAATGAAATAATTATCAGTATCCGCGAAATATTCTGCATCAGACTGGCCCGAACCTACAGGAGCGCGGTAGGTTATATTCGGCACCTCGCCCGACATATCAAGTTCAAATGCAGAAAAGAAAGTTCCGTGAACTGATACATCTTTGATATCTTTATCTGCCTCTACATACTGAGCATCAAAGTTCAAAGCCCACCGGTCGTTGGGTGTGTACTTTAAGTTTACACCCAAATCGGTGGTAACATCTTTTTCAGTATGCTCGCGTGCTGTTGCTAAGTGCTGACTTCCGTCTAAAGGAAGATTGTTATCATTACCGCGCCAACCAACATTTTCAGATAAAAGACCAGAATAGAAAGTCCTGTCTGACTCAAATACAAAATCATCATCTTGGGGCAAGATATTCTGCGCCAGACCACCATCAATGTTAGATTCTAAAACCTTTTCACTCCAGGTCAAATCGGCTTCCGAACGCAGGAATTGCACACTACCAACCATTGTTCCGGAATTATTTTGCCATTGGCCCGCTAGTGACAAAGCTTCACGCCCACGATCATAGAGTTGAGATTTAATCCCGACACCTCTAGGGATGTAATAGAGACCATCCTCCACTTCACCAAAATTGTAAGAATTACCTGCACCATCTGACAAAGTCTGGCCATTAGAAAGACTATCAAACTGGACCGGCGTGAAAGTGTTGCCATCCCTCAGATTTGGAGCGACATCAGCAATTGATGTAGCGTCTGATCTAGATTCCAAACTAGAATTTGCGTACCCGATTAAGAAACCGAATTCCCCAGCTCCAGTCTCAAATCTGTCTGACCACAGTCCAGAATAAGTCGGAGAAATCTTACCAACAAGATCCGAATGCGTAAGGTCCGCTGAGAACCCAACTTTGCGTCCTGCTGAATCAAAAGGCAACCGGGTTCGAAGATCAATCGTGCCAGCAAGCCCTCCTTCAACCATGTCAGCGGATTGGTTTTTAAATACTTGAACACTACCTAACAGCTCCGGTGACACATCTTCAAAACCAAGACCACCAGAATTACCAGCACCAAAAACATCTCTGCCGTTCAATTCGGAACGAACAAAAGGTAAACCACGAACAACAACCCCGCTACCCTCAACAGCAAAATGGTCAGGATCATCTGCAGCAGCAAAACGTAGTACATTCACTCCAGGAACTCGTTGAAGTGCTTCTGAAACAGAGCGATCTGGCAATGAACCTATATCGTCGGCCGTAATCGCATCAACAAACACATCTGCGTCTTGTTTAAGGTCCTGCGCACTTTTAAGCGACGCCCTAATACCTGTTACAGTTATCGTCTCAAGAACTTTATCCTCAGACTTACCGCCTTCAACAGCATCTGCATCCTGCGCAAAAGCTGCCCCAGCCCAAACTCCACTTGCCAAGGTAAAAATAGACACACCACGCAACAGCATGCCAGTTCTTTTCGAGGCATTTAAAGCCGACCTTTTAGTAACACCTAAACCTGTCTTTTTCATTTTTATTCCTCCCTAAATTCTCGCTTTACACCCGATCTAAACGGGTCTTTTTCCCAAGCGATACCAAACATAAACAGAATTGTCCAACGTTGTCTACAAAACAAATAAAAAGCCTATTGCAGACACAAAAAAACTACCCAGAACCGACCAAAAAGCTCTAATTTTGACGATATGACAAGGTTGGACATTTTTTTTAATATATAATACAATAACTTACAAAATATCGTAACGTCAATTTTCGAAATTGCAGGATAATGTATAGAAAAATGCAGAAAAAGACTTACGTTGTCAAAAAAAATACAGCCATAAAACACGACTCATCCATTAAATTTAGTGGCTTATGAGTGAAACGATATGGCGCATTTGAAGGAGGATAAAAAATTGAAATTTCATATTTTTGTAGCAGGATCAGTTGCTTTTATTGCAGCCTTAACATTGCCAAATGCAGTTGCGGCCCCAATCAAAAGTACCGACAATTGCCCAAACGAAAAGATAGAAATATTTTTGAATCAAGTGGGATATGAAACACCCTCAAACAAAAGCGCCGTAGTATCTTCAAAATCTACTTCCCCCCTCAAATGGACTCTAAAAGATGGCTCAGGAGAAAGCACTCTTTCAGGTGAAACAATTGTTTTGGGTTTGGATAAATTATCAGGGCTTCATACTCATAGAATTTCTTTTAGCTCCCTAAAAACCGAAGGAAAAGACTACACTTTGGAAACTTGTGGAGAAACAAGTGAAGTATTTAAAATTGCTTCTAATCCTTTCAACTCCCTCTCCGAAGAAGCACTTCGTTTTTTCTACCAAATGCGGTCTGGCACCCCGATATTAGAAGCATACACATCAACCCCTGAATATTCTCGTCCAGCTGGCCACCCCTCAAGCAATTTGACTTGCTTTAATGGATTAGACCGCACAAAAAAGAACTGGGATGGTTGCGACTACAGTCTTGACGTGACTGGAGGCTGGTATGATGCGGGAGATTACGGAAAGTATGTTGTAAATGGAGGTATTTCGCTTTGGACCCTCCAGAATGCATACGAACGAATGAGTATTTTAGGCGGTGCGAACAATCTTGGATGGAGCGCATCTCGTGTCCCTCTCCCTGAAGAACATAAAGGCTGGAGCCCCCTCCTCTCTGAAACACGCTGGGAAATGGAATTTCTTCTAAAGATGCAACTCCCTGAAGGGTATCAAACGCAGGCCCCACTCGGCCTCCAAAACGTCGCCAAGGGTAAAAAACTGGAGATCTCACAAATAGATGGCGGCGGTCTAGCGCACCACAAGGTGCATGAGGACCAATGGCTAGGCCTCCCTATATCTCCAAACGATTCCAACGAACAACGCTATTTGTATCCTGTATCAACTGCTGCAACTTTGAACCTTGCTGCGACGGCCTCCCAATGCGCTCGCATATGGAAAAAAATTGATGCTGCTTTTTCCAATAAATGCTTAAATGCAGCAAAAAAAGCATACACTGCCGCAAAAGCATATCCAGACATTTACGCGTACGATCTCTTTGATGGCGGTGGTCCATATGCCGATTCAGACCTCTCCGATGAATTCGCGTGGGCAGCATTTGAACTTTTTTCAACAACAGGAAACACGGAGTATATCCAAGAACTCAAAGACACCCCAGGGCGCGACTGGCTTTCTCGTTACAAGAATGAAAAATTAAATGGACTGTATTGGGCCAGCACTGATATTCTTCCATTGCTCACAATATTGATTTCAGTTGAACACTTTGGATTAAATGACCGAAAGACAGCTTCTGAGGCAATATTGAAAATTGCCGATTCGTATCTTTTCGAATCAAATAATAACAGCTTCCTAATCCCTGTTTCCCATTCAGAATTTGATTGGGGATCCAATGGTGCTTTACTCAATAAAGCAATGATACTGGCCTATGCCGGCGAAATTACTGAGAATTCCAAGTATAGAAACGCAGTAATTGATATCATGAATTATCTATTGGGGAATAATCCATTATCTCAATCATATATCGCTGGATTTGGCTCCAATCCAGCCAAGAATATGCACCACAGATTTTGGGCTGCCGCAGCTGACGACCAATACCCGTACACTGCACCAGGATCCGTATCCGGCGGCCCAAATGTAAACTCTGCTATTGATGAGGTTGCACAAGAACTTCTCAAGTCCTGCAAGCAAGCTCCAATAACATGTTGGGTAGATGATATCAAAGCATACTCCCTCAATGAGGTCGCAATAAATTGGAACGCGCCATTGGTATGGGTGACCAGTTATTTGGAAACTTCACGTGGATACGCATCCACAAACTAATAATTCACATCCTTAATTTGGCGAAACATCATGATAAAAAATTCAATAACGACAAGTATAATTGCTATATCATCTTGCTTATTACTTACAGCATGCAACTCCGAACACCTTCAAGGTCCCCCGCCAGCCCAACAGTCCGCTAGCATTTGGCCTAGTTTAGATACACCGAAACTAAACAAGGAAATTGAAAACCAGATAGATCAGATCTTAAGCCAGCTTACTGTAGAACAAAAAGTAGGCCAGATCATTCAAGGAGACAGTGCTTCTGTGACGCCAGAAGACGTCAAAAAATATAGGCTGGGTTCAGTGTTGAGTGGTGGAAATTCAGCTCCTGGTCCCCTTCCCTACGCTGATGCAAAAAGCTGGCTAGAAGCAGCTGATGCCTATTTTCAAGCCTCAATCGATACAGAGGGAGTTGAAATAGCAATTCCAATCATTTGGGGTATTGACGCTGTCCATGGTCACACAAACCTAGCAGGGAGTATCGCTTTTCCTCATAATATCGGTCTTGGTGCCGCAAATAACCCTGAACTAATCCAAGAAATAGCGCGTGTTACCGCTTTGGAACTGAAGGTATCTGGCCACGACTGGACATTTGCTCCGACTCTAGCTGTCCCACAAAACGACCGCTGGGGCAGAACCTATGAAGGCTTTTCCGAAGAACCGGGGATAGTTTCAGAATATGGACGCAGAATAGCACTTGGTCTTCAAGGCTTTCCTCAATCATCAGATTTCCTATCTACAGGCAAAGTAATCTCTAGCGCCAAACACTTCATAGCCGATGGTGGAACAGAAGACGGAATAGATCAAGGTGACACCAAAGCTTCAGCTCAAGAGCTTCGAGACATCCATGGCGAAGCCTATTTCGGTGCTCTTGAAGCGGGCGTCATGACAGTAATGGCTTCCTATTCCGCTTGGAACGGCGATAGAATGCACGGGCACAAAGAACTACTTACAGACGTATTAAAGAACACACTTAATTTCAAAGGATTTGTTGTTGGCGACTGGAATGGACATGCCTTAATTCCCGGCTGCACGGCTACAGATTGTCCGGAAGCTCTTCTAGCCGGGCTGGATATGTATATGGCCCCCGAAAGCTGGAAAGGTCTGTATGAGTCGACGCTAGCTCACGTTCAATCAGGTAAGATTCCGATGGAACGTCTGGACGATGCTGTGCGTCGGATTTTACGCGTGAAGCTTTCCTACAACATTTTCAATAAACAGCTACCAAGTGAAAGACCATATGCTGGTGACACTTCACTACTAGGCTCCGACCATCATCGCGCACTTGCACGTCAAGCTGTTCGTGAATCTCTTGTTCTTCTTAAAAACAACAACAATGTGCTACCGCTAAAAAAGGACTTAAAAGTGCTTGTTGTCGGCGAAGGAGCCGATAGCATTGCTAAAGCCGCAGGAGGATGGACGCTTTCATGGCAAGGTGGAACCCACACCAATGAGGAGTTCCCCAACAGCCAAACTATTTTGGATGGAATTAAAGAACTCGTTGAAGGTGAAGGCGGAGAAGTTATTTATGATCCCGACGGCACATCTTTGATCGAAGCAGATGCTGTGATTGCTGTGTACGGAGAGGATCCATATGCCGAATTTCAAGGCGACAGAAGTAACGTTGACTTCGTGCCAACCAACTTTTCTCCTGAAAAATTGGGAAACTATAAAAAGACAAACACTCCAATCATATCAGTCTTCCTATCAGGCCGCCCCCTTTGGACAAACCCAGAAATTAATCTGTCTGATGCATTTGTGGCGGCATGGCTACCTGGCACAGAAGGTGGCGGAATAGCAGACGTACTTTTTGCTGAAGATGGCGCTGACTTTAAAGGAAAACTATCTTTCTCTTGGCCTAAATTCGCGACACAAGCAAAACTCAACCGACACGATACGGACTATGATCCACTATTCCCAATAGGCTATGGTTTAAATTACAGTGACAAAGAAAACCTACCTAAATTGGAAGAAGATTCCGGAATAGACTCTTTAGAAACAGCTCCCAAAGGGATTTTCTTTAGTAAAGGAATTGTACATGCTCCATGGTCTTTTCGGATTTCGAAAACACCAATTGAGAACCTCCCATTTGAACGAGATGGTATAAAAATAAAAGCGTCTGACCACAAATCTCAAGAGGACTCTATAAAACTTGAATGGACTGACAGTGAAACAATCTTCAGCATTCAATCTGGATATCCAATAGACTTTTCAAGAGAATCCAACGGAGCCATGGAATTGGCATTTGAGGCCAAACTGAACTCTGGTGAACCGACAATTTTCGTAGGATCTGGATGCCAGGATTCCGAAGCATGTGAGGCAAGCCTACCACTCACACTTTCTAATGATGGATGGCAAAGTTACCGAGTAAGTTTGCGTTGTTTCGCCGACAAGGGCGTTAACATGGAATCCCTCAACACAGCACTTTCAATTCGCGGAACCAATGGCAACATCATAGATCTCTCCAATGTGCGCATTGAATCAGACACAGATGCAAAAGCCGACTGTGGAGATAGCTAACACCTTCGGACGCAAGCTTTCAATATATCTATTTCCCAGCTTCTGTTGGATAGGAGACAATATGTTTAAAAAAATACTGATAGGAACGTGCTCAGCGTTTGTTCTGCTGTCATGCGCATCGAATTTCTCAGCTCCAGAATCTGAGATCACAACTCAAACACAACCCCAGACAACAGAGCTTGAAGCTTTAGTATCTCAGATGACTATCGATGAGAAACTGGCTCAAATTAGTTGTATTTGGATGGACAAATCCAAATTTTTGGAACGAGATGGTAGCTTCAATCCCCAAAAAATGAAAGCTCACTTCCCCCATGGTGCTGGGTGTATAGCTCGCCCACAGGACACTATTGGTATGGAAGGACCATCTGAACGAAAGAGCCTCAATGATTCAACAGTTGTTCGGAAACTTTCTGGCAGATCCCCAGGAGAAACTGTTGAACTCGTGAACATCATCCAAAAGTGGATGATGGAAGAAACACGCTTGGGAATTCCAACACTTTTCCATGAAGAAGGACTACACGGCCTTCAAGGTTTGCATGCAACCTCTTTCCCTCAGTCAATTGGGCTCGCCTCAACCTTTGATACGGAACTCATAGAGCAAGTTTACTCAATCGTTGGTCGAGAAATCAGAGCAAGAGGCGTGCATCATGTATTGTCACCAGTGGTTGATGTTGCATTAGATCCGAGATGGGGCCGCATTGAAGAAACATTCGGTGAAGATCCATTCCTCGTCTCTGAAATGGGAGTCGCTGCAATAAAAGGCTTTCAAGGAACAACACATCAACTACCCAAAGACAAAGTTCTGACGACGCTGAAACATATGACTGGCCACGGCCAACCAGAAGCTGGAATGAATATCGGCCCATCGCAACTCTCAGAACGCGTGTTAAGAGAAGTTTTCTTTCCACCTTTTGAAGCAGCGATAAAAGCAGGTGCTGCTAGCGTTATGGCAAGTTACAATGAAATTGACGGCATACCATCTCATGCCAACCCATGGTTATTAAACGATATTTTACGGGGTGAATGGGGTTTTGATGGCCCAGTGGTCGCAGACTATTTTGCAATCAATGAATTAGAAGGCCGCCACCAAATTGTTGGTTCACTTCCCGAAGCTGGAGCATTGGCATTGCAATCCGGTGTGGATATGGAATTGCCGGATGGAGTTGCATTTTACAGCCTCAAAGAAAAACTTATAGCAGGCGAACTTGACGAAACTATTATTGATCGCGCTGTTTTAAGAGTTCTACAACTAAAGCAGCGAGCTCAGTTGTTCAGCACACCATTTGCCGATGCTAATTACGCTGACCAGATCACAGGAAACTCAGAAGCAAGAGAGCTAGCTTATCAAGCTGCTATCAAAGCACCTGTTCTGCTAAAAAATGAAAACAACACGCTTCCCTTAAACCCAGAAAATTACAAAAAAATAGCTGTTATTGGTCCAAACTCAGATATCGTTGTTTTAGGCGGATATTCAGATGAGCCACGCCAAGTGATTAGCATACTCGATGGCATAAAAGAACGTTGGGGCGATAAGGCAGATATAATCCACAGCAAGGGCGTAGAATTAACAAACAATCGTTCATGGTGGGATGATGAAGTTGTTATTGCAGATCGACAAAAAAACCTCTCTCTTATTGAAGAGGCTGTTCAAACAGCACGGGATGCAGATTTGATTATCCTTGCTATTGGTGGCGACGAAAGTACTTCTAGAGAAGCTTGGTCAGAAACCCACATGGGAGACCGCAACGACATCACTCTCATAGGAGAGCAAACAGAATTAGTTGAAGCGTTGTCAAACCTAAATAAACCAATGGTCGGTGTGATTATTTCTGGCCGTCCCCTTTCTTTAGAAAAAGAACACTTTGATGCGTTGCTATATGGCTGGCTACTCGGCCAAGAAACAGGTTACGCGATCGCTGACCTATTAAGCGGCAAAGCTGTTCCTAGCGGCAAAATGCCTGTGACAGTACCTAGAAGCGTAGGACAAATTCCAGCTTTTTATAACCACAAACCCACCGCAAGAAGAGGTTACGCATTTGGAGATGCATCTCCGCTATACGCTTTCGGGCACGGCTTAAGTTACTCAACATTTGAGTTTAGTGATGTCTCGCTATCACAAGACTCCATCTCCCCAAGCGGAATAACAAAAGCTTCTGTATCAGTAACAAATACAGGTGCCTACACAGCTGATGAAGTTGTCCAACTATATATACGCGACGACATCAGTTCCGTTACCCGCCCCGTGCTGGAGCTTAAGGGCTTTAAACGTATCTCGTTAGACCCTGGTGCCTCTGAAGTGGTCACATTTGAAATTCGTCCTGAACACCTTCAATTTTTCAACAGAGAAATGAAAAGAGTTGTTGAGCCGGGTTCTTTTACAATAATGATTGGAAACAGCTCAACATCACATAAAGACGCAACTCTTTATGTAACTGAGTAAATTCCTTATTCTACTTTTTAGCAATTCACTGCTGGTCCAACTTCAACATTTGGGCCAGCCCCTCCCCCAAAGGGCATTGTCAGATTAAACCGCTCGTTTCCAACTTAGCCAGTGGTCGCTAAACTGGAAACATAAAAATCCTCTATCTACCGATACTTCAAAACCTCATCAGAAATCATCAAACTTGCTGCGATGATGTACATCCGATTTCCACTCTCATTGAGAAATGTGGAAGACCTTCTTCATGAGCGCGGAATTGACATTACGCATGAAACCGTTCGATTCTGGTGGAATAGATTTGGTCCCTATTTCGCTTCAAAAATTAGAAAGAAGCGTGCCGCCCAGATGAAGAAGTTCGAACAATGGCAGTGGCACCTCGATGAAGCTCCTGCCGGAGCCTTTTTCGCTTAGCTTTGATCTACTAGATCAAAGCTTTGGCATACGCTAACCAGCTCCAAAGTCATAAAAATCAACGGAGAACTTCATTAATCTGTGGCGTGTTGTAGATCACGAAGGCGAAGTTCTCGAAGCTTACGTCACCAAACGCCGCAACAAACAGGCAGCATTGAAATTTTTACGTAAAGCCATGAAGCGATATGGCCCGCCCCATTGTATAATTACAGATAAATTGCGCTCTTATAAAGCGGCAATGAATGAAATCGGGAATGCAGATAAACAGCTCACTGGGCGATGGCTAAACAATAGATGCGAGAATTCACATCAACCGTTTTGACGACGAGAAAAGATAATGAATAAGTTCCGACAGTCAAAAAGCTTGCAAAAATTCGTCGCTATCCAATCATCAGTTCACAATCATTTTAATCTGGAGAGGCACTTATACTCAAGGTCAAATTTCAAACGAAATCGCGACATCGTTCTGAACGAATGGCGACAGCTTTTCACTGGCTAAAAAAACGACCGTCCCAGTCACTCAGAGACCGGTTAGCTTTTGTCTGACACCACCGCCATTCAGTCCGGCTGTTTCTGATAATCCCGTTCTCTCTCAAAATATTACCGATTTAACCGTTGAATCGCCCCGAGTTTATCGAAGGCTGTTTTATTTGAGTCATGCTACACGAGCCGACTCGGTTTGTTGCTAAAAAAGTTTTTCATACTCAGCTGGCGATACGTAATTCAGCACGCCATACAAGCGACGGCTATTAAACCACTCAACCCATGTTGCTGTCGCTAATTCAACTTGGTCAAGATTTTTCCAAGGGCCTTCCTTCGTTCAACGGCGCAGCGCGCAACCGCCTCCTTGTTGTTCAGGAGCTGATGCCAGATTTTATGAATGCCGTAGTTACGAAAGCTATCCTCCCAGATTTCATTGATCTTAAGCTCTAGCTCCTCGTCTCGCTTGAGCTTTCGATTCTCAGGATCAAGTGTTTTGATTCTCTCAAGAAAGTTAGCCTCCGATAAACTCAGGGTGATTCATTTCTTTCTTCCCACATGATTGAGCGAACACACCATGAGGACATCTCCCTCATGAGAATAGCGCTTATTCACACAATATTTGACCCCATCGCCTCCCCGCAGACGACGCTACAAGTCAAATTGCTACCTCCCCGACTCAAACAATATTCAAACTCAAAAATTACGTGACCTTTTCGGGTAAGAAACGCGCAAAGTGATAACTTTCCTTGCAACCTCCCGTCACGCAAATCTATTATTTTCATTTTTTTGCATACTCTGCAAAATAAGCAGATAAACCAGAAGTCCTTTGCAATTTCGGAGTAACTTGTGCCAATATTGGACTTTATGTGGCTTTTTCACACCACAAATTAGATTCACTCGCCGGCCACTGGACATAATTTTCATATTATGCAAAAGTTTTGCATGTTTTTGCATTGGGCGCAAAATCGAACATATAAATTGGGAGGAATACATGCCTAAAGGGGTCAACCTAAAGCAGAGAATGCTTATCGGCGCAGCATCAGGGGCGATGCTCATTTTAGGTGCACCAAGTTTCGCACAAGAAGCCGCTGAACCAGTTGAAAAAACTGAAGGCGAGCAAAAAGTCTTGGACGTAATTACGGTCACCGGTATCAAAAGTTCGATTGAAAACTCTCTAGCGACAAAGAGAGAATCCAACTCAATCATTGAAGCAATTTCTGCTGAAGATATTGGACGCCTTCCAGATTTATCAATCGCGGACTCTCTAGCACGTCTTCCTGGTGTAACGGCCCAGCGTGTACGCGGGCGCTCCCAACAAGTTTCTATTCGCGGTTTGGGGCCAGACTTCTCTCTTGCACTTTTAAATGGTCGTGAAGTTGTATCTGCCGGCAACAATCGCGGTGTTGAGTTTGACCAATTCCCATCAGAACTTGTCGCGAAAGGTATCGTATACAAATCACCTGATGCACAATTAGCAGCAACAGGTATCGCCGGTGCGGTTGACCTTCGTACTGTGCGCCCACTGAACTACAACGAACGTAAAATCAACGTATCGGGTAAGTATGTTCTCAATGATAGTGGAGAACTCAACCCAGATTATGAGGACACTGGTTATCGCTTATTTGGATCTTATATTGACCAAAATAAAGATGGAACAATTGGGTGGTCTCTAGCTGCCACACAGCAATCCAACCCGACACACTACACAACCCGCGAACTCAAAACGAATGGCGGCCAAACAAGCATTGATGATGTCACGGGCCTAGTTTACCCTTCAGACAACCCACGCACAGGTGTTGTTTCTCGTGAATTTGAACGCACATCAATCGCTGGTGCTTTACAATTTGAACCTACAGACAACTGGCGCACCTCTATCGATGCTTTCTACACAGACACAGAAGATGCCGGTATCTTCCGTGGCGTAGAAACCCCAATCGCATCTTGGTCGGGAGCGAGCTTTGATAGCGCAACTGGAAGCAACGGGTTTGCAGATTCTGCAACTTATACAGACGTTTCTCCAATCGTTCGTACAGACACAGAAGGCAACACAGCTGAAATTTGGGCTTTGGGCATCAATACACAATATGATGTTTCTGATAACCTAACTCTAACGCTTGATCTTGCCCGCTCAACGCTTGAGCGTAACGATATCGACTATGAATCTTATGCAGGTATCGGAGCTGCCCGCTCAGGCACACTCGACACCCTAAAGTTCAATTTTGACCCGGATGGCGAATACAGTATTGATCACGATGTTGACTATACAGATTCTGCGAACGTTCTCCTAACTGACCCAGGTGGATGGGGCCAAGTTGGCTTCATTAAAGAGCCAAAAATTGAAGATGAGCTAGACCAAATTCGTGTTGAAGCTGAATACTTCCTAAACTCTGGATTTATTTCCTCAGTAAAAGCTGGTGCTTTCTCAACTCAACGCGAGAAGAACTTCGATTCAAACGAAGCATTCTTGCGTGCAACAGACGCGTTTGGAAATGGCCTTGTGCTTCCAAGATCAGCTATTCGCGGCATCACAGACAGCGGCTCAATCGGCCTAGATATTTTAGCATATGACCCAGCAAGCTTAATCGCAGACGGCACATATGTTGTGGAGCCCGCAAACGGCACACGCTGGACGCTTGAAGAAGATCTGATGACATATTTTGCAATGGCCAACATTGATACCCAATTGGGTTCAGTGCCAATGCGCGGAAACTTTGGTTTCCAATATGTCGACACAACTCAGGAATCGACCGGAACTTTGAACTTTGGTGCAAACCAATTTTCTCAAACTGTAGAAGACTCATACAGCAATTTCTTGCCGAGCTTGAACTTAAACTTCGAAGTAACAGAAGACACATTTATACGTTTCGCAGCCGCTCAAACTGTGACGCGTCCACGCCTCGATCAATTGGCGGCAAACCAAAACTTGGATAGCAATCCAATCTCATGTGTAAGCACTGATGGTGATCAACTTCCAGACGTTCTCGTGACGTTTGATCCGCCCGAAACAGTTTGTTTCACACAAAGCGGCGGTAACCCATTCTTGCAACCATACAAATCAACTGCATTTGATCTTGCATTTGAGAAATACTTTGACTCCACAACAGCTCTATCTGTTGCCCTCTTCCACAAAGAATTGTCTGACTGGGTAGTAGACCGCAACACGATGATCGACGGCACCCAATCACTTATCGCTGGTGGGCATGGTGACTTCTTGGCTGCAAACCCTGAAGTATCCCAAGTACGTTTATCTGGTCCTGTAAACTTTGCTGAAGGTTCCATTACAGGTATCGAAGCAACATTCCGCATGAACTTGGACAATATTTTGCCACCTGCACTTGAAGGCTTCGGCTTCAATGCGAGCTATACATATGCAGACAATGGCCTTGAAACAGAAAACGGCGATGAACTTCCAATTCCAGGATATTCTGACACCGTCTGGTCGGGTGATTTCTACTATGAAAACTATGGCTGGCGTGCACGTGTTAGCGCACGTTACCGTTCAGATTTCTTGTCTGAAGTACAAAACTTCGATGGTTCTTTAGCAGGTGCTCAAGCACTTGAAGAAACGATCGTTGATCTACAAGTTGGATATGAATGGGATAGCGGCAAATTGGAAGGATTGGCTTTGAACTTCGAAGTCTTCAACCTCACAGACGAGCCATTCGCTACCTCTAACGATACAGCTTTAGACGGCGTTTCATATGTCAGTCGCCACGAGCAATACGGTACAACTTATAACTTCACCGTATCCAAATCTTTCTAGATTAGGTTTCCTCCCTACCTTATCTTAAACTTAGCCCGCATGGAAACGTGCGGGCTATTTTGTTCCCTATTCCTCTGCTAGAGTATTGCCATGTCTAATACGCAGATTCAGAAGATTGTCATCGTAGGCGGCGGTACTGCTGGTTGGATATCGGCTGCTGCACTCGCTAAGCTCCTCCCTCCATCAATCTCTGTGACTTTAATCGAATCAGACTCAATTGCCACAGTCGGAGTTGGCGAAGCCACCATACCGCAAATACGTCGTCTAAATGGTATGTTGGGGCTGAATGAAAATACGTTCTTAAAAGCCACCAAAGGCACAATAAAACTCGGCATTGAATTTTCTAACTGGGGCAAAATTGGAGAAAGCTACCTTCACACATTTGGCGATGTGGGCCTCAACCTTTCCAACCTCCAATTTCATCACTATTGGAAGCGCGCCCAAGAAGAAGGCAAACAAAGCTCTCTTTGGGATTACTCACTTCACCACAAAGTGGCCTACTCCAATAAGTTTGACCGATTAGAACGCATTGGGAAAACGGGAATGACAGGGCTATCCTATGCCTTTCATTTTGATGCTGGATTATATGCCCGCTTCCTTCGCAATTTTGCAGAAACGTCAGGTGTCACACGCATTGAAGGCTTCGTAAAACAAACAGTACTCAATCCCCACACCGGCTTTATAGACCATGTAAAACTTGAAAACGGTACCCAAATTGAAGGTGATCTTTTTATTGATTGCTCCGGTTTTCGCGGCCTTTTAATAGATAAAGCCTTAGGCGTTAGCTATCAGGACTGGACCCATTGGCTCCCCTGCAATCGCGCTATCGCAGTCCCTTCTCAAAGCACCCGTCCGCTCGTCCCTTACACAAAATCCATTGCGCACACCGCAGGCTGGCAATGGTGCATTCCTCTACAGCACCGCACAGGTAATGGGCATGTCTATAGTGATCAATTCATGCAGGATGAAACCGCCCTTGAAGTTCTATTGTCGAACTTGGACAGTACCCCCATAGCAGAACCCAACCATATCCGCTTCACCACCGGACGACGTGAGAAGTTTTGGCACAAAAACTGTATTTCAATTGGCCTGTCGAGTGGCTTTCTAGAACCCTTGGAATCCACATCAATCCACCTCATCCAATCAAATATTTCCCGCTTAATTGAATTATTGCCTACCAAAAAAATGGAGCCGGCCAACAGCAATGAATACAATCGCCAAGTCTCCAAAGAATATGAATTAATACGTGACTTTATAATCCTGCATTACCATTGCACCCAGCGCGAGGACTCTGATTTTTGGCGCTATTGCAAAAATATGGATATTCCCGACAGTTTAAAACAAAAACTGGAGTTATTCTCTGCAACAGGTCGCATCCATAAAGAACCAGAAGATTTGTTTAGAGAGGCAAGCTGGGTTCAGGTCATGATTGGCCAAGGCCTTATACCCCAATCCTATCACGCAATGGCAGATAGGCTATCAACCGACCAATTAGAGAAATTCTTAGCCGATATTGACGCAATTATTGCGCAGGCTGAAGCTCAACTTCCAAGCCATGAAGACTTCCTAACACGCAATTGTCAGTTAGACTTACAATAATTTTCAACATAAGTGCGATGATCGGGCATCACTTTCAAAGCGCTTTGCATTGCCGCCTGCACTTGAGAAAAACGCTCCGACACCGGAACTTGCATCCGGTATGATGTGAGTGCCGGCGCTCGCTTGGGTTTAATTCCCTGCCCCAAATAGACTGCTATCCAGCTTGGATTGTGAAACAACTCCCTTTCATCTGAAACCAAGATTCCGTTTTCACGAAACTGATCCATTTTATAGGCTAGTCGATCTGGAATCGGCATGTTCGCGCAATATTGCCAAAATGACGTATCATCGCGCTCAGTTGCCTTGTAATGCAAAATCAGAAAATCACGAATGCGTTCGTATTCCGCAGAGGTCAGCGCATTATATTCGTCCGCCAATAAAGGAGACATATCCGCATTGGGAAAAAGCGCGAGCAAACGCATTATCCCATATTGAATGAGGTGCAAACTCGTTGATTCAAGTGGCTCCATAAAACCAGCAGATAGCCCAATCGCGACACAATTTTTGTTCCAAAACTTCTTTCGTCGTCCCGTCACAAATCGAAGATGGCGCGCACCGACCAACGCATCCCCTTCTATTGATTTCATCAATTCGTCTTCAGCTAAATGCGGGTCAAGATGCTGGCTGGAGTAGACATAGCCATTACCCACCCTGTGCTGCAAAGGTATCCTCCACTGCCAACCCGCAGCCTTAGCAGTCGACTTGGTATAGGCTAGCAAAGGCCCTTCAGCAGCATTGCAGGCTGCAGCCACGGCACGATCACACGGTAACCAGCGCGACCAATCCTCGTATCCTGTCTGCAACGCTTTTTCTATAAGAACACCATAAAAGCCAGTACAATCAATGTACAAGTCAGCCTCTATTGTCTCGCCGCTCTGCAATAATACTTTTTCAATATCACCCGTTTCGGCGCGCAATTCAACATTGACAACCTTCCCCTCAAGCCGCTCCACTCCTCGTAGCTCACTATATTTCCGTAAGAAACGCGCATATAAATTCGCATCGAAATGATAAGCATAATCAAAGGTAGATTGTATTTTCCGCTTGTCCTTTTCTGGATGCTGAAATTTACCCGCCTCCGACATTTTCCAAGCCATGGAAAATATGTCGATAGATTGGGAAATATTCCCCCTTATCGCTTCGCGCATCCAGTATTGATAAAATGGGGTTTGATCAAACTCAGCCCCATACTGCCCAAAAGGATGGAAGTAAGACTGATTTTTCCTAGCCCAATCGATAAATTCTATTCCCAGTTTAAACGTCGCATTGGTTTCACGCATGAAACTAGCTTCATCTATACCCAATTGTGCATTGAAATATTTCACCGGTGGAATGGTCGCTTCACCCACACCCACCGTTCCAATCTCTTCGGACTCCACGAGTTTTATCTGACAACTTTTTTGAAGCGCATTAGATAATGCAGCCGCCGCCATCCAACCAGCTGACCCGCCGCCAATAATCGCTATCGTTTTTATCGGAGCTGCATTCATCTTAAAGCCATCTTTCGTTTTAAGCTTTCCAATATGTATTATTTATCTATTTGAATGAAATCATTATTTTGTTCGCAAGCAGAATTGGACGTGCTATTAAATACATCATGACTGATACGCGATTTGAAATCCACCGCTTTGGAAAAGAACAAAACCCCATAGTCGTTATCGACGATTTTTCTTCGTCCCCAGACACTTTATTAAAGACCGCGCATTCATCGCAGTATGGTCCTGGCGGACGACATTATCCTGGCTTACGTGCGCAAACATCTCCCGCTTACCTCCAAGATCAAGACACTCTCCTAAAGCACATTCTAGCTGACGTTTTTGCATTCAATTCTGGAGCACATTTCATCGAGTGCAATTATTCAATCGTAAATACACCGCCTGAAAAACTTACCCCAATTCAGCGTATCCCACACTTTGATGGGACAGATACAAACACGATCGCCCTACTTCACTATCTTTGCCCCGAACAAGACGGCGGCACTGGTTTCTACCGACACAATTCCACAGGATTTGAACACCTATCCGCGGATAGATTGGGGATATATGACGCAAAACTCAAGCAAGATGTTGCAATTCACGGCCTACCCAATCCCGCCTATTTTAACCAATCAGATGCCATTTTCGAATGCATTGGCACGATCCCCGCAAAATTCAATCGTATGGTGATATACAAAGGTATCAATCTTCACTCCGGCCTCATTAAACGCCCAGAAAACATCGGGCAACGCATTGAAAATGCACGCATTACCCTAAATACTTTCATGCAAGCACGGCACTAAAACTATTGCATCTCCACACCAATAAGCACGCGATTTCGCCATGGCTCTAAAGACCATTCCTGCCCATTGGCAACTTCTACGAACTCACCACTAAACGCATCCTTGTAAAGTCCAGGCATAATAGCGTCCTCAATCTCAACCTTTGCGGCCTCAGCTGACATGTTGAAAATGCCAATGACACGTGACGCTTCATTACGTCTTATAAATGCAAATATCTGAGATTTATTGTTATGCCTCAAGCCAACCATACGCGCACCGGATTTTCCGTTGTGCAACGCTGTTTGTTCTGTTTTCAGATCAATTAAACGTTTAAAAAGATTAGCTATTTCATGCGCCTGCCACGCAATTGGATCACGCTCAAAGAATGCAAGCATACGCTCATTAAAAGCTTCCTGACCGTTATAAATAAGCGGTATGCCTTCGCTCAGAAATGATAAAACAATCGCATTTTCATACGCATCACCATACATAATAGGCGCAGCTTCATCCCATGAATTTTGATCATGATTGGATGTATATAACATGCGGTAAGCATCATCAGGCCACAACCCTTGGTTCTCAAAATAATACCATTCAAATGCAGAAGCATCCGCATCGCCATGTGCTATTTTCTGCATGGTTTCTTTCCAGCCCCACGCATAAGTCGCATCAAATGCCTTTGCATGCACATCGCGCTGCTCGTATTCGGCGAGCATAAATACAGGCTTAATCTTATCCAATTCCGTCCGCACTGTTTCCCAAAAATCTAGCGGCACCAACCCAGCCACATCGGCGCGAAAACCATCCACACCGACATCCTCAACCCAATAGCGCATAGAGTCTGTCATGTATTTGCGCAGACCTGCTTGAGAATAGTCCAGATCGATAATATCGGACCAATTCACCCATGGTGTAGGCTCCAGCTCACCGCGCAAATCACGTTCGTACCACTCAGGGTGTTCGGTGACGAGGTGATTGTCCCACGCTGTATGATTCGCCACCCAATCTAAAATCACATGCATATCAAGCGCATGCGCTGCATCCACGAAAGCTTTCAAATCTTCAAGCGTGCCAAATTCAGGATTCACAGCACGATAGTCTTTCACTGCATAGGGAGAACCAAGCTCCCCTTTCCGCTCAACCTCACCAATAGGGTGTATGGGCATCAGCCAAACGATATCAATCCCCATTTGCGCCAATCGCGGCAATTGCGCCTGCGCTGCTTTGAAACTTCCCTCCGGCGTGAATTGACGCGTATTGATCTGATAAATCACCGCGTCCCTTGTCCATTCTGGATGCTCAATCTGCACATAAGGTTTGGGTGTATAATCAGGCGCAGCAACATCCTGCGTCACCTGAAGCTCTTCTTGACCGCTTGTTTGATCTGAACACGCCATTGCGCAGACACTAAACGCCAATATCAACGCAGCCCGTATCATGACGCCACCTCTTCTTGCGAGGTCTTGGTAACAAACATCACTGCGATAGCTGCACAAGCAAATGAGGTCGCAGCAATCGCAAACGCCCATATGGGCTCATTGCTGAAAAATGTCCGGATCAAAAAGCCCAACAATGTCGCCGCTACAAGCTGAGGCACCACAATGAAAATATTGAATACTCCCATATAGATACCCATTTTATTGCTAGGCACGGAACTCGCCAAAATCGCGTATGGTACCGACACAATCGCTGCCCACGCGATCCCGATCCCAATCATTGGCACAACCAGCATAGCCGGCGCTTTAAACAAAATAAGCCCAGCAAAACCTAGCGCACCACATGCCATACATACGGCGTGCAATTTGCGATTATCCATTTTCGTCGCCAACCATATTATACCCAGCGCACCCGCAGCAGCGACTCCATTGCGAACAGCCCCCAGCAAGGCCCACCAGTTACCTGCCTCTTGATATAGCGCGCTCTGCGCATTTGTGGCTCCATAATGAAAATCAGCGATTGCGGGCGTGCCGTAAATCCACATCGCAAATAACCCAAACCACGAAAAGAACTGAACCACAGCAAGTTGGCGCATAGCGAGCGGCATACGGAATAAATCGTTCACCACCTCCACATACCCATTGTGCACTTTGCGTTGCGCCGTCATTGCTCCTGCTACAAGCTGAATGATTCCAAAAACCGCAATCATTCCAGCAAGCACATAGAGGTCTTTTCCAAACTCAACATTCCCAAACCATTCAGGGCGCGCTTCTTGACGGCCAGTAAAGAAAAACACCCCCAGCAAACTACCAAGCACGAGCCAGATTAGACCGCCCTTATAAAAATATTGAGCTTGCTTATTCTCAACAGGCTCAGGCTCGCCCCCGCCTTCTTCACTGCGTTTTGCCTTTTCAAACGCTTCCATCTCTTCGGGTGAATACTCTTTGGTCGTCAAAACAGTCACTAAAACCGCAAGAAAGAGCGCTGCCCCCCCCACATAAAAAGCAATGTGAACCGTAAGCGGTATCTGTCCTTCTGGCGCAGTATTTTCAACACCCCATTGGGTCAACAACCAAGGCAACGCCCCCGCTAGCACAGCCCCAATACCAATGAAAAAGCTCTGCATCGCATACCCCATTGTACGCTGACGACTAGGCAACATATCACCAACAAAAGCGCGCGTTGGCTCCATTGTAATATTTAAAGATGCATCAAGTATCCAAAGCACACCCGCCGCAATCCACAGATTGGGGCTGTTTGGCATCACAAATAATGAGAGGCTCGCAAGTATTGCACCGATCATGAAGTAAGGACGACGGCGACCAAACCTTCCCCATGTCTTGTCTGATAAATGCCCAACAATTGGTTGTATCAACAACCCCGTTAGCGGGGCCGCAATCCACAAGATGGCCAGCGAGTCCATTTCCGCACCGAGGGTTTGGAAAATACGGCTCATATTACCGCTTTGCAGGTCAAATCCGATTTGAATCCCAAGGAATCCAAAACACATGTTCCAGATTTGGCCAAAACTTAAACTAGGCTTCTGCATACTCGCTCCCTCAGCGCTCCGGAATTATTCAATCCGGTTTTGCCCCTTATTTACATTTAATGCTGCGCACTATTTTCCCAAAAGAAAGACCAATGGATCTTCCAGCCTAGCTGCCCAACTTGCTTCGTTATGGTCTGCGCCATCATACATGTGGGATGCATAGTTTTCCGCGCCAAAACCACGCTTGGAAAAATAACCATCCATTCGCTTTTGGTATTCAGGATAATGCGCATCCAAATTCAAGGTACCGTGATCAAACCAAAAGCGATGTCTGGATGCATCTATACCACCAGCATTCAAACTTTTTTGGATCGCTTTGATTGCCTTTTTAGGCTTCACACTTTTTGGATCAACAAGTGGCCAATGCGTAGAAAGTCCCGCTGCTGCACCAAACACATCTGGATATTGAGACACAGCATAAAGCGAGATTAACCCACCCATAGATGCCCCCATCACAAAAGTATTTTCTGCCCCGTCCAACACTCTAAATTCAGCGTCTATTTTAGGTTTCAGGTCTTCAACGATAAAGGAAAGATAGTCATCTGAAAAAGGCGTTTGCGATTCATCTTTCCCTGCCAGCTTCAAATTTTCCAAAAATGCTTCCGGAGCATATTCACGCCAGCGTTCTTGCCCATGCTCAATAGCAACAATAATTGCAGGTCTCACCTTCTCCTCTGCAATTAATCTCGCGAGTGTTTCATCAACCTTCCACTCATCCCCTGTAACCGCACGCCCTGGTTCAATTAAATTCTGCCCGTCATGCATATAAATTACAGGATAACGATCATCAGACGCATCATAGCCAGCAGGCACAAGCACTGTCACATCACGTTCTGGAATATGTGGTGCACCAAGATTCTCTAGCACCACTTTTTTCATTGCAGGGACCGGCTTCAAAGACTCAATTTGAGCCGCCTCAACAGGCACAATACGAATTGCAAAACCGCCACCCGCAGCAAGCTTTAAACCAAGTTTTGTTTGAGACGTGACAATACGTTTCTCAATCGCAATATCATAAGGTGCAGTTTCCCAATTTGCTGAATCGCCATCTCTATAAATTTCAGCGCGATATGTGCGATTGGCATCCAAAAACGCAAAATCAAGCTTTACCTCACGCGCATTTTCGTCACTCACAGCACCGACATACCAATTTTCTGCGCCGCGCTCATGGCGCGCCATCACGACGAAATCACCAACCTCACCCGCTAATGCAATCGACTGCTCCCAATCCGTGGGTACATCTTTTATGAACTGAAACGCGTTTGGAAATTTCTTATAGTTTTCAGGCAAGTCTGCGGCCATTTGAATAGGACTATAAATCGTTACATAGAGCGCCAATTGTTTGGCGAGTGTCGAGGGCACACGATTTTCATCATCTTCACCATTTGGCATGAGGTCAAAAATACCGGGTGTAAAATCAAAAGGCCCAGATAGCATCCGCGTAAAGGGTAATATCGCTTGATGTTCGGGTGGATTAGGCGGTGTGCCCCAAGCATTAAATTCCATCCCCCGCGCACCCTCGCGTGAAATCGCATTTGGGTATGTGCGACGCAATCCCGTATCTTTTACCGGCTCATGTGCATTCACAGCAATACCATGCTCATGCGCCCGTTTTAAAACATGCAAATCATGCACAACGCGCTCTTGGCTGGCGTGCCAAGTGTATCTTGGATGCCCTTCTGCATCTATGAATTTAAGATCGCTGCCATCAGCCACATAACCTGTCTTTACCGCAGGTATGCCATTCGCCTCATAAAGATCGAATGCCGCCTCAAGCTGGTTCTCATAATTGGTGATATTACCAGATGTCTCATGGTGCCCGATTATGTGTACACCTCGCTCTTTAGCATAGGCGCTTAGCTCTGGCAGATTAAAGTCTGGATAGGCTTGGGTGAAACTAAATAAATCACCATTATTAAACCAGTCCCCATCCCATCCAATATTCCATCCTTCAACGAGAACCCCGCTAAAACCATTTTCTGCCGCAAAATCAATATAGGCCTTTGTGTTTTCAGTCGTAGCACCGTGCTGTGGGCCGGACCCCCAAGTATATTTATTGATGTGCATCCCCCACCAAATACCAATATACTTGCCCGGCTTAAAATATGAAACATCACCTAACTTATTCGGCTCATTCAAATTGAGATAAATATCTGATCCATTGATCAATCCAGCAGCATCATCCGCTATCTGAATAACACGCCAAGGTGTATCAAAAGCTCCCTCAACACGTACTTTTACACCATCATGACGCGGCGCAAGGTCTGCTTCCAGCACACCTGCCCTACGTTGATCTAACCACATGCCGGAATAATCAACCAGCGCAGCTTCATGAATAGCGACATGTGTATTTGAGTTAGGAAGTTTCAACGTAAATGGAGTATGCGCACGCTCCATTTCATTTAATGGTGTAGTGCGATAAATATACTCATAGCGATTAAATTCTCCAGCAGGTGTCCACCACGCAAGAGACGCAGGATCAAGACTAAATTCGGTCAACTCATCAACAATTGCCCGCGCGCCAGTATCTGGAACTTCATAGCGAAACCCTACACCGCCATCAAATACGCGTGCTCGTAAATTAAATTGCGGCGTTTGGTCTTTTGCTGAAAGTAGTGTCACCAGTACTTCAGAGTGCTTATCAACGACGAGCCGCTTTTCTCCCCATGGTTGTTCCCATGTTTCATCCGAGATATTTCGTGATACGTCGCCAATTATAAAATCAGTGTCCAAATCTTTACCGGACGCAAACCTCAACCCCAATCGAGACGGGGCCAGAACAACCTCACCGGATTTTGAAACCGAATAGATTAGTTTCCCATCTTGAATTTTAAGCTGAAATTCTATTCTTCCATCAGGTGAGACAAGCGCAACGCCATCACCCTGCTTGCGCTCAGTGACCGTGGCGACATCAGCCGACTGGCTCTGCGCAAACACAAATGGACCAGCGCCTAAGCAGGCAGCTAGCAGAACTATAGCCTTTGACCAGCTTGTCATATTCATTTTCTCTCCCCGATGTGTATATTTTTGCAACAAACCTACACATTTTGCTATTTTTTGCAATACACACGCAAAACATTTAGATACATAAAAATGGCTTATTACACGTTATTACGTGGGAAAATCGGCTGTATTCGGCGTTTCGCTAATGATTGAGCCATTTTCATTCTAGACAAAATAGAAATTATTTGCATAAATTTGCAAAACAAATATGCCAACAAACAAACTAGGAGGAAAACAATGAAGCCCCCCCCAACGGAACAAAAGCTCCCCAAAAGCTTACGTCGCCTTTCCACACTCTTAGCGGCTTCTGTTTTTCCTCTTTTAATACAATGCAGTACAGCCGAACCAATTCAGAATAATTATAGCGTCGCCTATTCTGATCGCTCACCCGCTGACGAAATCATCTATTTCGTCCTCCCTGATAGATTCGCAAATGCCGATCCCCAAAACGATACCGGCAACATTTCTGGCGATAAACTAACCCACGGGTTTGATCCAAGTCACAAAGGATTTTATCACGGCGGAGACCTGAAGGGCCTCACACAAGAACTTGATTATATTCAAGATTTGGGCGCCACAGCGATATGGCTCACCCCCATTTTCAAAAACAAAGCCGTACAAGGTCCGCCTGGCCTAGAATCTTCTGGGTATCACGGTTATTGGATCACCGATTTCACCGATATTGACCCTCATTTGGGAACCCGAGAAGACTTCAAGGAATTTGTAGATGCAGCCCACGCACGCAACATGAAAGTCTATATGGACATTATCACCAACCACACCGCCGATGTAATAAAATATGAGGAGTGTCATGGGGTTAACGCCCCTCAAAAGCTGAAAGAAATAGGTGAATGCCCCTATTTACCTTTAGCTGAATATCCTTACACGACCAAAGGTCACTTCACTGGTGAAGCCACTAATACCGGTTTCTTGGGAGATGATCCCATTCACCAAACGGAAGAGAATTTTGAGAAACTAACTGATCCTAATTTCGCATATAACATCTTCACCCCAGAAGAAGAGAAAAATGCTAAAACACCCGCATGGTTGAACAACCCCATATATTACCATAATCGCGGACATACCACGTTTAAAGGTGAAGACGCTATGTACGGTGATTTTGCCGGGCTTGATGACCTAATGACGGAGCATCCCTTTGTTGTGCAAGGATTTATCGACATATACGCTCAATGGATCCGAGATTTTCATGTCGATGGATTTCGCATTGATACGACAAAACATGTAAATCCAGAGTTTTGGCAGCAACTCATCCCCGCGCTTGAAAAAACGGCCGTAGAAGAAGGCATTGAAAATTTTCATATATTTGGTGAAGTTTACGAATTTGATGCTGGACAACTTGCTGTATTCACAAAACGCGACAAAATCCCTTCTGTGCTAGATTTTGCTTTCCAAGGCGTTGTGACCGACTTCGTTCTTAAAGGGGCTCCCGGCGAAGAGCTCAAGCGATTATTTAATGCTGACCACCTATATGGCGAGCAAGCACGCAATGGACAGCATCTTCCAACCTTCCTAGGGAACCACGATATGGGTCGTTTTTCCGGCATGATGCAAGATGAAATGCCAGATATTTCACAAGAGGAAAAACTAGCCCGATTAAAACTTGCGCACGCCTTATTAATGCTCAATCGCGGCGTGCCAACTATATATTATGGGGATGAACAAGGTTTCGTTTCCGATGAAGGAGATCAAGGCGCTCGTGAAGATATGTTCCCGAGTAAAGTAGAATCTTACAATGATAACATCCTTGTCGGCTCAGATGCACGCACCTCTGCTAGCAATTTTGATAATTCTCACCCTCTATATTCCGCAATTTCCCAAATGGCGGCCATTCGTACGCAACACTCCGCACTAAGAACAGGCACTCAAATCGTTCGCCTTGCCGATACAGAAGAGAGTATATTTGTTTTATCTCGATTTTCTCCGAACGACGGCCGAGAATACGTAATTGCCTTTAACGCAGAAAACACACCGCGTACCCTCACCTTTCCTGTCGATGGGCGCTCCAACCAATGGGAAGCTCTCATCGGAACCTGCCCTCAATCAAGCCCTGCAACAGGCGTTCTTTCTCTCACCATACCAAGCTTGGGATATGCTGTATGTAAAGTTGCCGATGGAGTACAGTAGATGAATGCCTCAACCACACTCGCTAAGCCAAGCGCACCCCCTCACACGAATTCACAGTCGATATGGTGGAAAGGCGCGGTCATATACCAGATATACCCGCGCAGTTTTCTCGATACAAATGATGACGGCGTTGGAGATTTAGCGGGCATACTTAGCGGATTGGAATATGTCGCATCACTTGGAGTTGATGGCATATGGATTTCTCCATTTTTCACATCTCCGATGAAGGATTTTGGCTATGATATTGCCAATTATTGCGACGTAGACCCCATTTTTGGAACGCTGGCCGACTTTGATGCAATCGTAGAACGCGCTCACGAGCTTGGCCTAAAAGTCATTATTGACCAAGTATACTCTCACACTTCAGACCAACACGCTTGGTTTGCGACGAGCCGGCAGGACCGAACAAATGAGAAATCCGACTGGTATGTTTGGGCTGACGCTAAACCAGATGGCAGCCCCCCATCAAACTGGCAGTCTGTATTTGGTGGCCCTGCCTGGGAATGGGATGCGCGCCGGAAGCAATTTTATCTTCATAATTTCCTGACCGAACAACCTCAGCTAAACGTCAACAATCCAGGAGTACAGGCTGCTCTGCTTGAAACCACTCGCTTTTGGCTGGAACGCAATGTTGATGGCTTTCGGTTGGATGCCATCAATTTCTCAATGCATGACACTCAATTGCGGGATAACCCACCCTCGAACAAACCAATAGAAGCGATAACGCGTTCTTTTGATATGCAATTACATACGTACAATCAGTCCCAACCTGAAATACCTGCATTTCTTCAAAAAGTGCGCGCACTTTTAGATTCTTATGGTGCAAAATTCACCGTTGCAGAAGTTGGAGGTGATGACCCCATTCACGAAA
Source organism: Hirschia baltica ATCC 49814 (assembly GCF_000023785.1). Classification (NCBI taxonomy): domain Bacteria; kingdom Pseudomonadati; phylum Pseudomonadota; class Alphaproteobacteria; order Hyphomonadales; family Hyphomonadaceae; genus Hirschia; species Hirschia baltica. Next base: position 2,643,196 of record NC_012982.1, read on the forward strand.
TGAAAGCTTTTACGCATGGCGAAAAGCACCTTAACTCTGCTTATAATTTCGATTTTCTGTACGCTGAAAAGCTCACAACAGAAGGGATTATGAAATCCGTAAATATGTGGGATGGAAACTCTGAGGAAGGTTGGCCCAGCTGGGCTTTCTCAAATCATGATGCTCCACGCGCTGTCTCTCGTTGGATCCCTCGTGAAGAGCATCCCCAAGCATCCCACACTTTAATGATGCTACTCCTGTCATTGCGAGGCAATCCAATTATCTATCAAGGTGAAGAGTTGGGCCTCCCACAAGCCCATGTTCCTTTTGATAAACTTGTCGACCCAGAAGCAATAGCAAACTGGCCGCACACACTAGGACGAGATGGCGCGCGCACACCGCTTCCTTGGCATCATGACAAGCCTCATGCCGGCTTTTCAAGCAAAGAACCTTGGCTGCCAGTAGACGATAGTCACTTCCCTTTAAGTATAAATCAACAGAATCAAGACAACTCATCTTGTCTCAACGCCGTTAAGAAGCTTGTAAAATTAAGGAAAACTATCCCAGCCCTAAGCATTGGGGATCAGACTTTTATTCCACAAAGTGACGGGATATTGGTTTTTATACGTAAATCTGGACAAGAACGGATACTATGTGGATATAATTTGACGGATGAGCACGTCTTTATTGATATCCAAGAAAATTTGGAGTTAATAGCCACTGAAGCTGGTCCAACATCTCCGAATAGTCCGTTTACAAACAAACTGGCACCTTGGAGTGGTTTTTGGGCGAGGCTGATCACGCAAACAGAATGAGGAATTCTACTATATGGGTGATACACCTTCTGCACGCCGCAAAGCCACACGTCTAGAAGATCTTGCGCGCTCGTCAGGTGTCTCTGTCTCAACAGTTTCCAGAGCGCTAAATGATAGCCCAGCAATCAATCGGCGCACGAAAGAACATATATGGCAGCTCGCACGCCAAATGGACTATCCTTTCCGACAGTCCATGCCATCCGGACCGATTGGGGCTGATGCAACAATCGCTGTTGTCGTGCCACAACCTCAATCAAGAGATTCGCACCGCTCCGATCCTTTCCTAATACAGTTATTGGACGGTGTGTATTCAGCCGCGCGCGACAGAGATTGTGATGTTCTTGTCAGCCATATCTCGCCGAGAACCTATGACGACTTAGCTTTTGCCATGAAAACAAGCCGCGCAGACGGCATTATATTCATTGGTCAAAGCGCACTTCGCTCTGATTTCAATGCGCTTAGCCAAGAAGATAAGAGGTTTGTTGTATGGGGAGCAGAATTTTCTGACCAAGAATATTGCTGTGTAGGAAGTGACAATCCGGAAGGCGGACGGCGCGCTACCGCCCACCTCATCAGACTGAATAGACAACGCATAGTTTTTCTAGGGGATACACAAGCACCGGAGGCAGCCCAACGCCATCGTGGATATATGGACGCACACGCTCAATCAGGCTTATCTATAGATGATAGGTTGATTGTCCCCGCTCATTTCGAATTAGAATCAGCGGAAGCTGCGATGGAAAGTCTAATTACATCTGGTGTGAAGTTTGACGCTGTAATTGCAGCAAGCGACGTACTTGCATTAGGGGCGATCAGGGCTATTGGAAAATCAGGACTAAAAATTCCGGACGATATATCCGTTATAGGCTATGATGATATCCCATTTGCAAAATTATCCTATCCCGCCCTGACAACCGTTTCTCAAGACACTCGCAAGGGTGGACGATTATTGGTATCCAAACTACTTGATGGTCGCGGCCACGCCAGCCGCTCGGAACGACTGCCAACAAACTTGATAGTTCGAGAAACATGCGGCGGCTAAGCGAAGTAAGCTTGTCTACCAACTTTGTTTAGCCGGTACTTTTCTTTTTTGAGTATCTTTATATTAGTGGTTTAACTCACCAGATTCTCTATAGCCTCAATAAGGCGTTTGTTTTTAGCAGTGTCCAAAGCATCCGGATGAGGTTGAGCAAACGACTTTCAATCATTGTCGCAATAACGCCCTGAGGCATTGTCAGTTTAATCCGTTCATTTCCAACTTAGCCAGCTTTCGCTAAGTTGGAAACATGAAAACCTCCATCTTCCGATATTTCAAAACCTCACCAGAAGTCATCAAACTTGCAGTGATGATGTATATCCGTTTTCCACTCTCGTTGAAAAATGTGGAAGACCTTCTTCATGAAAGAGGAATTGATATTACTCATGAAAAAGCTCAATTCTGGTGGAATAGGTTTGGACTTTAATTCGCTTCTCAAATTTCAAACGAAATCGCGACATCGCACTGAGCGAATGGTGGCAATTTTTTGCAAGCTAAAAAACGACCGCCCCTGCCACTCAGAGACCGGTTAGCTTTTGTCTGACACCACCCAAAAACAAGCAGACCAATCACATTTCACTCGGTGCAACAGTTACCTCTAGGCCGTCAAATTTGTCTGATAATACGATCTGGCAACATAGTCGGCTATTGGGCTTTGCATGCACAAGGTCTCCCACAAGAGCCTCTTCCATTTCATCCGGAGCAGATAGTTTATCAACCCACTCATCTGCAACGTACACGTGACAACTAGCGCATGACACTGCGCCGCCGCATACGCCTTCAACATCCAAATCCCTGTCTCGCAATACTTCCATGAGAGACAGACCTGAATCCGCCGACAGTTCAGACCTAGTACCGTCTCTTGTCGTCGCCACTATACGAATCATGATATTAACCTTCAACTTGAAAAATTGAGAAAAGGAATCTACTCAAGATACTCCCCTCTCAAATTGCTAACTATTTTAAAAACTTGATTGGGCAAGTTTCTAATCCGTAGTTCAGCAAACCTCCACTTTGGCGAACGCGCTCGCCGTTAGACTCTACGCCTCTATAACGATCCAGAATTCCATTGATCATTTGGGCTGCTTCATTCCGAGCAATTCCAGACCCCATGCAGTGATGTATTCCATGCCCAAAAGTTGCATGCTTACCAATATTAGGTCGCCCCATAATGAACTCATTGGGGTTTTCAAAAACGGCTGGATCACGGTTGGCCGAAGCATGAAAAATCGCAACCCAATCTCCCGCCTTTATGGATGCCCCCCCCACCTCTACATCCTTTACACAAACACGATGTAACCGCTGAACGGGTCCGTCTCTGCGCAAGCTTTCATCGATAAAAGCCCGCACTTGAGTTCGGTCGTCTTGAAGTAATTTAAAGAGTTTCGGATTGTCGACTAAAACATCTATAAGGTTTCCCAATAAATATCCTGTTGTCTCGGCCCCTGCGACAACCAATGTGAGGCAGAAACGAACAACCTCTTCTTTGGTCAGCTTATTGCCATCAGACTCTGCTTTGATAAAGGCTGACATCAAATCATCAGGTACATCTTTTCCAGACTCAATATCAGAATATCTTTCTTCTACTTTTTGCGAGTAATACTGCCATAAATCGATATTACATTGATTACGCTCTTCGAGCGTAAACTCTGAAGTCACCATGAAAGCATTAGCCCAGCGACGCAGCAATTTATAATCACTTTCAGGCGTACCGATAAGTTTAGTCATAACGAGAGCAGGAAGATTCGGTGCTAAGTCCTGCATGAAGTCTAATTCTTCTTCACCATACTCTTCTAATTGCCCCGCAACAGTTTTTTCCATCCACGGTGCCACATCAGTCATGACCCGCTTTGGCGCAAAGGCAATTTGAGCAATTTTGCGAAGTTCAGCATGACGCGGGTCATCATGGTTCACCAGCATCAATGTTGGCGCATCTGACTCTTCCTGCATAACATCACGTGAGGAGAAAACGTCTGCTCTACGGCACACTTCAACAACGTCAGCATGCTTTAAAAAGACCCAAGCAGGGAAAGGTTTGTCCTGACCTGGTATAGTTCCCGGAGGGAAGTCTTCTAAGCCAAATTGAACTGGCTTATCTCTCAAATGATCATAATAAGGGTAAGGATTTGCAATCACTTCTGGAGAGTACAAGTCCTTCACTTTAAAATCTGGATCAATGTTTACTTCAGCTATATTAGACATATTTGCTCCCACGCACTGTTATCCGTGCTTCAATAAAAATTTGGCGATTTTTCTAAATTTCTCGTCGTATGGGGGACGAAGCATTCCACCAATATCAAGGCCGCTTTGTTTGTAGACTGAGCGAGCATGGCTAAATTGCTTGAACCCATGAACACCGTGGTATGAACCCATCCCACTTGCACCCACTCCCCCAAAAGGAAGATCATCCATTGTGTAATGCATAATCACATCATTAATGGTGACACCGCCTGATTGTGTACGTGACATAACGATACCTCTCTCGTTTCTGTCATCGCCGAAATAGTAAAGAGCGAGCGGATTTGGACGATCATTTATAAAAGATATGGCTTCTTCAAAACTCTTATAAGTTTTGATCGGAAGTAGTGGCCCAAAAATCTCTTCTTGCATGACGAGAAGATCATCCGGCGGGTCTATAATTAGCGTGGGAGCAACAAAATTCTCTCCCTCACCTACATCTCCCCCTAGCCAATCTATTGATACGGTTTGAACACCTTGATCATTTGCTTCCGCCAAATAACTAAGCAAACGATCTTTATGGTTTTTGTTTATTATCGACACATAGTCTTTTGTGCCATTTTCCTTAGGAGCCATTTTTACGATAGCTGCTTTTAACGCAGCCACGATTTCATCCAAACCACTCTCAGGAACCAGCAAGTAATCTGGTGCTAGACAAATCTGTCCCGCATTTAAAAACTTGCCAAACATAATACGATTAGCAGCCAACTTTATATTGGCACGTCGGCCAATAAGAACTGGTGATTTACCACCAAGCTCTAGAGTGAGAGGCATTAAATTATTAGCAGCGGACGCCGCGATTTGTTTCGCCACCTCTCCACCGCCCGTATAGATCAAATGATCAAATGGCAAACGCGTGAACGCCGCCGCAAATTCATCGGCGTTTGGTGCAACAACCACTTCTTCTGCGTCAAAACTCTCTGATATTATTTCTGCCATTAATTCAGCGCAGGCAGGCGTCGAAGAGGACGGCTTTAGCATTGCACTGTTACCGGCAGCAAAAATGCTAGCCAAAGGTGAGAATGCTAGATTGAACGGAAAATTCCACGGACTAACGCATCCGACCACGCCCAATGGTTGATAGTGAATTTCTGCACGCCCACCCGCTATGGCAAATGCTATCTCAATCTTGCGTTTCTCAGGCCGCATCCATTTGCGAACATTCTTAATCGCCTCACGGATTGGCTTTGCTGTCGTTACAACTTCCACAAAATATGACTGGTGCGCAGAACGAAAACCAAAATCACTCATCATCGCTTCTTCTATCCGATGTGAGTTCTGCTCCAAGGCAGCTAATAACCTTTTGAGTCTATCAATTCTAAGGCTTGCATCTGGGGGGCCATTTTTACGAAACGCGCATTTTTGCAATTCCAAAGCGCCATTCAACCACTCGACACCCTTAAGTTTGGACAGATCTATTTGTTCTACCATTTGTTCCCGCCCATTTAAAATTTGTAAAGTTTCTTTGTTGATTAAAAACTACAGACCCGACCCTTTATGTCAATAGTTTATTATGTCCTTACGACATTATATTTATATAAAAAACTAATAATTTGTACTTTATATCCTTTGACGTATACTAAAATGGTGTCCGGTTGCTTGTCGGATGCTGGCAATAATATTGAAATCGAGTCGATAAAAACCATGAAAAAGAACAAAGACGCTTCCCAAGAATTTTTAGACCTATTCTATCCCATACATTATCTCATGGGTATGCAGATTGAAGATGCACTTCGCAGCGGAATACTCACCCGCCAACAAGCTTGCATCTTATGGACGATTAGAGCTGAGGGAGAAAATGGTGTAAGGATGCGTCGCAAAGATATCGAAGCCGCACTTTGCAAATGGTATGATGTAACCAGCTCTGCAATATCCAAATCCCTACGCGCCATGACTCGCCCTCCATTTGATCTACTTCAAATGACGGAAGATCCGATGAACGGACGCGAAAAATTCGTATCCCTAACTCCCAAGGGTAAAAGATGCGTCACAGGAATGATACACAATGGCGTGGCTATGGTCGACGCTATTGTCGATCACTTAACAGAAGAAGAGATAAAAAGTGGAATACACTTCCTATCTCGTGTATCTGACATAAATCGGCAGCTACAAAACGACATCACACCTTCTTCAACATCCAAAACAATTATAGAAGTCGATTAATGAACTCCAAAATATCCTTTATATTGGGATCTTAATTTGGTTTTTTGCACCTTACCAGTGGCACCCAGTGGAAGCTCTTTAACAAATATCACGTCATCAGGCACGCTAATACGTGCGACTTTGCTCGCGATAAAATTAATGACGTCACCTTTTCTTAGTGGCGTTTCTGGTTGACTTGGCACAACTATAAGTAACGGGCGCTCATCCCATTGGGGATGAGCAATTCCGATAGCTGCAACAGCGGCAATCTGTGGATGACTGGAAGCAATATTTTCCAATTCCACAGAACTAATCCATTCCCCACCCGACTTGATCAAGTCTTTGGCTCTGTCGGTGAGGAATAGAAAGCCCTCTTCAGATATCGAGGCTATATCACCTGTATCAAACCAACCTTCAGCATCAACGCAATCGCTATCCTGTCCGTGATACCTTTGAATAACCCACGCACCTCGTACAAAAAGTCGGCCAACACTGACACCATCCCTTGGAAGCTCATGCCCACTTTCATCGACGATTTTCAAATCGACACCAAAAACAGGACGCCCCTGTAGAGCCCGTATCTTAGCTTTGTCTTCTTTGGGCAAAAAAGCTGTTTGAGGCGTATCTGCATTTGCAGTTCCAATGGGACTCGTTTCAGTCATCCCCCAAGCGTGAATCACTTCAACGCCATACCCAGCAAATTCCTCAATCATTTTAGGCGGGGCAGCAGAACCAGCGATTGCAACTTTTTCAAGTTTACCCAATCCACTCCCACGCTTACTCGCCTCTTCAAGTAGCACCGAACAAATCGTCGGGACGCCAAGTGCGACGGTCACGCCTTGCTCCAAGACAAGATCGAGTAGAGATGGCCCATCCATTTTGAACCCAGGAAAAACCAAAGCCGCCCCATGCGCTAGACACCCATACGGCATGCCCCAGCCATTAGCATGGAACATTGGAACCATTGGAAGTACGCAATCAAGCGCACCAACACCCAATACGTCTTTCGCACTGACTGCTAACGCATGCAATACGTTAGAACGATGACTATATCGCACCCCTTTTGGACGCCCTGTTGTCCCTGATGTGTGACAAATGGCGTTTGCTGATTGCTCATCAAACATTGGCCATTCAATAGTATCTGAGTGCCCCGCGATATAGCTCTCATAAGAGACTGCTGGGAAAGGAATACTCTCCGTCATTTTGCTGTCATCTGTGAGGATAACGACGCGTTTGACCTTTGGGGTGTGCTGCAAAATAGCTGCAACAAGTGGTATAAATGGCGTGTCGATGAATAGCATTTCATCGCCAGCGTCATTGATGACATATGCAACTTGTTCCGGCGTCAATCGAGGATTAATGCTGTGTGCAATAGCCCCCACACCGGACAATCCATACCACAATTCTAAGTGACGGTGATTGTTCATTGCAATAATACCAGCCGAACTTCCCAGCTTCATACCATGCGACAATACGCTATTTGCAAGGGACGCTGCACGCTTGGCAATTTGAGCGAATATTACTTCGCTCAAATCACCTTCAGTGGTGTAACCCACTACACGCTGCGTCCCGTGCCAACGATGTGCATGCTCTAATATAGTTGATATCAAGAGCGGTTGATTTTGCATCAATCCAATCACGGACGTACTCCTATATTAACTTATCGAATTGGTGTTTCGAGATTCAAACTCACATGAAGAGCTTGTGCAGTATCTTGAAAATCTCGGAAACGAACGACCTTACCGTTACGCACTGTTAGAATATGCGCATAGTCGGAGGAATATAGACGACCCGTCGCTTTCAGGACCATCCGAAGATGGCCTGTTACAGCCACCTTCTCTCCGTCAGCGATAAAGTCTTCCTGTAGAAACTCCTGAATTTCCACATCATTTGCAACATGACCAAAAAAGACCTGACACTTCTCAATGCCTTTGTATATTCCTGCAAATGGAATAACTGACGGCCCATAATATTCGATAGAACAGTCTGGATCTATGTATGAAAACAGGCGCTCTGGGTCACCGGCGTGAACCGCTGCGTACCATTCTTTTGCTACTTCTAGCGAAGTCATTGTCATTAGATTTACCTCCTAGAATGCTGTTGAGAATTCGATACCGAATGTACGAGGCGCACCAAGCGACCCGACAAATTCAGCACCATATGTTGTTCCAGTTAGAATCTGATTGGTGAAATAAGTCTCATCAGTCAGGTTCTGGCCGAATACAGAGAATTTGTAAGGCTTGTCATCCGGAGAATAACTCGCCCGCGCTCTCAACACGCCGTAAGAATCTTGAGACGCCGCCTCAATATTGAAGACAGTGAAATAGACTTTGTCTTGCCAGGTGTAATCAGCGCGAAGCATCAAATCACCATTTCCAACTCTCAAGTCAGATTGCGCACCAAAGTTCACTTTGAATTCAGGAGCACGCGGCAAATTCTTACCTGCCAAGTCTACTAGTAAACTACCCGGAGCTTGGGTCAAAGGCGCAGGTCTTAGCGCTTCGGTTAAAGCACCTTCAGTAAATTCTGCGTTCAAGTAAGTCATCGAACCATCAAGTCTGAAGCTGTCGCTTAAGAGCGCAGCATACTCAACCTCGATACCAGTGACCTCTGCTTTACCAACGTTTCGGATAATCGGTTGATTACCAATAGAGTCCTGCGATTGTAGATTAGAATAATCATACAAGAATGCAGCACCATTGACCATCAAACGGTTCTCAAGAAGACTTGTTTTCCAACCCGCCTCGTACGACCAAATCTTCTCTGGCTCAAACGCATCTCTCTGGCTAGAACCGATGTTATATCCCCCACTTTTAAACCCGCGCTGTGCACTAACATAAAGCAGAATGTCATCAGCAGGCGTCCACTCTAGAGCAACTTTAGGTGTAACCGCATCAAAAGTAGTCGGCCCATTAACTGGCCCAACATTGAATCCGAATGGATCAGGCTGAACGACATCTCTGTCTTCACTTATAGCGTTTGGGAAGAAAATTGTGTTGGGTGCGAACCGAACTAAATCACCCCCAGCAGTGGCAGGAAGGAATGCTAAATCAAAGGCTTGGTATCCATCGCGTTCTTCCTCTGAATAACGCACACCAGCCTTCAGAGTTAGTGTATCCGTCATGTCAAAAGATGTATCGAAATACAAATTGAATGCATCTGATGTTTGTTGACCGTTTAGGTGAAGCTCACAACACAATTCCGTAGATGGAATATCAATCGGGAATGGAGGTAATACACCCGCTGCCTGCAAGTCAGAGAAACCCTGAATTAAGATAGGCTCCCAGAAGTCACCAAATATATTGTTTTGTATGTTGTTTTCTTCAGTGAAATATCCACCACCCAAGATCCAGCTAAAGCGGTCAGATGCTGGCGAGGTCAATTGAAAATCAATATTGCTCTGCTCGTGATCCTCAGCACGTAGAATGTAAGTGTTATAGGTATCACCAAGATCGAATGAGTTTTGGAATTCAGGGTCGGTCTTTTTATAACCTGCAATAACACTCAGGTCATAATCACCAATAGCCCAATCTAATTTTCCGGAAACACCCCAAACACTCGTGTCGTTAAAGTGATCAATGGAAGAGAATATATCTCTAGATTCAGTCTCAGTTATGTTTCCACTGTTTTTGATCGCAAAGTAAGGAATTGTCTGACTTCCCTCACGCGTATTTAGCCAACCATCAACTTCGTCTTGATATCCTAGGCTTGCAAAATGAAATACATTTGCCTTGTCATCTGCAGAGTAATAATCCCCAGTCAAAGTCAACATAACATCTGGTGTTATATCGGCCTCTACCGTCAGTCGCATTGTCAGATAATTTTGATCTTCAGCGTCATAGCTACTTCCATCTGCACGGTGGACGGTCGTGTATCCATCACGATCTTCATATTCTGCCGCAATACGCGCCCGAACCCCATCGGTAATAGAACCGCTCAAAGCGCCAAATGCTTGAATTCGGTTATAATCCCCATACACCAAGCGAGCTTCACCACTAAACTCTTCGGTTGGCCGTTTTGTTATAATATTGACCGCCCCACCCGTCGCGTTTCTTCCATAGAGCGTTCCTTGAGGACCGCGCAGGACTTCCAGTCTTTCAACATCGAAGAAACCTGGACCAATAGCTGCAGCCCTTGAAAGATAAACGCCATTCAAATAAGTCGCGGTTGAGCTATCAGCTCCTGCAACAATAACAGGCGTTCCGATACCACGAATATATATAGATGTGTCACCTTGATAAGAAGCAACCTGTAGGCCTGGCACTAAATCAGCGACATCTTCTACAGATTGAACGCCTTTATTTTCTATACCTTGGCTACTCAATGCCGAGACAGAACTACCTGTATCCTGAATACTCTCAGCGCGCCTAGATGAAGTTACCGTGATAACCTCCAAATACGACTTTTCCGACGCCACCTCAGGCAGATCAGTTGAAGTATTTTGGCTTTCTTGCGCTGTCCCGATCGTTGGAATTGTTAGGGCCAATACGCAAAGAGATGTGGTCGCCCACAATGCACGTTTAGTCATATCTTTTCCTCCCCGGCCCCTCTTATTATTTTTATGGAGACCATGTGTTTATATACATATATTGACTAGCCACTATTATATTTGTCAAGATATAATGGCCTAGTTTTAATGTGTCCTTAGGACACTATTTAGACAAACCCTTTAATTGGATCAGTCTGTTCTGACATTCCTCCGTCTTAAACCAATTAGATTAAGTCATACCCGCTAACTGTTTGGGTAGGTAAAGCCTCAAGCACTTCATCCGGCACGAAGAAATCACGCACTAGCGGCCCTTCAATTCCCGGAGAATATTTTGAGAAATCCGTCACTCCTTCATCGCGCAAAAGCTGCTCATCAATGAAGAAATTACCTGAACACGTTTTCGACGATTTATTCAAAATGACATAAGCAGCGTCAGCCAGAATTTCAGGAGTTCGACTTGCATCAGCCATTTTTTCTCCGCCCAGCGCATTGCGAACAGCAGCAGTATCAATAGCGGTCAAAGGCCATAATGAATTAGCCGCAATCCCATCCGCCTTAAACTCAGCAGACAGCCCGAGCGTACACAAACTCATCCCCATTTTCGCAATTGTATAACCAAGATGCGGCGCAAACCATTTAGCTTTCATATCAAGCGGTGGCGCGAGGGTGAGAATATGCGGATTTGCAGCTTTCTTAAGGTATGGAATACATGCACGAGACACCATATAGGTCCCTCTTGTATTGATTCCATTCATCAAATCATATCGCTTCATATCCGTCTCAAGCGTACCTGTCATACTAATGGCACTCGCGTTATTTATACAGATATCAACGCCACCAAATCTCTCGACTGTTTGAGCAACAGCTGCAATCACCTGTTCTTCTGAGCGGATATCACAAACCACAGGCAATGCCGATCCACCGGCCTTCTCAATAGCTTCAGCAGAAGAATAAATCGTTCCCGGTAAGTTGGGATGCGGCTCGACTGTTTTAGCTGCAATTGTGACATTAGCACCATCCGCTGCCGCCTTCAAAGCAATTGCTAATCCAATCCCACGACTGCCCCCAGTCATAAATATCGTTTTACCTTTTAAACTCACACTTAACTCCCGATGTCTATTGCACATATGTAATAATGCACATATAAATTTAAAAACACAACTCGTCAAAGGTTAAACTTTCAAAAAAAGGGCTTACAGACATGCGTGGGTACACACTTTCAATTGATGACGGCATTGCGCATTTGATACTCAACAGGCCAGAAGCATCCAATGCACTGGGAGCGAACTTTTGGAATTCCCTCCCTGGTGACATTTGGGAATTAGACAAGAGCGGAGAAGTAACTAGCCTTGTCATTTCTGCAGAAGGTAAAAACTTCTGTAGCGGGATGGATCTCTCTGAATTCTCTACAGGAATTCCAGAAACAAACACACCCGAAGAAAGAGAAGCATTCTATCATTTAGCCTTATCCCTGCAGGAAACATTCACTTGCCTCGAACGTACCAGATTTCCGGTTATCTCCTCTATTCAAGGTGCCTGCGTAGGTGCCGGACTAGAACTAGCCGCAGCATGTGATATCCGGTTTGCAACACACGACTGTTTTTTTCGGATTGAAGAAATAAATACAGGTATCATGGCTGATGTCGGTGCACTTCAACGTTTACCTAAGATTCTTCCCGAACCTGTCGTTAAAGAAATGGCATTCCTTGGAACCCCTTTGCCTGCGGAACGGGCCTCACACTTTGGCCTCGTATCAGATACGCTTTCGTCAACCCCAGAAGAAGCCTTAAAGCAAGCGCTTAAAGCTGCCAAAATCATTGGCCAGAAAGCCCCCGTCGCCATCGCGGGATCCAAATCAGCACTCCATTGGGCAAGAGACCATTCAATTTCCGACTCACTGGAATGGTCAGCCAGAACGCAGTCTTCTCTATGGAGCAAACACGACATTATGGCATCTATTGCTAGCCGAATGCACAAAACACCTGCTAAGTATTCTCAGCTTGGAAAGAAAAAACTTTTAGGAGAAACCTAAATTCATGGCTTTAGCTGAAGCAATACTTGTGTGTCTTAGCGAAAAAGAAATGTCAGGTTATGATCTAGCGCGCCAATTCGATACATCCATCGGGTTCTTCTGGCGCGCTACTCATCCTCAAATTTATCGCGAACTTCGGAAATTGAAGGAGAAAAACTTCGTCATCTCTGAGGAATTTATTCAAAGTGGACGCCCCAATCGGACAGTCTACAGAATAACGGATGCAGGCTTATCAGCTATTGAGAAGTGGTCCCGCCTGCCGGTCGACCCTCCCTCTATCAAAGATGATTTGCTCGTGCGCCTCTATTCCATAGACGCTATCGACAATAATGCCCTAAAAGAACAACTTGAAATTCGACGAGACCAACACATGCAGCGCCTTATCCGCTACAAATATATTAAGACCCATCAATACTCCGAGCCCAATTTAACGCGAAACCAGAAAGGCAAGATGGAGGCATTGGCGCTTGGTATCAGATATGAGCAAACTTGGGTGGAATGGTGCGAAGAGGCAATAAACCGCCTTTTTACGGAAAGCCCAGATTAAATAGCTCTACAATTTTTGAACAATCATGACGCTACAATAAGGTCTTTAAAGTCTACATCTAACGACGACACCAATTCCCGCTTAACCGATAGTTCTGACCGCATAACTTTGCGAGCAAACATATAAGCTCGGGGCATATCTACCGTTTCAGCAGCTAAGAGTTTTCCATCGGCAAAATGAAATACAGCATAACTTTTCTTATCCATATCATATCGAATCAAACGTTCTGATTTATCTGACGTTATACCCACCATTTTCAAATTATAAGGCAATTGATCAGACCAGAACCAAGGTGTTTCCTTTATAGGAAGCTCTTGTTGCGTGATATTCGCGGCACAAATATCCGCTGTTTCAATTGCATTGTGAATACTCTCCAACCGAATCGCAGCATTGTCATCCAGCGCAGCTCTAGCACAGTCGCCTATTGCGTAGACGTTAGATATAGAAGTGCAAGTATCGTTTTTAGTGAGAATGCCTCGATCAACTTCCAGCCCGATGTCTTCTGCCAAATCTGTATTTGGCTCACTTCCAATCGCTACGATTATCGCATCAGTTTGGATAAGCTCACCACTTTTTAGTCTAGCACCAGACACATGTCCGTTCTCACCGATAATTTCATCAACCTGAGCAGAAAACCGAAATTCAATCCCGTTTTTCGTATGCAAGCTTTCAACATAATTTGATAATTCAGGACTAGCGGTTCTCGCCATACAACGCTCACCGGCCTCAGTGACACACACATTCACCCCCTCGCGATTGAGTGCAGCTGCCACCTCAAGACCTACATACCCTGCGCCTATAACCAATAAACGTTTAGCGTCTGTTATCCCCTCTGAAAAACGTTGCGCATCTTGAAAGGTCTTAATACTAAAAACGCCGTCTAACTTAGAGCCACAAATATTTAATGTTCGCGGTGCAGCCCCCGTCGCCAATATAAGGTGATCAAAGGAAAACGCCTCACCTTTCACAAAGACTTTATTATTCTCCAAATCAATTTTTGAGACAGCAGCATCTAGATGAAGCAATATGTCTTTATCCTTGTAGGCTTCTTCACCATATAAAAATTCTGGCTTTGGCAATTCTGCAATTAATGTCGATTTTGATAAAGGCGGACGAGAGTATGGAATTTCTCTTTCATCTCCCAAAACATAAATAGGCTTTGAATACTTGCGTTTACGAAGAGAGAAAGCAACATTTACTCCCGCGTGACCAGCACCAATAATGACAACACTCATAGAGCCAGTGCTCCATACAGTCCGGGAGCCCCAATAAGCACGTACATAACACCTTGAGGCATTTGGGAGTATTTTTGCTTCACAGCCGGTGGAAGAATGAGCCCCCATAAAGCGCTCAAAATTGCGCCGCCAGATAACAAGATCGCAATATCATCTGAGTTCATATGGCAAGCTGCATACCCCAACCCAACGGCCAAAACGGCCAACCAAATAGTAACGACATGCCAACAAAAATACTGCGTGTATCGCACCTGAGCTTCCGCTGCATCACCCTTTAACAAAGGCTTTGCCACAAGCTTTCCTCCCACAAAGACATGTAAGATCAAAACGCCAAATGCTGCAATTGACGCAGCCAATATCCAACTATTCATGCACACCTCCATATGTGCATAATTACATAATATATTAATAATATATGATCAAGAACTATAATCTGTTTGGTTCGAGAATACAGGGGCAATTGCTAATGCTTAACCATACAATCATAGGGCATTGTCTGATTAAACTACTCACTTTCAACATTGCTAGCTTTCGCCAAGTTGAAACCATGAAAACATCCATCTACCGCTATTTCAAAACCTCACCAGAAATCATCAAACTTGCCGTGATGATGTATATTCGTTTTCCACTCTCACTGAGAAATGTCAAAGACCTACTTCACGAGCGGGGAATTGATATCACGCACGAAACTGTTCGGTTTTGGTGGAACAGGTTTGGTCCCTACTTCGCATCAAAGATCAGGTCAAAACGTTCGGCTCAAATGCGTAAGTTCCCTCAATGGCAGTGGCACCTTGATGAAGCTCGTGCCGGAGCCTTTTTCGCTTAGCTTTGATCTACTAGATCAAAGCTTTGGCATACGCTAACCAGCTCCAAAGTCGTCAAGATCAACGGTGAGCTTCACTATCTTTGGCGAGCGGTGGATCATAAAGGTGAAGTCCTAGAAGCTTACGTTACCAAACGCCGTAACAAACGAGCAGCATTGAAGTTTTTACGTAAAGCCATGAAGCGATATGGCCCGCCTCACCTGTTAGTCACGGATAAATTGAAATCATATCGTGCAGCAATGAAGGACATTGGAAATGCTGATAGACAAGTGACAGGACGTTGGCTGAACAATAGATGCGAGAATTCTCACCAGCCGTTCCGACGACGAGAAAAGATCATGAATAAATTCCGGCAGACCAAGAGTTTGCAAAAATTCATTGCCATTCAATCGTCAGTTCACAACCATTTCAATTTGGAGAGACATCTCTACTCAAGATACAATTTTAAACGAAACCGTGACGTCGTTCTGAACGAATGGCGACAGCTTTTCACTGGCTAAAAAAACACCCTAACCCGCCAATTAGAGACCAGTTAGCTTTTGTCTGACACCCCCATACAAAGCCAAACTCCATGCACCAGAGACCAGTTCGCTTTTGTCTGCCACTCTCCCCCAAAAAAAATGAGGGCTCCGTATAGGAGCCCTCTTCAATCTGGTTAATTTGTGCGAGTTTTATCCAATATCCCATTTGAAACGCAAACCGATCGCGCGAGGCGGAGCAATATGGGTACCAAAGCTTCTGACACTTGAACCAAGTACTATTTGGTTGGACAAGCTAGTCGATACTGCACCTGTCTCAACATACTCATCAAGTAAGTTGTTCACATACAATGTTGCAGACCATGGACCTGCATCATAAACCGCTGACGCATTCGCAACACCAAAGCTATCGAGCGTGAGACTGCTGCCGCGTGCACCGGTGCGCGTCAATACATCACTCTGCCAAGCATAACCTAAGTTAAACGCTAGGTCGCGCCCGCCTGAAAGCTCTACGCCGTAAGACCCAAATACTGAAAATTGATGCTCTGGAGAACCAGGCAAACGGTCGCCCGCTTTACCATCCTCAAAAGCACTGCCAAACCCTGGAGGTGTAATTGTGCGGATCAGAGACGGCACATCAGAAGTTAATTCAGATTGCGTGTAGCTATAGCTACCGCGCACCCGGAAAGCATCCGAAACACGCCAGTCACCAGAAAGCTCAGTCCCTAATGATTCAGCACCTTGAGCATTAATGGTAATTGGAATGCTCGCATTCACTGTCGCAGAAGATAGCTGTGGGTCAGTCCATTCTACAAAATACAGAGCACCATTGAGCGTTAAGTCTCCATCTAACCATGCAGACTTCAACCCTAACTCATAATTTGTTGTTTGATCTGGTCCGTATTCACGCTCATCAAACAAAGCAATGTCATCGGGATTAGGGCCATATTGCTGCCCTGGTGCCAATGCACATGCACCTTGGCTGGCTTCAGGATCGTAAACGTCACATTGTCCAATACCGTTTGAATCACCAATACGGTAACCTTCAGAGACTGTACCATAAATCATGATGTCATCACTGATGTCATACGAAACGTTGAACTTATACAAGAAACCATCATCGGCTTGGCTTAATTCAGTTGTAGCACTTCCAATTTCATCAATTGTTGGCGCAACAAAGTCTGGATCAAAGAGAGGGAAATCAACCGCGCTAAATGATTTCAGTTCATAGTCATAATAACGACCACCAACAGTCACACTCAAACGCTCCGTAAGATCATACCCAATCTCGCCGAAGAAAGCTGATTCAACAAGCTCTGTGCGACTTTGAGAGAAGTACTCAAGGTTGTCAGAACGATCAAACCCAGCAAAGTCAGCATATCCCGGCGTAAATTCAGCAGAGAATGCATAAGCATCTTGTTTATTGTAGAAACCACCAACAATCCAATTAAATGGACCATCTGTTTGAGAAACCAGACGGATTTCTTGGTTGAATGTATCTGTTTCACCAACTTCATGTGTAAACGCTGTAAATGTCGGGAAAGTTTCGTAACTGTACTCAAGTGAGATCAAAAGGTTTGTTTGATCGCGCTGACCGTCATCAGCGAACTTTGATTTACCTGTCGCGGAAGTAAGCTCTGCAAACCCAAGATCCGCAATTACTTCAAGTGCAAACAATTCGTTCGTAATTGTGTTTGGTTCTTCAACACGTGAGGCAACATCATATTTGCCCGCTGGAACCACTGTAGAACGCGCAGCAGATGTACTACGACCGCCAATATCAGATTCTTGATAGTAATAGGTCAAATTGGCATCAAGCCATTCAACAGGCTGCCAACGCGCTGCAAGACGACCAGAAATAGTCTCTTCACTGTTCACATCAGTTTGTGGGTTTAGGTTAGCAGCAACATCGGCAGGGTCTGTAAAATCAGGATCTGGGTTTGACGCCCCAATAGTCTGCACAATAAATGGCGCATCCATATAACCAGAATCGTTTGAAACATCCAAAGACCCCCGCACAGCGAAATTATCTGCGATCGGCATATTAAAAGTAAAGCCGACATCGTGACTCAGTGAATCTGCTTCAGAATACTGATACGTGTCCGCACGTACTGATAAAAATTCATCATCAAAGTCAGGACGGTTTGGAATATAGCGAATTGCTCCACCAAGTGTTCCTGCACCATACAATGTTCCTTGAGGCCCCAACAGAACCTCAACACGTTGCATGTCATTTAATTTCAAATCAACAAAAAGAGGGATTTCACCAAGATAGGTCGCAACCGTACCACCACCATCATTGTTTCCATCTCCAGAACCAATTGGGTCTGCATTCAATCCACGTACAATGATCGGGTTACCTTGACGCCCACCACGGTCAACAATGTTAATACCCGGTACATATGCCAACACGTCAGATAACTCGGCTAGGCCCTGCTCCTCAATTTGAGCTTCCCCTAAAGCTGCAATATTCAAAGGAACATCCTGAACCGTTTCGTTACGGCGTGTAGCTGTTACAATAATTGTATCTGAAACCAATTTGTCTTCTTCAGCAGCGACTTCTTGAGCACCAGCTGGCTGACTAAGAACCAACCCACTAGCAAGCAATGCAAATGCGCTAGACGACTTTAGGATCATTTTTCTTTTGGACATTATGCTACCTTTTTTCGTAATTTTTGCCATTGCACTCTGTTATGATTTAAAGCACTAGCAGACCTTCATAGTTTTTATCTCGGTTCAATGATCAAACTCAATTGCGTGACATAGAGGCATTATAGTGTCTAATTTAATGTATTTATATGCATCAAAACGGGGGTTATTTAGAAACAATACATCATTTTGTATCGCTTTGATCGCTCAATCTTTACGTATTGAATGACGATGTACAGTGTTTCGTAAACAGGAAATATGCCATTATGATTGAACAAAAAACCAACATGCTAATAATTGAGGCAGAGCGACTATTATCTGTGCGAAATTATAAAGCAGCTCATGCAAATTGCATCGAAGCACTGAAGCTATCTCCCAACGCACACGCACCGTTTTACCTTTTAAGTATATTGACCTTTGATCATGGAAATTTGGACAAAGCACTCGAATTAGTAGAAAAAGCGATTGCGCTTAGCAAAGGTAAGACAGGTAGATATCATGCTTGGCATGGCAGATTACTCACCAACCAACATCAACGCGATCTTGCGGTTGATGCTGCACGGGCAGCAGCAAACTGTCCCGATAACTCTGCACAGACTCTAGATACTATTGGCGTCGTATTAAGCCGATCCGGATACCATTCCGAAGCCATTCAACACTATATACAAGCAACAAACTTAAGCCCGCAAAATGCAGCATATTGGTATAATTTGGGAGCAGCTCAACAATTTGTCGGAGATATGAAGGAAGCTGAGCTCTCGTATTCACGCGCTATCGAAATCGATCCAACATCATATAAAGCTTGGTCATCACTGGTTTCCTTGACCAAACAAACTCAGGAAAAAAACTTTCTTTCCGAACTAAAAACGCAATTCCGTCATTTAAAAAAGCCAGATGAAAGACTGAATATCGGACATGCAATAGCTAAAACCTATGAAGATTTAGGCCAAATCCAAGATCAAATGCATTGGCTGGAAAAAGCAAAAAAGCTAAAATTTGAGACGCAAGCTTACGACATCCAAAACGACATTCCGCTTTTCCAAGCAGCGCAAAAAACGCTTCATTTTTCTTATTCGAATTACAGCGCCCCCGAGGCGGCACCAATTTTCGTAATTGGCCTTCCTCGTTCCGGCACGACACTTGTTGATCGCATATTAAGTAGCCATACAGATGTTGAATCTGCAGGCGAACTCACTGACTTTGCTCTAAAACTAAAAAAGGCATCCGGCACGTCTTCTCCATACATTCTTGATGAAGAAACCTTATTAGCTTCTCAAAGACTTGACCTCGGCCAAGTTGGCCGAAAATATTTAGAAAGCGCTTCCAAGATCGTCCCAAATGCACGAAGAATTCTTGATAAAATGCCTTTGAATTTTTTCTGCGCACCGCTGATTTTACAAGCCATTCCAAATGCCAAGATTATTTGTGTGCGACGACACATAGCTGACAGTGTCTTGAGCAATTACAAACAATTATTTGCGACGTCTTTTTCTTACTATAATTACAGCTTAAATTTGGAAGATACCGCAAAATACTGTGTCCAATTTGACAAGCTGATGGCGCAATACTCCGCAAACCTACCTTCAGAAAAATACACAGAAGTTTATTATGAAGATATCGTCGCCAATACAGCTAAAGCGGCGCGAGAGTTAGTCGGTTTTTGTGACTTGGAATGGCAAGATGCTTGTGCATCATTTCATAAGAACTCTGCCCCAGTTGCAACAGCAAGTTCTGCGCAAGTTCGACAACCAATTTATAAATCAGCTCTAGCACGATGGAAAAAATACCAAGCGGAATTAGAACCCGCACTGCGCATTTTAAAAGAAGCCGGCATTAAATTAGATTAACATTGAATGAAGCATTGTCAGATTAAACGCTTCGTTTTCAACTTGGCTCATTTTCGCAAGGTTGAAATGATGAGAACATCAATATTCCACTATTTCCAAACCTCCTCTGAAATCATCAATTCACAAACACTTCAACTTGGAGCGACACCACTATTCAACACCAAATTTCAAACGAAATCGTGACGTCGCGCTGAACGAAAGGTAGCAAATTTTCTTTGATTGAAAAATGCTCTCACCCGCAAATCAGAGACCGGTTCGCTTTTGTCTGCCCCCCCTCCATATTGTCAGGCTAAAGACAAACTAATGTTTATCTGACGTCTCGTCATCACTTATTTGATCAAAGACTATCCTACGAAGATAGTCACCTTGAGCTTGAAATTTAGGCGGCAAAATAACTTGTGTCATGAAGACAACCCCATCACCTGTTTTGGGATTAATCCAGAAATAAGTATTTCCAGAACCTGACCACCCGAAACTCTCTAACGGCAAACGTTTATCTTTTGAGGAATGTTCACTTCCAACTTCAAATCCCAATCCAAAATCAAATAGAACATTACCAAATGATGCGTTTATTGGGTTCGATACCATGACCTCTAGAGATTCCTGGGACAATACCCTGTGCCCCTTATAGATCCCTCCCTGCCCAAGCATTTGCACAAAATGGAGATAGTCAGCACCAGTTCCAGCAATAGCGCCTCCCCCATCTAGCAAGCGGGATGGATCTTTGTAATCGGTGTTTTCCCAATCCTCTATCCGCTTTATTCCATCCTCTGTCATCATATAGTTCACGACAAATCGAGAGGCATCTGCCTCATCTAATAGAAATTTCGTATCGGACATTTCCAAAGGATCAAATATCATTTCCTTTAGTGCGATATTGAGCGCTTTTCCCGTTATTTTTTCTACAACTGCCCCCAAAACTGTCGTGGAATAGCTATACGCAAATTCTTGGCCCGGCTGATGCAATAAAGGTGCTTTTCCAAGGCGTTCCATCAGTTGATCAAGCGACTCTGCTGGCGCACCATCTCCTGGCTCGCGCCCAACAGGTGTATCTCTCATAACACCATATTTGCGATAATAAGCATGAACGGGCGAATTTCCCATAAAATGGTATGTGACACCTGAATGATGTCTCAACAAATCTAACATCGTTATTGATCGATTTATTGGCTCAGTTACCATCTCATCCAAATCGCCAGACACATACACTTGCATATTCGAGAATTCAGGTAATATTTCTTCTAATGGCGTATCGAGTGAGAGTTTCTGCTGATCTACCAACATCATGATTGCTGTACTCGTCAGCGGTTTCGACATTGAATAGAGACGAAATATGTCATCTTCTTTTAAAGGTTTTTGAGCCTCAATATCTTTGAAACCCGCTACGAGTTTACCTTTAACTTCACCACCATCTATCAAATAAACGACGGCACCAGGTATTTTTCCAGACGAGACAAGTTCCGTAACAGACTTCTTAATATTCGCAGCTTCTTGTTCGAGGCCTGTTTGATTAGGAGAGCACGACGCAATGCTGCACAATAAAACAAATCCAATTAAAATTGGTGCGGCATACCTCGGTAAATCTCTCAACATCACTTCCTTTTCAATTTCTGCTTATTGTCGATTTAGCTGAACAAAGCATCGACACCTCTTAGACTGACTTTCATCTAGAATGAGGCTATTTCTCCATGCGAAAAGCATTATCCCCCATAAAGCTTAGCCCGGACAAAGAGGCAGTGGGATATCGGAAACGCAAGTAAACAATTCATGGAACAATTGATTGAACGAGCAATGCCAAAATTTTCATCAGGCTTTACGACAAAGAGAGAAAACCACGGACATATTTCGGCCAACTAAGGGTCTACAAAAATACATCCCTATTCAATCCTCCGTTCAATATCACTTTGAGCTTGAAAGACATTTCAGACTTCTAGCTGGACGGTGACGCCGTATGTGTCCGATGGCCGTTACTTTTCAGTGATTGAAATTACGCCCAACCACCCGATACAGACCAGTTCACTTTCACTTATTATCATCCAATTTAGTCACACGCATGTTACATAACTTTGCTAAATTGAATTTTACTCACCAAAAATGTTTGAAAAATTATACTTTGCTCAACAATCACCAAAATATTAAAACCTCTGTTAGCTGGCTCAAAGAAGAAGGAAAGATAATGCTCCCTCCCCAAACAATTGCTAAACTACTAGCTTTAGGTTTGGTGGCGATCTTTAGCGTCTACCTTTTAAAGATCACAAATCAGACTACTCAGGCGGCAGATGGCTCCGCCTCCCACCCCTATCGCGTGATGTTAATTCCTGCTGATGGCGGAACTGAAGACGGCACTCGAGCCGATTTCAAACCTGTCTTTGATGCCATCACGCAAACAACTGACATTCATTTTGATATAAAAGTGGGCCAAAGTTACGCCACGGTTATTGAAGCGATTTGTTCTGATGTCGTAGAGATAGCTTGGTTCGGGGCAGCTTCCTATTTACCCGCAAAACAGCGTGGTTGTGCAGAGCTTTTAGCGGTAGATGTTAAAGACAACAGCTCAAGCTATTTTTCCGGTATTTATGCCCGCAAAGAAAGCAATATTTTAACAGTGTCCGATATTCAAGGTCACTCAATTGCTTTTGGCGATCCCAACTCAACATCAAGCTTTGTCTACCCCGTTGCTATGATTGTTGATGCCGGCCTAGACCCTATAAACGATCTTAAACAAATCCGCATTACTGGAAGCCATGCCAATAGTCTCAAAGCTTTATCTGAAGGCCAAGTTGATGTAGCGGCGGCTTCTTTTGACAGCTTTGAAAAAGCGATTAATCAAGGAATTATTGATGCCAATGCAGTTGTCGTTATTGGTAAATCAGCACCTATACCTAACCCACCACTCACAATGTCAACGAAATTACCTAAAGAGGTGAAAGCTAAGCTGCGTTTAGCTTTTAAAAACGTACACAAATCTGCGAATATCAGCCCAGAAATGATCCGTGGTTATGGCGGCAATCAAGTCGACCGATACGATACAGTTATAACCGATGATATTCTAGCACCTGCGCTCGTTGTTATTTCAAACGTCACAAGTGATATGCGTTCTGCAATTCTCGCTAAGGCAAATAAATAATGCCAACAGCAGCGCAAATCCAATCTCATTCAACTTCATATGCAGAATCTACCCACTTAGTCTTTAATAATATTTGCAAGAAATTTCCCGACGGCGCATCTGCGCTTGAGGGTGTCTCAGCAACGATAAACAAAGGTGAATTCTGCGTTATTCTGGGGCAATCTGGCTCAGGAAAATCCACTCTGCTTCGGGCCATAAATGGGCTAACTGTCTTATCATCTGGGGAGTTGATACTCGACAGTGCCCCCCTCACCCCATCTTCACTTCGCGGCATTCGCCGAAGAGTCGCCATGGTCCATCAACACTTTAATCTGGTAGAGCGCGCTAGCGTCGCCACAAATGTACTGATTGGCGCAGTTGCTGAAGTTAGCATGTGGCGCGCTATGTTGGGATGGTATCCAACACATTTGCGCAATCGCGCTTGCCAAGTTATTGAGCGCGTTGGGCTTGATGAAAGCCATTTGAAACGTCGTGCGTCAACGCTTTCTGGCGGCCAACAACAACGCGTGGGCATAGCAAGAGCTTTAATATTAAGCCCTGAAATAATATTGGCAGATGAACCCGTTGCCAGCCTAGACCCAGCAATTAGTAGAGAAATACTAAACCTTATTCGCACTGCCGCTCGTGAACAGAACGCGACCGTCCTATGCAGCCTCCATCAAATTGATCTTGCACGTGAATACGCCGACCGCATTATCGGTCTACGTAAAGGGCGTATCATATTTGATGGTCCAGCGGCAAATTTTGATGCTAAGGCCGAAGCCGCTCTTTATGGCAAAAATCACATTCCAACGTCGACCAATGAGACAGCGAAACCCGAGCATGTTTGATAACCAACCAGCCGATAATGATCGCTTCTCTCCCCGCGCGCAGGATTGGCAACTAAAAGCACCTTATGACTGGCGCACAGCCCTAGCAATTTTGGTTATTGCCATTGTTCTGGCCTGGTCAGGAGAGCGCATGGAAATCCCTAAAATGTTGGGACTTTCATCCGAAGCAATACTTTCAACCATAGGACTAGAAGAAGAAAGTCAAGTTGGAAAAGGGCTGGGAAGAATGCTCAGCGAATTATTTCCCTTCGTCATAGAAAGTCGACAGGAAATATCTCGCCTTTCAGATTTCGATAGAAACTCACTCCCCCTTTTCACACGGATTGAGACAGCAGAAGTGACAACCTTCCGCATAAACTCTGACACATTAAAAGCGGAGCCTCAGATAGAGACAGTTGAATATTTAGTGCATCCTTTCGGCTACCTTCTAAACGTTTTGGGCAAAATGGTCGAAACATTTGAAATAGCGATCTGGGCAACAATCATTGCGGTGATAGTATCCATACCTTTAGCTATTTTAGGCGCGCGTAATTATACACCCAACAGCCTCACTTATACTGCTAGCAGAGGGATAGTCAGCTTTTTAAGGTCAATGCCAGAACTCATTGTAGCGATGTTTCTTGTGCTTGGGTTTGGGTTTGGTGCCATCGCTGGATACCTAGCTCTAAGCTTGCATGGAATGGGATTTCTGGGTAAATTTTATGCAGAAGATATTGAAGCTTCAGACACAAAACCACAAGAAGCACTTAGAGCATTAGGCGCAAGTAAGTTACGCGTTTTACGGGCCGGCGTTCTGCCTCAGGTCGCACCATCATATGTCGCCTATACGCTTTATGTCCTTGATAGAAATGTACGAATGGCTGCAGTCATAGGTCTCGTTGGCGCTGGTGGTATCGGTCAAGAATTAAAGGGACGCTATGATACTTTTGAGTATGGGCATGTTGGTACCATTCTTCTTGCAATTTTCCTCACTGTTTTAGCGCTGGACCAGATCTCTGCTCGATTACGTGCACGCCTTATTGGGTAGGTTAGATTTGAGTGCCTTAAAAGACAAAAACTGGATCGTTGATCTTTCAATAAGGCTTCACCACCCTTCTATTGATAAAGCCTTGCAGCATCCTCAAACTTTGCACGAGATTCTTCATGACTTCGACGACGCATGCTTTGTTTCCCACACCAGTTATGATCGCACCTGAAATTCTGGATAATGCGCAAATTGCGCAAATAAAAACTGACATTTCGGAAATGGATTTTGCTTCAAATGCAAAATCATCTGCGCTTGCACATTCGAGTTTGGATATGGGGCCACTGAATCCAATGCTTCAAAAAGCTCTTATTCCTGTACAGGATAAACTTGTTGCTTTTGGCCGAGAACTATTTGGCGAAGAGCTAAATTGGACGATTAAAGAAGCTTGGGTGAATATTCTTGAAACTGGCGGTCATCAGGCCATGCACTTGCATGCCAATAGTTTTATCTCTGGTGTTGTTTATCTTACAGATTCACATCCATCTGCAAATCTCATATTTCAAAAACCAGAGTCACACACCAGCTTTGTATTCTCAAACTTTAATGCGCGCTCCGAGCTAAATCCCTTCACTGCCGCACGATGGCAGGTGCCAGATATCAAAGCTGGCGATCTAATTCTTTTTCCTAGCTATATGATGCATGGTGTCGCTGGCAATGAAGGCGAGCAAAGGATCTCACTCGCCTTTAATGCAATACCCGATAAATTAGACTCTTGGGGTTATTCAGTTCGATTTAATCCCGATTAACATCAGTCCTCATTATCATTTGAAATATGAAAACCTATTCCTGCTGAGTTATTTCTTTTCAGCACTTATTGGTGCTGTCAGCGAGAGAGAAAGGCTTTTTCGTCCTCCGATTTGAGTATTGAGCACATCGAAAACCAATGACACCTGCTCACGCTCATCTCCCATACGAACTTGCAAAGGAATGGTTGAATTGCGCTCAACCCTGACAACATCACTTGCGTTCTGAAACGTCTCTTCTGAAGTATTCTTCAAAATGAAACTCACCGGGCAATCATTCCTAACGTCAACACGCAGCACACTTGTCTTCACTCCAAATGTACTTGGCTCCAGAGAAAGGCATGCCTCCACCAATTTGCTCACATTGTCTTCTCGGCCAAGTAGATCATCATAATTCCAGGCGACGGTCTTTCCTTCGAAAAGTGCTTTTTTTAGAGCTTCTTCAGACCTTTCTTCTGCCAGCACTATCGTCATCGGCCGATGGCCGCCATGTCCAGCATTATGTGTCCAATCCACAAGTCCATGTATATCTGAAGTCCCAAGAACTGTTAGATTGTAATCCAATGCGATCTGAAGTGCATGCTCTGAATGTCCATCAAGTGTTCCATTTGCGACCTCAATACCATGGAGCAAACCTTTTGAAATCAAATCTTTGTGCATTTCAGTAATGCGGGCAACGCCGTCAGGTGCCTGCGGAATCCAGTTTGGGTGGTTCCAAAATATAAATGCACCCTGCTCTTTTGCTGCTTCAAATGCATCCATATAATCTTTGACCAACAATGCATTTGCATCCTCAAGGAACACAGCATTCACATGCCCGGGAGGCATATTGCGTGACACTTCAGCACCCCGGATGATCAGCAATCCATTATACCCCGCACCAACAAGCGACTCTACGGCAACATCATATGATCTGTTGCGATCAGGGTTTGGAATATCGGCAGCCTTGGGCTGGTGCTCAAGGTGTTCTGTGATTGCCAATGCGTCCAATCCATCACGATGAGCCTCCTCCACCCGTATAGAAGGCCACACTGCACCATCAGAGAAAACAGTGTGCGTATGAAGGTCAGCAGTGAGCAACACACCGCCATCTGCGGTATTTGGAAATGAAATTGCTCGCTCTTCGGAAATTGCTGGCATAGCAAGGCCAGCAAATACTACAGCAGCTGTAGAAGCTTGCTTGATATACATAATGTTTCCCCTTTGGATGATCGTATTTTCGGATTGATAAATGTTGTCTTCGTTAGATATCGCGCACTCGAATTTCAGTATCAGTTCCAACCTTCGATGCACTGTCACTCGGATTAGCAACGGTACGATAAGTTGACGTCCAATTTTGACTGTCAGCTACACATCGAAGATATCCGCGCTGTTCACCATTTACATAACTCACATGTGGGTTTGCACTTTGCGCCTGCGCGACAGATGGAGACCATGAACAAACAGAGGAGATGGATGTCGCCGCGAAGTTATGAGCAACTCTATCTGATTTCGCATTTTCTGGATCTTTGTGGACGGTCATTGCACTTGCACAATGCCAATCCCCACTCAAAACAATAGGATTAGACACATCATCGGCCATTGCATCAATGAGACGCTGTCGCTGCAAAGGATAACCATCCCACTGATCCATATTCCATGTCCGTGACGCAGGGTTTTCGGAATATCGGTAAGGCGCAAACCATGTTTGCTGGGCAATCACATTGTATTTTGCATCCGATTTTTTGAGCTGTTCAAGCAACCATTTCTCTTGCGCAATTCCCGTCATACTCAACGCAGGATTTTCTAATGCTTCGCAAGGGAAATCTGCTGGAAAGCCCTGCCCGCACACCTGATCAGAACGATATTGACGCGTATCCAATAAGTTTAAGCGCGCTGGGCCAAACTGATAAGCACCATACATTTGAAGATGCCCGGCCAATCCATTCAGAGTCGGCGGTTGCTCCAATGGCATATGTTCATAATAAGCTTGGAACGCGGCCAACTTACGGACCGCAAATTCTAGTGCAGTCTGTTTGTCAGGGTCTTGAGGCGTGCCTCCCGCCCAATTGTTATCAACTTCATGATCATCCATGGAGACGATCCAAGGCGCAGCGGCATGCGCCGCCTGCAAATGTGGATCACTACGATATAGAGCATATCTATTCCGATAGTCATATAATGTTGTGATTTCATCGCTATTATGTTTACGAACAACTTCATACTCGATTTGAGTACCAGCATTTGTTCGACGGCGCACACCAAGCTCACTCGTACCGCCCTCATAAATGTAGTCTCCCAAATGAATGACACAATCAGGTGCCCACTCTGCAATGTCTCGGTAAGCTGCGTAATGTCCGGTTTCCCAAGCCTGACAATTGGCAATCGCAAACGTCGCTGATGTGGCCTTTGGATCAGTTGTCTTTGTTCTACCAATTGGGCTTTCATCTTCACCGAAATAGAATTGATACCAATACTCACGCCCAGGTTCTAATCCATTTAGTGTCACATGCACCGAATGCGCTTTTGCTTCAGACGTCATGACGACACCCTCCTGCACGGTCCGACGCATTCCTTCGTCAAGGCAAACTCGGTATCGCACCATGACAGGGCCAACTGGCATACCGCCGCCATTTAGAGGGTCAGGCGCTAAACGCGTCCATAGAACGACGCTTGTGGCACGGGGGCTACCCGAGGCCACTCCCAAAGTGAAATGATAATGGCCACTGTGCGCGTTTGCACTTGCTGGCACCCAAAGTGTTGAACCTGCTGCAGCCAAAAAAAGACGCCGAGAAAACATGAGCTAACCCATCCATATACTTATGTAAGATTTTGATTGGTAGAAAAAAAGCTGCAAACCATGTGAGGGTTTGCAGCTTTTAGACTGGCTAGAATGCGTACTCGTATTGGATCCAGAAGGATTGAGGCTTACCATTCCATCCATATTGACGGTAATACGCACTATCGTTTGGTCCGACTTCACCTCGAACAACGGCTCTATCTCTTGAGTATCCAGCACCACCAGAAGCTCGTTCGAAATAATCTTCATCCAGCAAGTTCACGCCCCGCACCAATATACGGTGTTGGTTTTCATCACCCCATTGGTATTGCATCGAACCATTTAGAACAAAGTAGTCACCGAAATTCATGTCTTCAACAACACGATTGCCATTCTCATCGACCAGCCGTGCAAGTGAAGTACCTGCGTAAGCCCATTCAGGCCCTTGGAAACGCGGGTTTAATGAAAAAGTCCAATTTTCCGTTGGCGTATAACTAATCAATCCAGACAAGGACCATTCAGGACGCTCCGCAGATTGACGCGTCATGGCACTTCCTGCATCGCCAGGAACAACAAAGTCTAAATTTTCAGTCGTTCCATCAAGTCTAGCTAGGACGCCATATACTGGATTGTTTTCCAGAGATTCCATTTTTGTGAAAGTGATGTCTGCATTCCATTTGTCGAAATCAAACGCAACATCGACAGTTATACCTGAAATGTCTTGCTCATTCTTGGTGTTCACAGCCACAGATGCAGAATCTTCCAACCCTAAAGATACAGCTGTCGAACAGAATGAGTCTGGCGGAATGATATTGGCACGATTTCGTACAATCGCATCCGTACTATTGACCAAGCCTGTCTGAATTGGGGTCGCAAGATCATTTGCGTACTCAAGACAGACTGAACCAACAGACCGACTCGAGAACAAATTGTTGATTGTCGTATCAAAATATCCCAATTCGATATTCATAGTCCCGCCGAAAAGGTCGCGGTCGATACCTACACCTATGTTCAGCGCTTCAACCTCCTGTGGATCAAGCCCTGGATTTAAATTTGCATTTGAACCAAAAGCACCAATCTCATCGATTTTCGGCAAACTGTATGACGTTCCACCGCTTGCACGCGCATAAACACCAGCACCAAAGTCCTGACGCAGACCAAATTTGTAAACCGATTGGTCACTAAAGCTATCGTTGAAATCCTGACGCGCTGCAAATGATGTACTTAATCCAGCGAGCACAGGAAGAGATAAACGCAAATCACCATAAACACCCGTGCTAGAGAGTGTTGTATCCTTCACTCCAAACTGAGCATCAGAATTGTCTCTGTATGTTGTGTTTTGCACACCACCAACAATTTCTACATAATCATTAATTGTATATGTGGCACGGGCGTTAATTCCCATGTCTTCATATCCACTCGTACGCTGATCTGTTTCACCAAAACCTTTCGTCAGACCACCATCACCGAAATTAGCCGATGATTGGACCACATATCCAATCGGTGCACCAATCGGGAAAGGATTTTCTTGCGTCCCATAAGCTTGATTAAAGAATGGACTATTAGGGTCATTGTTTATGTAGAAGCTACTTCCCCCATTCAAGTTATCGTCACTGGCACTCCCAGCTGCACCATATGGGTTAGTCACACACCCAGCAGCAAGCCCAGGAATAGTCGCGGCAAACGCTTCGTATTCTGCGGCAGTTGAAAAGGATGTAATTCCTCCGGCACGCGCCTGCGCTTCAATGTCTGATGGCAAATCTGTCAAACGCGGAATCTGACATATTTGGGCATCAACTTCACTATTTTGCAAACGCGGGTCTTGGTAATGTCCTTCGACTTCTAACTTAAGCTTTTCATTGAAACGATGCTTAAAAGACGCATTATAAATCGGGAATTCCGTGTAGTTTGGCTGAAAAACAGTCGAGTTTGGAAATGAATCTCGAAAATCAATCGTGGCGTAACTTGCACCAGCGCGAAACTCTGTATCCTCAGCAATTTGCCAGAGATATTTCAAACCTAAGCTGTTGTAACTATAAGGGAACTCATGCTTTCCCCCAAGTGCAATCACGTTATCTGAATAAGCTTCTGTGCTAAACAATTCATGCGCATCTGATTCATACGACCGCCCAGATACAAGGACACTATGCTTGCCGGCTTTATCCAATGGGAACGAAAAGTTGCCGTAAAGCTCACGTGTTTCGAAAGATCCGAAATAGAAACCCAATTCACCTTTTTTTGTGCCATCCGGTTCTTTGGTCTTTACACTTACGACACCCAATCCACCATTTGACCCAAAGTATAAACTGTTACCACCACGGTAAACTTCAACACCAGAAATCATCCGCGGATCTATTGCTGTTGCAGGCCACAGATCTTCAAGTGGAGAACTTCGGTCAAAATACGGCACACCATCAACCAAAAGCAGAGTGTCTCGGTCTGTGCCTCCATCGATCCGAACAGTGAACTCACCTTCATCCGGTGAGTATCCGATATTTGCACCACGGATAAGACCAGCTGCCAGCTCTCCAAAGTTAGTGAAACCACCTGTTTCAATTTCCAAATCACTGATGAGCTGAACTTGCGTCCCAAACTTCACCATATCCAATGCGATATCACTAACTTCAGTATCGATTAACTGGCCTTCAACACGAATTGTTTCTTGACGCCCACTATCGTCAGCATCATCTGCCAATGCATTAAGTGGCATAGCTGTCGTCGCCAATAATGCCCCCACCCCAAACGCAAAGCGTCTTTTAAATTTGTATGTGTTCGATTTCATAGCAATAGTCCCTCTGTTGCCCCTTTAAATCCAACGGCCCCAGCATCTCTCGACACTCAAATTCACTCAAAACACATGGCCGCAACTCCGCAATTACAGCGCTTACATGACGCTCCGATGTTCTTTTTGTAAAATTTATGTGAATATAGCTCAATTAAAAATTGCTTGTATGTTGAGTTTTACTCACTTAAATAGGCAGAAATATCAAAGGAGGGAATCAGATGACAAATGGAGGTGAACAGCACCTTGGAAGGGCCAATAAACAAGCCATTCTTGAAGCCAAAGGTTATCTAGTAGATTGGGATGGTTGCTGCGCTATTGAGAACAGCATAGTACCGAGCGCAGAGAAATTCTTACGGTTTAATCACGCAAGAACAGCAATTGTTTCTAATAATTCTTCAAATACCATTGCAGAGTTTCAATACGTACTTCAAAAATCTGGCATATTTATGCGAAGCGAACAGATTATTTTAGCAGGCATTGAATCCATCAAACGAGCAGTTGAATTAGAATCTAAACGTACACTCGTCCTAGGGAGTTTGAGTATGCGCGCCGCTGCGCGCGCGCATGGATTAACCTTAGAAAATGAGGATGTCGACCTCGTGATACTCATGCGTGATACGCGCTTTAATTACCAACGGCTCGAACGTGCTGTAAATGCTATTTTAAACGGAGCGCGGTTAATAATCAGCAACCCTGACCTTACGCATCCTGGGGTAGATGGTCGAGTAAAACCAGAAACCGGTGCTTTATTAGCTGCACTCGGGGCATGCATTGATTTATCCTCGGTGGAATTAGAAATTATTGGTAAGCCTTCTCAAATTATCTTCGACAAAGGGTGCAAATCAATAGACTTAGAGTCTAGTGAAGTCGTTATGTTTGGTGACAATCCGGTAACAGATATTGCAGGTGCCAAAGCATTTGGGATGCATTCAATCTTAGCCTCCCCTACACCTTCCATTTTCTTTCAAAATATACTCGATACGCTCAAAATCTTTTAATGGATAAGACTTCTGAAGTTTGCCGCAAAACTGTCGTAGCGCGCTCATAATCATCCAACGCAAGCGCTGCTATAAGAACATCAAGGATACAAAGTTGAGCAATACGACTTGTCATAGCCTCGGAACGAAATTTGGTTTCTCGAGCCATCGTGTAAAGTTTGACGTCAGCATAAGCCTGCAAAGGCGAGCTTGCGAAATTAGTTATAATAATTGTTTTTGCACCAGCATCTCTAGCTAGGCGCGTTGCTGCCAAAGTCTCATGTGTAGAGCCAGAATGTGATATAGTCAGAACTGCAACATTTGGCCCTGTTCGTGACGCACTGATTGCTTGAATGTGACTATCAACCACGACCTTAGCATCAAGCCCTATACGCAACATTCTATACTGCGCATCCTCTGCGATTGGAGCTGAAGATCCAATCCCATATATCTCTACACGGTCAGCGGATCTGATGACATCTACAGCCATAGAAATGGCATCTGGGTCTAAAATTGAAAGTGTTTCTCGTAATGCCTCGCTACCTGCGTGAAACATCTTCTGGCAAACAGTGGATGTATCATCACTTGGCTGCAGATCTTCATGAATAAATTGAACTGGTCTTACAACTTCTTGAGCCAAACTAAGTTTTAGCTGCTGAAACCCAGATAAACCTAATTGCCGACAAAGATTGATGACACTCCCCTCACTGGTGCCAGTCGCCTCAGCTAGTTCTGTCACAGACATTCCCACAACAGCATTGGCATGACCTAAAACATAATCTGCGATAGTAGAGGTACTTGGCCCCAATGAATCTTTACGAATACGGATACGACTGATCACATTACCTATGAAAGCATCACCTGCTTTACGCGCACCTCGTTTAGTATGTTCCGTAGACAAAAAATATCTCCTACTTAGAACTAAGATTATTAGAATCACAAAACCAAAAGACCAGTGAATGAAATTTACTCAAATTACAACTCAAAAAAATGAACCCTAACCAACTTCACTTGCAGTAATGTCTGAGGAAATTACTAATTGCTACGCCAGCATGCTTTTATGCCGTTAGGACGCCGGCCTGAATAAGTGGCAGTAATTTTCTCGTTGGTTAAATTCCTTTCCCGTCCAAAGACTAGATTAATCTTATCTAACGCTGCCTGTTTTTTCATTATTAAAAAGATAATTTTGACTAATGAAAATCACGACTTGTTGGGATCGCTCTAACATTACGGGGATGACGTGCAGCTTCAGATTTTAAAGCATAGACAGGCCAAGCTTTACCCTCACCTCCTTTGGATTGAACATACTGAGAGTCTTCAGTCAGAAATTCCAGATCAAGTGTGCGGTCTATGATTTCTTCGGCCAAAATATGCGTCACATTATCTGCAGTTTGCACACGCCCTTTTACCGCAATCAGATATGCCCCCATCACAATAGGACGAAAACGTTCCATCACTTTAGGCCACACAATAAGATTAGCCACACCTGTTTCATCTTCCAACGTCACAAATACAACTCCAGAAGCTGTTCCTGGGCGTTGACGGACAAGCACAACACCGCCCACCATCACACGCGACCCACTGCGCAATTCGTATATTTCCTTAGTTGTACGAATCCCCATTCTTGAATACCGCTCCCGCAGGAATGAAACTGGATGGGCCTTTAAAGATAATCGCGTTGCATGATAATCTTGGATCACATGCTCAGACATTGGCATTTCAGGAAGTTTGACTTCTGCCTCGCGACCCTGTTCTTTCGTAGCAGAACACGCAAACAGCTCAGAAGGAGCCTCTTGTGTTTGCCCCCGAATAGCCCATAGAGCTTCACGCCTATCTAACCCCATAGAACGAAACGCATCCGCAGCTGCTAATCGCTCTAATGCCCCACGCGGCAACCCTGTCCGCTGGCGTAATATTTCAGGTGTATAATAACCATCTTGACGCCTATCCATAAGAGTTTGAATGTGTGTTTCGCTTAAACCTTCAATCTGTCTTAGCCCAAGACGCACTGCGAATGTCCCATCTTCCTTAGGCTCCAAAAGACTATCCCAATCAGAATAATTCACATCAGGCGGACGCACCTCTACATCATGCTCGCGCGCGTCTCGAACAAGTTGAGCTGGTGCATAAAACCCCATAGGTTGTGAATTTAAAATCGCAGCGCAAAACACCTCTGGATGATGGCATTTAAGCCATGAAGAAACATAGACAAGCAAAGCAAAACTCGCTGCATGGCTTTCGGGGAAACCATAATCTCCAAAGCCTTTAACTTGATTAAAACAAGCCTGCGCAAAATCTGGTTTATATCCACGATTGGTGAGGCCGTTTATAAATTTATCCTCATATAGTCCCATCGTGCCATTACGCCGAAACGTCGCCATAGCTTTACGCAAACCATTTGCTTCATCAGGTGTGAATTTGGCTGCATCAATTGCCACTTGCATGGCTTGTTCTTGAAACAGCGGCACACCCAATGTCCGCTTCAAAATATTCTCCAACTCATCCGGCGGACCATGCTCAGGCGCAGGAGATGGATAACGAACAGTCTCAATGCGCTTCCTGCGTCGCAAATAAGGATGCACCATATCCCCCTGAATAGGACCAGGACGGACAATCGCAACCTCAATCACTAAATCATAGAAAACTCTTGGTCTTAGGCGCGGCAACATACTCATTTGCGCACGGCTTTCGACCTGAAACACACCGACACTATCTGCCTTACACAACATATCATAAACAGCTGGGTCATCTTGAGGTACTGTCGCTAGATTATACTCTAACCCCTTATAAAGCCGCAGCATATCAAAGCATTTTCGGATACAGCTTAGCATGCCCAGTGCTAGAATATCGACTTTCATAATGCCGAGCGCATCAATGTCGTCCTTATCCCATTCAATAAATGTGCGCTCATCCATAGCCGCATTACCAATGGGCACAGTCTCCACCAAAGGCCCCTGCGTCAGTACAAATCCCCCAACATGCTGAGATAAATGTCTAGGAAAACCAATTAATTGCCGTGTGAAATGCAAAACACGCTGAATAGTTTCATTACGCGGATCAAGCCCACTCTCACCGGCCTGTTTATCAGAGATTGTTTTGCCGTATGCACCCCAGTTTGTTTTTGCAAGTGCTGTTGCCACGTCCTCGCTCAAGCCAAAAGCTTTGCAGACCTCGCGCACAGCAGAACGAGGCCGATAACTAATAACTGTCGCGGTAAGTGCAGCGCGATGGCGACCATAACGCTCATAAACATATTGGATAACTTCTTCACGGCGCTCGTGTTCGAAATCTACGTCAATATCAGGCGGCTCTTTACGTTCACGAGATAAGAAACGATCAAACAGCAAATCATTGACCTTAGGATCCACACTCGTAATTCCGAGGCAATAACATACAGCTGAATTAGCCGCAGATCCCCGTCCCTGACACAATATTTCCTGTTCACGTGCCCATTTCACAATGTCATGCACAGTCAAAAAATACTGCGCAACATGCAGCTCTCCGATAAGGCCAAGCTCGTAATTTAAAGATTTTTGGACCTTCTCAGGCACACCTTCTGGATAACGCCATTCAGCTCCCTTCCACGCTATATCAATCAAATGCTCTTGAGGCGTTTTCCCTCGCGGGACAGGCTCATCTGGATATTCATATCGCAACTCATCAAGGGAGAATTGACACGCTTCGACAATCTTCTGCGTATGCTCAATCGCCTCTTTAAAACCATGGAAAAGGCGCACCATTTCTGAGGGAGATTTGAGATGACGCTCAGCATTAGGCTCTAGTAAATACCCAGCGTCCTCAAGCGAAACATGCTCTCGAATACAAGTGAGAATATCCTGCAGCGGTCGCCTGCTTGAAACATGATAAAGCACATTATTTGTCGCAATAAGAGGCAAATTATACTTGGATGCCAAGGCAGCTATTTGCGCCAATCTTTCACGATTTTTACCGCCATATTGATGGATAAGCGCCATATAGATTTTTTTATCGGGAGATGGACTGCTCCCCTCTAAAGAGGAAGCAAATTTTTCCATCAATATTTGCAATTTTTCTTCAAAAACAGCATCTGGCTGCATTGGAGGAATAACAATAAAAACTTGTCCATCAGCATACGCAATCACATTCTCCAAGGAGATATGACACTCCCCTTTCGGTGCGCGCATTTTCCCATCTGATAATAGATGTGACAAACGCCCATAAGCAGCCCGGTCTGTTGGGTAACATAAAAGACTTATACCATCTGTGAGGTCCAACCTCGCACCGATGAGCAAACGCACACCATGTTCTTTGGCTGCAACATGCGCCCGCACCACACCCGCCAACGTATTGCGATCTGCGATACCAATCGCCGATAATCCTAAATTTTTGGCCTGTGCAACAAATTCTTCAGCATGACTGGCACCCCGCAAGAAAGAAAAATTCGTCGTGACAGCCAATTCGGCATATTGCGGAGTCACGCAAATACTCCATGCATATACCATTGCGGTGGTCCCCCGCGATTATCATCGTAAAGACCATGACGATAAATCCAGTAGCGACACCCCTCTTCATCTTCAATGCGGTAATAGTCGCGCGCCCGTGCACCTTTTTCTGAAAGCTTCCACCATTCCGGCGCAATGCGCTCTGGTCCATCCGCCCGCACAATCTTACGCATGACTCGCCGCCATATAAGACGTGCAGGTGGCCCATCTGGAACTTCAGCCATAACTTCAACATGCTCGGGCATTTCAAACATGCGTAAGGGTCTAGGTCCCATTGCGCGAGATAAGCTCCTTGCTTCCATCAAATGCGTTGCAAATTGTGAGAAGCTTTCAGATCGCTCTGGCACATGACTTTCATGGAATATTGGCATTTGCACAGCTTTTTCGCCTAAGCGGACAGCAAGCCTATCTGCCAGACGTATAAAAGCCTCTTCATCAAATCCCCCGACCATGTCAGCCGCTAGAGGCTTCGCATCATGATCCAGACCTTCAATACGTGCTGCTGACAACATAAAAAGATCAATTCCAAAGCCCGGATTGATCGTTTCAACATGTTCTTTCAACAATCGCCTAATATGATTTGCATCACGCACAGCACTCGCCGATGATGCGCTGATATGTGAACATTTACCATCAACACCAAAGGCATAAAGGCAAAAATCGCGAGCGCCCACACCATGCATATCGAGCTTATGACAAAGTTGAGATAAAAGGTGGTCTAGCGCGTATTCCACACCGTCTTGCGCGGCCACAGGTTCTGGGCATGACATCCGCATAGCCCATTCAGGTTCAGCTATTACAGGTTTGATCGGCTCATGACGTATCCCCAACGCTTGATCGAGCCTTAATACCACAGCATCAGCTGCTTCACGTGATGCAAACCGCCGCGTCAGCGCTTTTCGGTCTAACCCATAAAGCTGATCTATGCGAGTGAGTCCGAATTTACGCAAAAGCTGAACTGTCTTATCTGACAACCGCAAAGCTTTTACCGAAAGGTCTGCTAAATCTTGTTTTTCATGACCCAATTGAGAAACAAACACATCACCAATATTTATACGATATCGCGCAAGTGCATTCGCCGCCCCAAATGTACCCGCTATTGCAATTTGAGATATATAACCATTTGTCTGTAAACACGCCCTAATCCGCTCCATAAGTTTAGCTTCTCCACCAAACAAATGATCAAGTCCGGTTATTTCCATAACGATCGCATCATTTCCATCAGTACTAACACGTGGAGAAAAACGTACCATCCAATCAGCCAGTTTTTGCAGTGCATTTCTATCAGCTACTCTATCAATCTCCTCAAACACCAGATCAGGCGTACGTGCACGTGCATCTGTAAACGCTAAGCCAGAATATATATTTCGGCTTTGCGCCGCTTCATTAGCTGCAACAACTTCAATGCCATGCCGGCCTTTTTCGACCAAAACAAAAGGAATACGTTTAACCGTTTTGCCTGATTTTTTCGGTTTGTCCTTTAACTGACGAGATTTCTTGCGGCGCAACCGATCCAGTGGCCACATAGGGAGCCACACGTAAAGATAGCGCTTCATCATCATACTCCAAATTAAATGCTTCCCCCGCCCGTGACGGTGCTGATCGACATCTCTCCAAGACAACTCTCCAACACGGTGAACCTAGGGCTTTGGCATCATAAGAATTAAAGGCGGAGGGCTGTGAATTAATGCGCCAACGTGCATCACATGCGCTAATCCCCTCACGTGTGTGAGGCATAAGCAAAACAACAGGAACACCATAGCGTTCACTTGCCAGTTTCAATCGACGCGTTGCAGTAAAGTCAGCTTCTTCAACTTCACCAATCACAAGGTCTAAAGCGCTAGATTTTAATCCCTCTTCAATCGCCCATAATGCATCTATAGGTTTAGAAACAACAACATGCATCCAATGTGATTTCTTATTGTTGAATAGCTCCACACCGCTTGGTAAGGCTCGGCCATGCTCTTGAACAAACTTATATTGTTTCACCCAGAGTATTGCACTTTTAGGCTCTATATTTGCCAACACAAACCCAGTCAGCGCACTCATGTCTCCATAGTTTTTTTCCGCGCACTCATGCAGACCTTTTTGCCCCAAACCAAATGGGAAAACAGCTTCTTCCTCTGCCTTTAGAGGTAGCACTTTGGATGACTCAGAACGGTCAGGTATAAAAGCTAAAACATTCATATGTTCTACTTTTGTTCCAACCCCGATAAAGAGTCAAGCTATCAATAAATAGAAGATTTAAATTAGTTATCCCTATGCCTCATCAATGCTCAGCTTCCCTTAGATCCTCATTTGCCGGCACAGCGACCATCTAGATCGACAAAATTTTCAAAAACCTTGGCAACTTCGTTATCAACACAGCTCAACAAACACAGAAACACACGAGCTGCATTGAAGTTTTCACACAAAACCATGAGACACTATCAACACTCAAGACACATTATGGCTTAAGCTCTAGTCAAACACTTCCCTTGGAAGAAGCTCTGAAGGCATATTTTGGAAACAAACTGGGCGTAAGAAACGACGAATCGACATTGTTCCCACAGAAGTAGCCCCAAAGTTAGTGGAGGCCGGATAAGGCCCCCCATGCACCATAGAGTCGCAAACTTCTACACCTGTTGGAAATCCATTCACTAAAATACGGCCGGCCTTGCGTTCGAGAATGGGCATCAGTGCCTTTGCAAG
The DNA here is from genome assembly GCF_000023785.1 of Hirschia baltica ATCC 49814. NCBI lineage: Bacteria > Pseudomonadati > Pseudomonadota > Alphaproteobacteria > Hyphomonadales > Hyphomonadaceae > Hirschia > Hirschia baltica. The sequence goes on from NC_012982.1 coordinate 2,682,927, forward strand.
CAAGGCATCCTCCTCACCAAGATGTAGCGTACACGTGAGTTGCCCGACTAAATTTCTAGCGATATCAATAAGTTCGCCTTCATCTTGGACGCGTACAATAATACCACAAGGGCCAAACACTTCATCATGTATTTCCGGTTCAGCCTGCCAGTATCTCCCCGTTGTCGTATAAAGCTGCGCTCCAACCTTACGAGACGAATTGCCCGTTTGAAGCTTAACTTCGACCCCCTCGAAAGAAGACACTTTCTGACATGCCGCATCATAAGCCTTGGCCATGCCTTCCGTTAGCATATTTTGAGAGCTAAAATCCTCCATGACAATCAGAGCTGCGTCGATGAATTCATCAAGGTCCGGCGTATCGAGTGCAAAAACAACACCCGGGTTTGTACAAAATTGACCAACACCCATTGTAACAGAATTAGCCCAAGTGGAACCAAGTTCACCTGCTTGTAGCACATTGGCATTTGGAAGGACAAAGACAGGGTTTACCGCCCCTAACTCTCCGAAAAATGGGATAGGATTGGGCCGAGCAGCACATAAATCATACAAAGCACGCCCCCCGCGAAGCGAACCGGTAAACCCGACAGCACTGACCAACGGATGTTTGACCAAGCTAGTGCCTAATTCCCGATTGTCTCCTTGCAAGAGAGAAAACACCCCTGTGGGTAGCCCACATATCTCAATCGCTGTCGCTATGGCCTTCGCCACCATTTCGCTTGTGCCCGGGTGAGCAGAATGTCCTTTTACAACCACCGGACAACCTGCAGCAAGAGCAGATGCAGTATCTCCGCCTGCCACTGAAAACGCCAACGGAAAATTCGACGCACCAAATACGGCAACAGGGCCCACAGGTCTTTGAATCAATTTCAAATCAGGGCGAGGTAAAGGGCTTCTTTCAGGCAATGCAGGATCATGCCGCCTATCTAGATAATGTCCGTCGCGAATTGTTTCTGCAAATAGTTCTAATTGTCCGGTCGTACGAGCACACTCACCAATCAATCGTGCTTCAGGTAATCCTGTCTCATCCATCGCAATTGCGACAATGTCGGCTATTCGAGCTTTAATCTGTGTCGATATTTCAATCAAAAAAAGTGCGCGATCTTCGCGCGTCGATTGAGCAAATTTCTCAAATGCTTTTTCAGCAGCTTGAACGGCTTGATCTACCTCTATTGCTGAACCAATGGAAAACGAATTCGCCTTCCCTGTCAAAGTATGGGACACAAAGGTATCGGAAGACGCAACCCATTGACCATCAATATAGTGTGTACCGCAAATCATTCAAAACTCCTTGATTCAAAAAAATAAGGGCAGGCTGAACGATTGGAAGCCTACCCTTAGTTAACGTGGAAGTTTTAGAACTGCATACGCGCACCGACAAAGAACTGACGTCCTGTGTGGTTATATTCACGAACCAGATCTTGGCTTCCGTCACCCGTTACAAACAATCGCTCGTCTTCGTCGGTCAAATTAATGGCTTCAAAAGTTAAGGTGACGAAATCGTTGATATTCCAGAAGGCAGAGGCATCGATGTTAACTGATCCATCTGTAGCTTCTTCGGCACTCCCGTTTCGGCCAGGAACAGTCGTGTTATATTCTGAACGACCATTTGCTGAGAGACGTCCACCATAAACCTCTGTCTCATAATAGACAGTCGCATTCCATGAGTGCTCAGATAGTCCAATCAAAGGTGCAGTAAGTGCTGATGCCCCCTGACCATATTCAGATTCAGATTTAACATACGTATAGTTCGCCTGAACACCTAAATTTGACAGCGCGCCGGGCATGAAAGTGAATGGTTGCTGATAGGCCAATTCAAATCCGGTCAACTCGGACCCATCATTATTGAGCGGCCGAGAAATAATGTAATCATCATTTATTGGGTTAACCCATGTGGCAGCATCATACTCAACATCTGTCAAAATGAGATCCGCAAAAATAGCATCGACACGACCGGATTCGGAGAAAGTTGCTACAAAACCATCAATATCTTTGTAGAATAATGTAGCAGCCAAAACAGATTCCGGAGCAAAATACCACTCCACTCCAATATCAATCTGATTTGACAGAATCGGATCCAAGAATGGGTTACCACCACTCAATGTTCCATTCACACCTGAATATGTGGATGTAGGTGATAGCGCGCCTAATCCGGGACGGCTCATAGTACGCCCCATATTTAAGCGCATTTGAACGTCATCCGACAACTCCCAAGCGAAATTGGTAGACGGCAGAACAGTTGTGAAGCTGTTTGTAACGCTTACAGCGACGTCCCCCTCACCCGTTGGAACTGAACCTGCGGAAGTAATTTCAGTCTCAACAACCCGCACCCCAGCATTAGACCTTAGCGGACGACCAAGAAGTTCAGCCTCAGCGCTAAACTCAACATAAGCGCCTTGAGTTTTTTCTTGGATATTGAACGTTCCACCATCCACAGCATCAGGCACCCAAGGGCCCAACTGATATGCGGCAATTGTTGCATCATAGTCAGCCACGACAAAATTACCTGGGATCCCCCCTGAAGCAATGCCTTCTCCAAAGTTTGAAACGGGCAGCAGAGTTGTCAATCCATCAAGCGAAGTCGGTTCAGTTCGCTCGACCACGTTCGATGTCAACGTATCAATTTCACGATCGTTGAAGATAACGCCCGCTTTAAGATTAGATGCCCCAATCTCCCAGGTAAAATCCAATCCCGCCGTCACATTTTTACGTTTCACATCATTTGCACGAATAGTCGGACCCGTGAATCCAAAATTACTCGGATCGGTAACATCAAACCCATATGTTAGAGATGGGAAATTCTCATCGCCAGTAAAGTTAAAACCCATCGTCGTGCCTTCAATGGCAGTTAGATTGAAGCGATATTGTTCAACACGAAAATCAGATTCAGACGCACCAAGAATAAAATGTATAGACTTGTTGTCATCTAGGTCGATATCACCATTAAAAGCGAGCTGATCAAACTTCGTTGTTGATTCCGTCAATCGGTTTTCTACACGAAGCACAACATTGTCGAATGTACCGGAAGTTAGAGACTTACCATCTTCCGAAATACTTACCTCAACAGGCGTTATAGAATCAAACAAGTTACGGAATTGGCCCATAAGATTGTATGCATCGCGATAGTTCTCAAGTTCTGAATGAACCACATCAAGCACAAAATCCATATTTGCAGTTGGACGATATTGTAGTGCAACTGCCCCACCAATACGCTCTTGGTCATTTCCAAAATAATCCAGACGCGGCAGGCGGGGTGCCATTACATCATCAAGCGTGCGCCCCTCCGCAATAGTACCATTTACAACGGTTGCAGATGTATCTGCCCATGTGCGCCCATTGTTAGATGGACTCTGCCAACGAACAGAACCAAACCCTTCCTGACGTACTGTTCGCTGCGTGTAAGCAAGTGAACCGATGATACCGAAAGTATCACCAAAAGTATTTGATATTATAACTGAACCACGCGGATCCATTTCTTCGGTTAGATCGTTATAACCCATTTTCACACCACCGGAGACGTTGAAACCCGGCTTGTCGAAAGGCCTTGGCGTGTAAAGGTCGACCGTCCCAGCAATTCCACCTTCTTCTGTGGAAGCTTTTGAAGATTTTTGAATATCTATCCTGTTAAAAAGCTCAGAAGAAAAAACGTTAAAATCAAACGCGCGACTACCATTCAAGCCACCCGATGAATCCAAACCATCAGAGGAAGCCGGAACCTCCATGCCATTTAGCGTCGTGCGCGTGAACTGAGGTCCCAAGCCACGTAAAGTTACCTGACGCCCTTCACCACCTTCACGTGAAATAGCGACGCCCGGCACACGTTGGATTGACTCAGCCAGATTGAGATCCGGCATTTTCCCCATATCCTCAGCGACAATGCTCTCAGTTGAATTGACGGTATTTCGTTTTAGATCTAGCGATTCTTCTAGGCTTTTACGAAAGCCTGTTACGACAATTGTCTCCAATTGCTTTGGAGCATCTTCTTCAGCGGCAACATAGACATTTTGTGCATTCGCCACAGGCAATGAAGCTGATACTAATGCCAACGTTAAGCCTGCACATGACACACTGGAAAGCCATGATGGTTTAAGCGACCCTCTTTGTTGTATATCCCTAGACATTTTTATTTCCTCCCATAGTTATTTGATTCAAAATAAACACTGACAGCAAAAGAAAAACAGCTAAAACACTATGGATCCATTCAATTTCAGCATCGAACTATCAAACGAAACAACTGCCTGATTAATACAATAATTGAATGAATTGATAACATATTGGCGTTAGACGACATACAATTTTCAAAGCTAATGTCCTTATTATGATTAGAAATTTCATTTAAGGATTGACGATGCACAATGCTTCTCCGCGTGAAATGGCGCACGTATTAGGATCTGGCCTACTCTCATTTCCCGTTACTCACTTTGATGAGGCTGGGCATTTCAATAGTACTGCCTATAAAGAACACTGCGAATATATGCTATCACATGAACTCTCCGGAGTTTTTGCTGCCGGTGGAACGGGAGAGTTTTTCTCCTTAAGGCCGGAAGAGGTCGACAAGATCGTTCGCGCAACCGTCGATGTCGTTCGCGGAAAAACACCTGTTATCGCTGGTTGTGGTTACGGAACAGCGATCGCGACAGATTTGGCACAAAATGCTGAAAAGGCAGGCGCTGACGGTATCTTGCTTTTACCACCCTATCTCATGTTTGCAGGTCAACAAGGTCTCTATGATCACATAGAAGCTGTCTGCCGCTCTACAAAATTAGGTGTCATAGTTTACAATCGCGATAACGGGGTCATCGACGAAGTTACGCTTGATAAACTCTGCGATCGCAACCCCAATCTTATCGGCTTTAAAGATGGCGTTGGAGACATAGAACTTATGATGCGTATCTATGCGCGCATGGGAGATAGATTGACATATATTGGCGGCCTACCAACAGCCGAAACTTTTGCCCCAGCTTACCTAGAAATGGGTGTGACGACTTATTCGTCAGCGATTTTCAACTTTGTGCCAAGTTTCGCAACGAAGTTCTATAAAGCTGTTCGCGCTAAAGATCATGACACCATTATGGAAGGACTTAAAACTTTCGTTCTACCTTATATAGCACTGCGCAATGAAGGCAAAGGCTACGCTGTATCGATTGTGAAGGCCGGAATGAAAGCTATAGGTCGCCCCGCCGGCCCAGTACGCAGCCCCCTCACCGACCTAAATGAAGATCAAATACAACGCCTAAAACTTCTCATTGACAAAGTTTCCTAATCTCACAACTGTCTGAATATGCAGTTTGAAGCCGGTTTTTCTCGTTAGAAACAACCGGCACTAAGGACAGTTCTATGTTTGAATTCAGTCAACTAAGATGTTTTGTTGCAGTCGCCGAGGAAATGCATTTTGGACGAGGTGCAGAACGCCTCAACATGACGCAACCACCTGTCAGCAGACAGGTGCAAGTGTTAGAACGAGTTCTAGGAACACCTCTTTTTGATAGAACTAGCCGTTCTGTAAAGCTGACTCCTGCAGGGAAACGCTTTTTGGTTGAAGCCAAACACATTCTTAGAATTTCACAGGATGCCGCCGCAATAGCCAAACGTGTTGCTTCAGGTGAAGTTGGCAATTTGGCCATTAGTTTCACCGCAGCTTCAGGATACAGCTATCTCCCTCACCTTATAGATGTTTGCTGCTCGAAACTTCCAAGCACCCAACTTATCTTGAGAGAAATGATTACAAGCGACCAGATACAAGCTCTTGAATCTGGACAGGTCGATATAGGATTATTAAGAGGTCGCTTCAATTTAAAAGGGTATGAAAAGCGCCGCATACTTCGAGAAAAACTTATTGCAGCCATTCCCGCTAGCGACCCTAAAGCAAGCAAAGAGACATTGACGCTTCAGGACTTTCACGCTTCTAATTTCATCATGTATACTCCACAACGCGCTGGGTATTTTCATGACATGTTGAACAAACACTTTGAACGCGCGAATGTAGAACCAATATTTACCCAATACATGAGTCAGATACACACAATGCTATCTCTCGTACATGCAAATCTAGGAGCGGCTATTGTGCCAGAGGCAGCGAGTGTATTGAAATTTTCGAACGTGGAATACCGGCCACTAGAACTGCCTTCCCATTATCCAGTTGAGCTACATATTGTTTGGAAAAAAAATAACGATAACCCCTGCATTCCTTCACTCCTCAAACACATAGAAGAGCAATAGGTCTGGTTTATCTATCCCACGGAAACAATAGTGTTGGACTATTCTTATATCTCGACATCTGCATCTGAATTGTGATGCTAGAATGCGCTGGTACTTTAAGTCTAAGATACGACTGATCAACCTTCTTGGATTCTCCATTCACCGTGATCGAGTTGATTTGGTGCTCACCATAACCGCCACCTTGAATGACAATGTCTCGATCAAAAACCATTCCTGTGTTCACAATGATAAGCGCCGTCATATCATCAGTCATTTCTGTAACTAGTGCAGCCATATCTTCAGGCAGTCCAGCACGTTTACGCTCTGGGTCGAAATGGCGAACGCGAGCATAAAGTGGAGACCCACCTATATAAGCCGAGGATTTAGACCATGCTGGACGACCAATATGAATTGCCCCCATCGTCTGGTGCATCAGCGCAGTTATAGTAGCTGGATTTGATTTTAAGACGCCATCGGCAAGACGAGAATCGGGTGTTGAAGTATCCTCATGAATGCTATCAACGCACCTGACAACTTGACTAATGTCTTGTCGCAATGCTTGGACCGGCCACGCCTCATTTCGTCCTTCAAGAAAGGCAATCCATGGATGATCCGGTGCAAGTTTACGGTCACTTTTTTTCATGGAAAACCACCAGATATCTAAGCGGTTGGACTCATTCAAGCCATCTTTCCACCCATACCACCCGTCATCGCCATATTGTGTCGGTGTTTGCAATATACCGTTTTGAGTACGCTTTTGCGCATTGATTTCGTCTAGCAATCGCCGCCATGTCTGAAGATATTTATCTTCGCCCGTCAAAAGGTAGGCATTAAAAAATCCGACTATCGTCCGCAAAACTCGATTTCGGTTAACGCGTTCACCTGTTGTTGTGTCAATCGGGCTGAATCCCCAACCATATGTTCCCCCATACCATTTACCATTGGTAGCCGATCCGATTTCACCATCGAGTCCAATGTTTGATGGCAAAATACCATCATTTTTTTCAGCACGCTCAGCCCAGGCATCTACATATTCCAAGAGCCATTTTTTATACTTCGGCTCTTGCGTTAACATAAAAGCGTTCAGAGCCAATGTTGTTGATAAAAGGTTCAGCGGATGATCGCCTACAACTTCTGTGTACTCCCGATAATGGTCTAATGTTTCTTCATATGTGGTTTCCCCATGCTCCATGAAAAAACGATCACCAACCTCAAAATATTCACCCGCCCAGTCCAACGCCGTCGCATCGCGCAACATCGGGCCTCTACTTCCATTCATCATACTCTTGATGATTTTATGTTTTGGGTCCCAATTCTGAGCAGCTTCATCTTCGCCCATATACAGGCCAGCAAACCGCCGAATACGCTTGGTATTTGCCTGATTATAAGGATCAGATGCTGGCATAACATTGAAAACAGTAAGCTCCTCAGCAAGATGTTGCCAATCAAATTGAACGTTGAATTCCTTATACAACATACCATCGCGCGCAATCTCAATTTGAGATGTCTTTGCTTGGGTAAACTGCCGCAAATGCCCCTCCCAACCATGGGTATAGAGATCTTTCACGACCTCCTTTCCACCAAGTGCATGAAGTTGGGGCCAGTTATTCAGGTTCTCAATAGCGTCATCAGGACCATCATTAGCACCCCATCGCTCATAACAGAGAAAATACCCTCGTTCGTCAAAATACTTATTGTAGAAAAGTACGCAAGCATCAGACATTTCATCTAGTAATTGGCGTTGTAACAAAGCCCATTCTGGAACTTTGCGTTCACCATCAACAGGCATTGCGGGCATAGCCGTAGCCTTCATTATTCCTTGCAACGGCAAACAAGAAACACCAGAGAGGAATAGACGTCGCGACAATTGAGACATGTTAAGACCTTTAACCTGCTTCTTGAACTTGAGGAGGAGTTTTGGGGAGAAGTGTTAGTCTTTCAATTTTCTGGACGATCACCAAATAAGCAATCATCACAAGAACACTATGAACACCTACAAAGATCAGTGCATTATCAAAATTCCCTGAATTGCCTACCAGAAACCCGATGACTATCGGCGTCACGATGCCAGCAGTATTTCCACATGTATTGAAAATGCCTCCTGTAACACCCACAAACTCTTTTGGTGATGTGTCAGAGATTATCGCCCATCCTAATGAGCCCATCCCTTTTCCGAAAAAAGCAAGCGCCATAAATGCAATGATCATCCATTCTGCATCTACAACAGTGCAGGCCATTATAGAACACGCCATGGCCATACCTATTAGAAGCGGTGTTTTGCGAGCAATAGTTGCCGAGCCAGTTTTTCTCAATAAAGCATCAGATATAACACCACCTAATACCCCACCAGCAAAACCACACAGTGCAGGAATCGCAGTAGCAAAACCGGCTTTAAGAATGTCCATCCCCCGTTCTTGAACTAGATAAATTGGAAACCAAGTCACAAAAAAATAAGTCAGGACGTTTATACCATATTGACCGATAAATATCCCAACAAGCATTCGGCTACCCAACACTTGACGCACATTATGCCAATTAAAATCCGCACTTTTTGATCCAGCAGATGAATCTAAGCCAGTAATACCACCGCCATCTTCGATATAGTTCACCTCAGCTTCATTCACCCAGTTATGCTCAACAGGACTTCGAATAAATTTCCAGAATACAAAAGCCGCAACCAATCCCAATCCACCCATAACAAAGAAAACGCTACTCCACCCAAAAGAATGAACCAGCCACGCCATAAAAGGAGCAAAAACGACTAAAGAAAAATACTGCGCCGAATTAAATATAGCCGATGCGGTTCCACGCTCAGAATTAGGGAACCAATTTGATACGACACGCGCATTCCCTGGGAAGGACGGTGCCTCACACAGTCCAACCAACATTCTCAGCGCAAACAAAATCGCAAATGCTGTCCCGCCGACAAAAAATCCTACAAACCCTTGAAAGAAAGTGAATAGCGACCACATCGCGATCGCAATTGTATAGACTAACCGCGTCCCAAATTTATCCAGCAGCGCACCACCTGGAATCTGCGCAGCGACATAAGCCCAAGCAAAAGCAGACAATATAAAACCAAGTTGAACCGAATTCAGTCCCAAATCACTTGATGCGGCATCTCCTGCTATGGCAAAACTTGCTCTATCTGCGTAATTTATTGTGGTAATTATAAAGATTAACGCAATAATCAGAAACCTAACTCTTGTAGGTTTTAAATCGGCTTTTATCACCTGAACTCCATCTCCTCCGCGATTTCCTCTGAAAGACTAGCATTGACTAGACTAGGGAAAATTATACTTTTCCGGTGAGATTACGCGCAAAGATCATGTGCCGTCAAAGGTCAGAATACTATTGATCAATACAATATCGGTATCAATCAAATTCATAAGGCGGAAACGTCTGAAACATGGTTTTGGTGGAATATTTTTGCTTTACAAATTCAGGCGAAGCGATCCTCTCAGAAGAAGGAATTCACTCCATTAGTTTAGATTGATGGAAATCATCCACTTCACAAATTTCAATCCTCACCAATTTATTTGACAATTTTACACTGTCCTTAAAAACTTTGAAACCAGCCTGCTCATTGAGTTTATGAATTTTAAAATTCGCAACATCCGGCTCAACAATTACTCTCTTAGCTCCCCGATATTGGAAGAGAAAACTCAAGAGAACTTTGAAAACACATTGCGTGAATTTGGGAATATATTTCTTTGCAGGTGCAACCAAAATATGCATTCCAAAATCACCCGGTTTGCTTAGATAATGTTCCGCTATTTCTTCGCAAGCTGGATCATAAATTTCTGTCAGAAACATAGGGCTGTTATCTAGATACCCTAAATAAACTTTGGTTCCAATCGGTGCCATTATCGTTTTGTATTCAGATTTAACTTTCTCCAATGTGGAATTGTTCAGCATCCAAAATTTGGCATATTCCATATTCACCCATGGATGAATGATCTCTGCGTCTTCTTCATTGTTGTACTCAACAAGGGAAAACATTCCAATTTCAGCGATTTCTATTTGATATTCAGAAAAAGAAGTCATTTTGCGTTATATTTCTTCCGCTTTGCGTACTTAAATCGACAAATTTAGAAGCTTGCCCACACCAAAATAAGTGCAATTTTAGACTTCCAACTAAACACAGGCCATTGCCCGGATCAAAAGCTTCTAGATACTCCGATAACAAGGTTGTCAAAATGCGTATTCAGTCCCATCTCACTTGAAAACTGATATTGCTCTCCCAATTCAAACTGTCTTAAATATCCCAGATGCGCCGACATATCAGACGATACGCGGTATCTAATACGTGCCGCAAACTCCCCGTCAGTCATACCACTCACCTCTTCTTCATCGTCTTGCAGCGCAATATTGTATTCAAGTGCAGTTTGTAAATGCCAACGGGGGGATAGCTCTATTTCGTTTGAAATTATCCAACGACTAAACGACTTCTTCTCCTTGGATAGAAAATACATTGCGTCCAAATTAAAATTGAACGGCAGTGAAAAGTGTCCTCCTCCAAATGCGTATTCGATTATTTCGCCATCAACATAATCGAGCCTCACCCCCATAGAAATTTGTAGTTCGGGAGAGATAATTGAACGCAACTGCATCTTGCTTTCAACGTTATTGATACGTTCCAAGGCATCCACTTCCCCTTCCGCACTTGCGCTCCAAACGGCTTTGCCTGACTCATATTCGACGAGCCCCTCGATAAACATCAAATTAGCATCATCAGCTAAACGTATTTCACTAAATACTGACGCTTCAATGGGAGTATTCGAGAGATGATCTTCATTTGCCCATGCAGGTTCCACCCATCGGCCCACAGCAATTAATACACCCGTATTAAATAGTCTCATTTCAGATTCCACCGACACCATCAATTAGAAAGGTTGCTCATGAGCCTGATGAGAGTTCGGAACATTTTAAAGCTGATTTGATCGACGAGTGCGTTGCGCAAATAACACCACCCTCATTCGAATTTGCATCTTTGTTGTGTTGCTTCATTGTAAGTAAATTCACACAGGACAGGCAAATGCTTGTCTTCCCCTTTGCAATGGAGTCACGATGACATGTCAAATTTAAAAAAAGCGAGCTACTTTAGCGCTTGCCTTTCAAGTCTTGGATTGTGCATGGCATGTGGGGTTGGACAAATTGCGTCGGCAGAACCAACACAACAGACTAACCAATCACGTTCACAAGCCGAACTTCCGACGCTCATCAATGATGGCTTTGAAGATGCGTCTCGGCTGGAGTTTGATTGGCCCATGCTTAATATTGGTACCGGCCAATATGAAGACGGACCAACGGGTCTAACGGTTTTAAAATTTGGAAAAAAAGTCCATGCTGCTGTAGATGCACGCGGTGGTGGCCCGGGTACAATCAACTCTGAATTCTTAAATATTGGCTACTTGCACCCTGAACTAGATGCCATCGTTCTTGCCGGTGGGTCATGGTATGGTTTGGAAGCAGCCACAGGTGTGATGACTGCCCTACTAGACGACGGTGAAACCAGTGGACATTGGGAAAATATAGGATTTGCAACAGGGTCAATCATTTATGACCTTGGTGGGCGCAGACTTAATGAAATCTACCCCGACAAACGCCTCGCTCAAGAAGCTTATCGCGCTGCCGAATCTGGCATTTTCCCAAGAGGCGCATACGGAGCAGGCAGATCCGCTGTAAATGGTGGTATTTTCGGCTGCAACGCCAAATCAGGACAAGGTGCAGCCTTTAGACAAATTGGTGATGTAAAAATCGCAGTATTCACAGTTGTAAATGCTCTGGGTGTTGTGACGGACCGCGACGGAAATGTTGCCAATTGCTTCAAAGGACAAGATTGGCCCAAAGACCTTAAAGCAACGGATCTAATGCGCGGCGCACCTGATAGTTTGCGCCCAGACTGGAAAGCAACAGAATCCGAACCAGTTGAAAAAAAGAACACAACAGTCAGCGTGGTCGTCACCAACGTATCCCTTTCTCATGCAGAGCTTAAGAGACTTGCTGCTCAAGTGCACACATCTATGGGCCGAGCAATCCAACCATTTGCAACAGAATTTGACGGTGATGTGCTTTACGCCGTTTCTACAGCCGAAATAGATGAAAGCATCGGTGCATCCATACCAAGTATGGAACTTGGCATCGTTGCATCAGAACTTATGTGGGACGCAATCCTCTCAACAACACCGCACGATCAACCCACACATGTTGCGCCGAATGAGAACGTTAAACTTAGCAAAAAAGCACTCAGTAAATTCGTTGGCACATATAACTTCAGCAATATTGCAGACCTTACAATAGAACTAGACGGTGACACCTTAATTGCCTCCGCAACAGGTGAACGCGATGTATTCGCGGTTAAAAAAGATCACCCTCTACAATTGCTGCCTGTATCGAAAACTCAGTTCACAATACCAGCAGGAAGATATCCATTCAGTATAGAATTTAATGACGATCAAATAATTTTAAACTCGGGACGCTGGGAACAAGTCGGCTCACGAATCTCAAAGTAAAAAAAGCATAAAATTTAGGGAGTATAGTATGCCAAGTGTTCCAGAATTCGATTGGACTGATCCGCTTTCACTTAACGGACAATTCACAGAAGATGAAAAAATGATCCGTGACACTGCTCATAAATATGCGCAGGATAAATTGCTTCCCGGTATTGTTGAAGCAAATAGAGAAGGTAAATTTGATCGGCACATCATGTCTGAAATGGGCGCATTGGGCTTATTGGGAGCCACCATACCTTCAGAATATGGCGGTGCCGAAGCCAGCCATGTTGCATACGGATTAATTGCCCACGAAGTTGAAGCGGTAGATTCTGGATATCGTTCTGCTCTCAGCGTTCAATCTTCTCTCGTTATACACCCTATTTATACCTATGGATCAGAAGCACAAAGGCAGAAATGGTTACCAGGATTAATATCTGGTGACCTTGTGGGTTGTTTTGGATTGACTGAACCAAATCATGGATCAGACCCAAATTCCATGGAGACACGTGCCAAAAAGGTCGATGGTGGATACGAACTAAATGGCACAAAGATGTGGATCACCAACAGCCCCATCGCGGATGTATTTGTAGTCTGGGGAAAACTGGATGGTGTAATACGCGGCTTCGTCCTTGAAAAAGGAATGGATGGACTATCTGCGCCTGAGATCAAAGGCAAACTAGCCTTACGAGCATCTATTACAGGTGAAATCGTAATGGACAGTGTCTTCGTGCCTGAAGACAATCTCCTACCAAACGCAAAAGGATTGTCAGGCCCCTTTGGATGTCTAAATAAAGCTAGATACGGTATCGCTTGGGGCGCACTCGGCGCAGCCACAGCATGTTGGAGCACAGCAAGAGAATACACAATCGACCGCCAACAATTTGGTCGCCCGCTTGCTGCAAACCAACTCATCCAGAAAAAGCTAGCAGATATGCAGACTGAGATTTCAATTGGTCAGGCCGCATGTCTGCAAATTGGTCGCCTTCTAGATGAAAAGAAATGCCCTCCTACCGCTATTTCACTCATCAAACGGAACAGCGCTGGTAAAGCATTGGCAATCGCTAGAGAATGTCGAGACATGCTAGGAGGAAATGGAATCTCTGACGAATTCCATGTCATGCGCCACATGTGCAACCTAGAAGCTGTCAACACATATGAAGGAACTCACGATGTGCACGCTCTTATTTTAGGGCGCGCCATCACCGGAATTGCGGCTTTTGGTTAAAATGACCAAAGGTGCATTATCAGGTTTAAAAGTCCTTGATTTAAGTCGTGTTCTAGCTGGTCCATGGGCCACACAATTGCTTGGAGATCTGGGTGCTGAGATTATCAAAATCGAGCGCCCAGAATCCGGCGATGATACACGCCACTGGGCCCCGCCCTATCAGACTTCGGCAGATGGTAAAAATCGCGAAGCATCATATTTTCTCAGCGCAAACCGAAACAAGGACTCGGTATGCATTGATATGTCGACTTCAACTGGCCAAAAATTGATACGTCAATTAGCTGAAAAAAGTGATGTTTTCATTGAAAACTTCAAAGTCGGCGGCTTAAAAAAATTTGGGCTTGATTACGAGACGCTACAGAAAATCAATCCACGCTTGATCTACTGTTCTATCACAGGATTTGGGCAGACTGGCCCCATGGCCACTAGCCCTGGCTATGATTTACTTATCCAAGCGATGGGTGGATTAATGAGCATAACGGGCCAAGCAGATGGTGAACCGACAAAAGTGGGCGTCGCATTGGTTGATATACTAACCGGTATGTATGCGGCTAACGCGATACAAGCGGCCATAATTGAACGACAAAGGTCGGGAATGGGCCAATATATTGATGTGGCTTTGTTGGATTGCCTTGTCGCATCATTAGCAAACCAAGGACAAGCCTATCATGCAACAGGCAAGTCTCCCTCACGCATGGGAAATGCACACCCAAGTATTGCTCCCTACAGCCTATTCAACACCAAGGACGGTCACATTGTTATCGCAGTTGGAAACGACACCCAATTCCAAAATCTATGCATGGCAATTAACAAACCGGATCTTACCTCTGACATTCGCTTTCAAAAAAATATAGATCGCGTTCAACATAGAGATGCATTAACAACAGAGCTGAACAACGCTTTATCACTCCATACAACACAAGAATGGCTGCAAATACTGGCACATTGCGGTGTACCAATTGGCCCTGTGAACTCAATTGAAGAAATTTTCAATAACCCTCAACTGCACGATAGAGGAATGAAAGTTGACATATTGCATGATAATTTAGGCGTTATTCCGTCAACAGCTAATCCTGTAAAACTATCAAGAACCCCCGTTGAGTATAGAAATGCTGCTCCCATTTTAGGCAGTTCAACCGAAAAAGTGCTCAAAAAAGAGTTGCTTTATTCAGATGCAGAAATTAATGAGATGCTGAAGAGCGGTGATATACAGTCATTTAGCGAGCATGGTGACTAAACAGCACCATTTGTCACAATTTTTACATCTGCCCCAAAAATTGTTTTAGAAACTAGCATCTTCATATCAATTAGTTAATCGGGGATATGAGATGAAACGATCACTTCTATGGTCTGCTGCGGGTGTTATAGCAGCCAATTTATACAGTCCAGCAATGATGGCCTACGCTCAAGACGTGGAAGCCGGAGTAACTGCAGAAAACACAAAAACACTCTCAACTGTTGTTGTGACTGCACAAAAAAAAGCAGAACGCCTTATAGATGTTCCAATGGCCATCAAAGCTATTGGCGGTGAAGAACTAGAAAAACTTGGTGTCACTGACATTCAAGAACTTTCATTTGCTGTTCCCGGTCTAACTATGCGTGAAGATGGTCCAGGAAGCTACACTGTCTTTCTACGCGGATTGGCAAACCAATCAGGTTCGGGTGCTTTGGTCGGCATGTATATGGACGAAATGCCCCTTACCCTAGGTGGATATGACCAATTAGCTCCAGTTGCTTTGGACTTTGAACGCGTTGAAGTGCTTAAAGGGCCACAAGGTACACTATACGGAGTTGGTGCAGCCGGTGGTGTTGTAAGATTCATCACAAACGACCCCAACCTCAACAAAGTTGAAGGCTCAATCGGAGGCGAAGTATATTCCGTATCAGATGGAGAAATGGGCTATACAGGCGAGCTTGTATTGAATGTTCCCCTCATCGAAAACAAATTGGCCTTTAGATTAGCTGCTGCATATGAAGATGGTGGTGGATGGATCGACCAACCAGAAGCTGGCATTGAGGACGGGAACGGCACTGAACTCACGAATATTCGAGCAAAATTGCTTTGGGTTCCAACAGACGACTTTAGCGCTAAAGTTACTGTTCAAACACATCGCGCCTCAACTGAGTTGGGAATGGGTTATGAAGAAGCTGACCGCACAGTTGATGTAGGTCCAGACCGTAGCAAAGTCATGATCCCGAAAGAATTTGACTTTGATATCTACAATTTAGAAATGTCATATGATTTTGGTTTTGCTGAGTTAACATCTTCAACAACACAAGTTGAGCACGACCACCAATATCCATTTTCCTACATCCCAAGAGAAGGCAATTATTCATATGGGTTTGTTGAAGGAAACGATGATCGCTTTGTAGAGGCTAGTCGTTTTTCTCAGGAAATCCGATTGTCAGATACAGAAGGCATGGTTGAGTGGACCGTTGGTGCATTCTATTCAGACTTAGAGCGCTCTTTGATTGCTGACTATGAGTATCTGTATGCTGTGAATGGAGACCTGAATGAAGGTGGCGGCGTTCTTTATGACGACCTTTATTATGGCTCTGCTGCAACCGCTGAATCCGTTTCAATATTTGCAGATGTAGAATTGAACCTTACCGATAAATTTGCTGTCGGTGTTGGTGCTCGTTACTTTGAAGAAGATCAAACGAGCTTAATTGAATACGCACCAGGCACTGGAGTAGCTGAATCTGCTACATTTGATTCATTTGATCCTCGTGTGTACATGACATACAAATATGCGGATGAGAAAACCCTATATGCCAGCATCGGTAAAGGCTTCAGAAGTGGTGGATTTAACGCCGCACCGTTTGATCCCTACGACCCTGAAGAAGTCTATACATATGAGATAGGTACTAAGGGTGCAGCTGCTGACGGTAAAATTCAATTCGACATAGCGACTTTCTTCACTCAATACCAAGATATGATCAGAAGACGCCTCGTCCTTGTGGATGGTCAACTTCTAGGAGAATCTAGTAACATTGGTGAGGTAGAGATTTTTGGTGTTGAAGGTGGAATTGCGGTTAAACCAATAGAGCCACTGACTATTAGCTTAAATGCGGCTTATTTAAACAGTGAAATCGTAGCAACAGACGCAACAGACCAAGTCAATAATGTTGGGGATGCCACCGATTACACACCAGAACTAAGTGCGACTATCGGTATAAACTACGACTTTAACCTGGCTCCTGACATTCCAGGTTTCGCCCGCATAGACTACAACTACAGAGACGAAGTTACCTATATCGATCGTTCTAGTTTCTTCGAATCTGTTCTACCTCAAGCATCAGATAGTTTGAGCCTTTTAAATGCTCGCGTTGGGGTCACACTGAACGCGTTTGATTTGGAAATTTTTGCAACAAATCTAACCGATGAAAATGTATCAATTGATCCATATCAAGGTTGGGCCAACGCAAACAGAACTCAACCTCGCGTTATAGGTTTGAAAGCTAAGTACAACTTCTAAACTCCCTTCATTAGCAGTTGCATACTAAGGAAGTCCGGCTATTCAACTTAGCCGGGCTTCTTTTATGTTTAGATTACAAATGTGATTTGATACGATCTAGCCTACAAAAAACCATGCTATTCCATGTAGTCGCTCTTATCGTCAGTGCATTAAAGCCCGTAAGATAAAGCACATAACTTGTTGACTCCACTACTCTCAGCAACAACTTGGCTTTTCATTCCAAATGACGAAGAATGAATCAAAGGCCTAGCAATGTAAGATTATTCAGTTGGCGCATATCGGTTGATAAAGCGATTGAAAGTCGACCGCTCTAATTCTCGATATCAAATTTTTGATTTAAGGGCGCTGCCTGCCCTCTTGGTGCCCGAACGACAACTTAGCTATGCTCCGTTGCAGCATGACAAGCATTACAAGTGTCCATCAGAAAATCGTAAGCGTCTTCAAAACGACTCCACTGCCCACTATCGATGACCTCATCAATCTCTTTGATAGGTATATCGAGCATAGTTGCTAACTCAATTGCGTCCCAACCATTATAAGCATATGGCTCAGTTCGACCTTCTTTAATGTTACTTAATGACTGTTGGATTTTCCAATTATACCATGACGCCAACTCACCATTTTCTGCAATCCCTGCAAAATATAGTTTTGTTGAATGAGTTTGCAGCTCATGCATAACGTCAATTAACCGGTATTCCTTCAAATGCGTCACAGCATTTTCAGGCGTGGATCTTTCACCTTTTAGCATGAACACACCCCCAGCGAGCGCACTTCCACCAACAGCCAGAAGCACCCCCACTAGAAACGTTGAATTACTGTTCATTGCGGATCGTGCCCTCAAGAAACATTTGCAAAATTAGCAAAGGCACGAGCACCCAAAAATTTATTCAGCTCGAGCCATTTTATCCATAAAGGGTTTTAATAATACAATCAGCACTGCTCCAGATGAAACAATCCCACCATGTATCAGCCAAAACCACTGAGGTGCCATTGTTTCATAAAGTTGACCTAGCCAACCGGACCCGAAACCACCGATAAATATAGCAAGATAGTACGATCCGATCATCATCGAATTAACGGACGCTGGTGCCACACGCGAGATAAAGGACATAGCAACTGGTCCAATATACAAAAATCCAGTTCCACAAATACAGTGAAATATAAACGGCCAGAACATGTGAATGCCGGCATCCGAACTTGTCATCTCACCAATCACAAGCATCATAAAGGCTAAGCCAAAAATCAAACACCCAATTGCAATTTTAATCGAATCCTGAGGCTCATTGCCCAGTTTATTCTGTCGGCGCCAAAACCACAAAACAAGAGGTGCAGCTGCTAAGACGAACATAAAATCAAGAGACTGGAACCAAGTTACTGGAACTTCAAAACCGAAAATAAGCCGATTGACTTCGTCTTTGATCCAGAGCGGATAAACATTCCAAACTTGCGCCTGCGCCGTCCAATATAATGACGTGATGGCCAACATAATCAGAATAACAAAGATTGGTGCAAAATCTTCCTTTTTCAATTTACGTGCGGCTATAGTTTCGGAAGTAATTTTGCTTTTCGGCAAATGGCGGCTACCGGCAACATAAATTGCAAGCCCTACCAGCATCCCAATTCCAGCTATACCAAAACCATAATGCCAGCCATAAAGTTCGCCCAATGTCCCACAAACGAGAGGCGCAATGGCCGCCCCCACATTTATGCTAAAATTGTAAATCGTGTATCCTGCATCACGCCTCTGATCTGAGGCTTCGTACAATTGCCCAACTTGCGCAGCGAGATTTCCTTTAAGGAAACCCGATCCGGCAATGAGAAACAATAAAGCAACAAGGAAAGAGACTTCAAAGGCCATAAGGAAATGCCCTATAGCCATCAGCATTGCACCAATCATGACTGCGGCATGCTGACCGATAAATCTATCTCCTAGATACCCACCGATTACAGGAGAAAAATAAACTAACCCAACATATATACCGAAGGTCTGAGAGGCCAAAGCCTGAGTAGACATCGGTCCAAATATAGACTCAAGAAAAGACTGAAAAGCACCAAAACCGGCAACATTGCCAGAGTGCTCGGGCAAGAACAGGTGCGTCGCCATGTAAAGCACGAGCAACGCCTGCATTCCGTAAAATGAGAAACGTTCCCACGCTTCTGTAAAGACAATAAAACCCAAGCCCTTTGGGTGACCGATAAATGCCGTACCATCTGCGTTTTGCACGGCATTTTTTATGTTCGTTTCCGGTTCAAGCTGCATGAGCCCCTCTTAAGTATAGTTTATCAAAGGCAATCATACGAAGCCAACATCAAATAGCCGCTAATTAAACGCTCGGAGGTGCGCAAATGTCACCACTCAGTATTATGTTAGTACCTAGACAGAATGGCCATTCTGGTAACACAATTCAATTCGAACTAAATTATCAGCTTGAATATATGCACAGCTGTCTAATCAGCTAGCATAACAACCAAGCTCTTCGTCTAATTTAATCTGGATAAGCTATTTGCCGACAACACTCTTGCAAGATTCAAATTTCTAGAGAAACATTCGCACTTGTAGATTTCATTATGTGGCTTGGTTGGGATTTAAAAAGAGAGGCCGCCATCAAAGGTAAAAAATGGAAAACCCTTCAAAATTTAATTCTAACCTCCCCCCTTCCAGAAAGTCACTCCCCCCCTTTGAAGCCTTACGAGCTTTCGATGCTGTCGCTAGATTGGGCGGAATTCGCAAAGCCGCCAATTGGCTCGAACGTGACCATGCTGTGTTAAGTCGCCACCTGCGATCAATAGAAAAATGGGCGGGCGTGCCACTTATTGAAAGATCAACAGCAGGAACCTCTTTGACAGAAGAAGGTCAAAAATACCATTTAGCTGTTTCCAAAGCACTCGACAGCATTTCTCACGCATCTTTAGATTTGTTATATTCAGGAACCCACCATCAATTAAATATCTGGTGCATTCCAGGATTTGCAACAAACTGGCTTTCTCTTCATCTGTCTTCAATGGAAACAACAAATAGTGACGTCGACTTACAACTGCGTCCATCAGTCGATTCCCCTGATTTTCTATCACATGAAGCTGATGCTGATATTCGCGTGCAACGCAATTATGGCGAACAAGAAGTGCTTGCCGACCACTTACAAGCAGTTCCACTCGCGGTTTTACCAATTATACCCGTCGCCAATCGCAAATATTTGGAATCTCTCACGGAGATAGAAACGCCGGCCCATTTATTAGAACACCACCTGCTACATGAGCGCTCAACATCGACTTGGGAGACATGGCTAAAATCTCACAATGTACCGTGCGACAATACTCTAAAGGGAATAAAACTCTGGCAGGGAGATTTGACGTTGGATGCCGCACGCCACGGCCAAGGTATAGTTTTAACAAACCCGCTGGTTGCGTCGCGCTTTATCGAACGCGGTGAGTTGATTGAAATTGGAAAAGACAATCCCAATTTCCCAACACGAACAGCCAGCTATGTCATGATTGCACGAAAAGATCGCTGGAACGAACCAGTTTTGCGACGTTTTCGAAACTGGATGCACCGCACGATCCGCAAGGAATTGCCGCTCTACACGCCCAAATAGAGCAACACCTCAAACTTTAAAATGCACTAAAAATTATTCTTAAGTGCATTGAAAAAATCATTGTCCAAAATAGCTTCCGAATGCATCGGTTTCGAGCGTGCGCTCGCAACCGAAATGATCAGCTGGCGCGTCGGGTTTATATAAATATATTGGCCAAAAATACCCCTTGCACTGAATGCTTTTTCTTTGAAACTTCCGCTTTCGTCTGGCACCGGCCACCACATATATCCGTAGTTTAGTGTCTCTCCACCAACCGTCCGAGGAGACGTGGATTCAGCGATCCAATTTTCCGGTAATGTCGGCTCTCCATTTATTTTCCCATCCTGCAACATATAAATTCCAAGTCGAGAAAAATCTCGTAAAGTCGCACAGATCCCACACCCAGCCACCTCTAAACCATCGACAGAGTCAAGCCACCACATACCCTCTTTTTCCATACCCATTGGAATCCAGATACGACGCGACAAATAGTCAGACAACCACTCTCCTGTTGCAGCTTTCAGCAATGCCCCAACAACAAAAGTGTCTGCAAAACTATAATTGAAATGCGTGCCGGGTTCATGCTGTCGCTTCGTCTTGCAGATATAATCCATTATCAAACCAGGCTTTTGCTCCACCTGATAATCCAACATAATCCGCCTATCCGAATTTGGGTCTGTGTGCTGATCATTCCAAGCAACGCCAGATGTCATTTGCATCAAATGACGGATACTAACGCCATCATATGCACTACCTTTTAGTTCAGGAAGATATTCAACGAGCTGCTCATCTACGTTCTTTATAAAGCCGTCCTTAATAGCAACACCCACAAGAGTTGTTGCAACAGATTTAGCCATTGACATGGATACCCACAGAGAATCCGCAGTATTTCCACTCTCATAGTGCTCGCACACAACTTTGCCTTGAGAGTATACTAACAGTCCAGCAACTCTGTTTTTCGAAATATAGTCAAAAATATCGTTTTGAGAGCTATTCAACTGAAACTCTAACGCTTCGGCAGGCTGCAAAGATTCCTTTAAAATCTTCTTTTTACCCATAGGAATCTTGCGTGTCGGGAAAATCTTGTGGGAATTGCGAAACGTTGACGCTTGCAAATTGGGCATCATCTTACCCGCATAGAGATTGACAATATCTCCGAGTGGTTCTGCAACTAACGCATTAGAGAGCTTTGGCTGAGTTTCACGTTCTGGCTTTATCATTCTCATCTCGGAACATTTCTGACTTGCAATTCTAAATTTCTATCAGCCTACATTTCACATCAGCAAAATTTCAGGTGCAAAAGGATTGTTCGCCGGTGCTTAATTTGCACCGACCCTTCCAAAATTCGCGTCTGTAAATATGTGCTAATTTTTTGAAATCTGATCACAATCAAATTGTTGCAACTTCAGCTTAGCCAGAAAGTTTATAGCAAATATGCCGGAACTATTCGTACCTGATATTTTTCAGAATGATGCACCTCTAGAGGTTATTCGGAACTTTCCGTTAGCACAGTTAATATGCTCAAATAATGATGGTATAATGGCAACCGCATCACCGATAATTATCGATGACACTCGCGGGAATTCTGATGACCTCATACTTATAGGCCACATGGCTAAGGCAAATCACCAATCCACATTCATGCAATCAGGACAGAATATTTTAGCTATTTTCAGCAGCCCAAACGCATATATTTCTCCCGATTGGTATAAAGAAAGAAAAACTGTTCCTACCTGGGATTATCAAAGCGTCCATATAAATGGTGCGATAAACATTTTTGACGACCATGATCAACACTTAGATGTTCTAACCAAAACAATTGCTCATGTAGAAAGATATAAAGAGCCCCCTTGGACAATGGAAAAAGCACCAGAAGGAAAAGTGGAAAGCTTGCTACCCCGTATCATATCCTTTGAAATAGTCGTCGAGCGCATTCAAGCAATATCTAGACTCAGCCAAATGCAGACAATTGTAGATCGCCATAGTGTCATTGAAGGTCTTCGAGCCCGCAACCAATATGGTGACCTTGACGTCGCATCTTTGATTGAAGCGCAAATGAACGCACCATCAGGTGGTGATTAATTTACACCACCCGAACCGCTAAAATCAACTTGAACACTTGCTGTTTCAGTCGCACGGTCGTTGAAAATTATTCTTGATAAAAAGGATGCTTACAATGCTCCGTTCCAATAAAACGACAGAAGAGTGGCAAGCCCTAGATGCGGCCCATCACGTACACCCATTTTGTGATCACAAATCACTAAAAGAAAATGGGGTAAAAGTTATAGTAAAAGGTGAAGGGAGCCACTTGTGGGATTCTGATGGGAATAAAATCCTTGATGGAATGGCCGGTTTGTGGTGCGTCAATGTTGGTTATGGCCGTAAAGATCTCACAGAAGTGGCCGCGCGCCAAATGGATGAGCTCCCCTACTACAACACATTTTTCCAGTGTTCATCTCCACCTCAAATAGAATTGGCGAATAAATTATCTGAGGTAACGCCAGAGCATATCAACCATTTTTTCTACGCCAATTCAGGCTCAGAAGCGAATGACTCTATCATCAAATTCATTCGATTATATTGGGACCAAAAAGGAAAACCTGAAAAGCGCACAATTATCGGGCGCAATTTAGGTTATCATGGGAGCACGATTGCTGCGACCAGTTTAAGTGGAATGGGCGCTATGAAAAAACTAGGTGGTAATTACCTACCTGAGTTTGAGCACATTCTAGAACCGCATTACTATATGCATGGTAATGGCATGACTGAAGAAGAATTTGGTCTGTATGCAGCCAATCAATTGGAAGAAAAAATACTAGAAATCGGCGCAGACAAAGTCGGTGCGTTTTTCGGTGAACCCGTACAGGGTGCCGGAGGCGTTATCGACCCTCCAGCAAACTATTGGCCACGCATTCAAGAGATTTGCACGAAATACAACATACTTCTTGTCTGTGATGAGGTTATCTGTGGCTTTGGACGTCTCGGCACATGGTTTGGTCAAAATTTCTATGGCATCAAGCCGGACATCATGACCATGGCGAAAGGTTTGTCCTCAGGATACATGCCTATCTCTGCCATTGGGTTTAGCGACGACGTGTATGAAGCATTGCACTATTCAGGTGTTCTTGCGAATGGATACACCTATTCAGGCCACCCAGTTTCGTGTGCAGTTGCCCTAAAAAACATCCAAATTTTACAGGATGAAAAAATTATAGACCGTGTTGCGAGCGAAGCTGTGCCAGCTTTCCGTGAAGGCTTAAAATCCCTTTCAAAAAATCACTCCATTATTGGTGAAGTGAGAGGACAAGGACTACTAGCCGGAATCCAACTCATGAAGAATGCGGCTGATAAAGTTCAGTTTGAAGTTGAAGAGCAAGCAGCCAATATTTGCCGTGACATTGCCATTAAACATGGACTGATAATGCGTGCTGTAGACCGCACTATGGTTGTTTGTCCTCCGCTTGTCATCACGCCATCTGAAATCACTGAATTTCTAGAAAAAGCAGATGCCGCTTTGACAGAAACTGAAGCCTATTTCGGTTTGCGATAAGGGACGGCGTAATGATTAGCCAACAGACAAGTGAGTTGTTGACGCAAATTAATTCTTATTGCGAAACAAACAAAACTGAAGCGAACTTTCCAGTCCGCAATCCTGCCACTGGTGAAGAAATTACTGTGGTGCCTGAGTGCACCGCAGATATCACCAGAGCCTTCATAAAGCGAGCAAAAGCTGCCCAACCTGATTGGGCAGCGCTCACAGCCCAACAACGCGCAAACATCTTGAAAAAATGGCATGCGCTTATCCTACAAAACCAAGATGCACTCGGCGAATTATTGACCTTAGAACAAGGAAAACCGATTGCGGAAGCCAAAGGTGAGATAGGTTTTGGCGCAAGTTTTATTGAGTGGTTTGCTGAAGAAGGTAAGCGTGCGTATGGTGACATTGTTCCACCAAACATGCCGGACAAACGCTTATTGGTGATAAAACAACCGATAGGTGTTGTAGGAGCTATAACGCCTTGGAACTTCCCCAATGCGATGATCACACGCAAAGTCGCTCCCGCATTGGCGGCTGGGTGTTCAATTATCTTAAAACCCTCAGAAGACACCCCTCTTTCTGCAATTGCTCTGCGCATACTTGCGAGCGAAGCTGGGATACCTGAAGATATCTTCCAGATTGTTACATCCAGCCACGGTGCTGAAATTGGTGAAGTCCTAACCTCGCATGAAGACATCCGTAAGATTTCCTTCACAGGCTCTACGCAAGTTGGAAAACTCCTCATGCGTCAAAGCGCGGATACACTGAAAAAGTTGTCTCTAGAACTTGGAGGTAACGCGCCTTTTATCGTATTCAACGATGCCGACATTGATGGCGCGGTAAGCGCAGCAATGATATCAAAATTCCGCAATTCTGGTCAGACATGCGTATGTGCCAACCGTATTCTTGTTCAGTCAGGTGTTTACGAAACATTCGTGGAAAAATTCAAATCTGCAATCGCCAAACTTCAAATTGGAAATGGTCTTTCAACTGAAACAAGCCTTGGACCAGTCATAAATCAAAAAGCTTTTGAAAAAGTGAGCCGTTTGATCAAAGATGCCGAGGACAAAGGTGCAGAAGTCACACGTTTGCACACCTCCCTCCCGGAAGGTAATTTCATTGCGCCAACGATGATATCCAACGTCACCAATGAAATGGACATTTCCAGTGAAGAGATATTTGGACCTGTCGCACCTATCTTTTCATTTGAAACAGAAGAAGAAGCGATCACAATCGCCAACTCAACCCAATATGGATTGGCTTCTTATTTCTGGACCAAAGATCTCGCACGTGCTTGGCGCGTATCTGAAAAACTAGAAACAGGCATGGTGGGTCTAAACCAAGGTTTGATTTCCAGTGAAGCAGCTCCATTTGGCGGCATTAAAGAGTCTGGCATGGGGCGAGAAGGCTCTAAATATGGGCTCGATGACTATCTTGAGATTAAATACATTTCTATGGGTGGAATAGCTTAGGCTTCCTTCAAACACATATCTTTAGCGGCAAGGGCAGAATGCAATGAAACTATTTGGCAAAATATTTCTCGGTGTAATTATAATCCTTGCCGTTTTAGGATTGATCTTTCAAAAAAAGATCAAAGAGATCATAGCGGTAAAAGAATATGCTGCTTCATTTGAAGCGGATAAAATCCAATCCAATTTTCGTTCCATGCATGAGCGTTACCCTTCTCAAAAAATAGACGCTCCAGAAGATACGTTTGTTCTAAAAACAGACCTTAGAGACGACATTCTATCAATTCCTTATGTCTACAACGATGTAAAAAGTACCGTTGGTGAATTTATCTCTCGCACAGAAACAACAGGTTTCACCGTCCTGCAAGGCGATCAAATTGTTCACGAAGAGTACGGACTTGGCAATGATGCCACATCCAATGCCATTCAGATGTCTGTCACCAAGTCCTTTGTATCCACCCTTCTTGGTATCGCGCTGGAAGAAGGCTTTATCGACTCCGTCAATGACCAAGTTGTCAAATATGTGCCTGACTTAGTCGGCAGTGCATATGATGGTGTTACGATTGAACAAGTCTTGGAAATGTCATCAGGTGTGCGCTGGAATGAAGATTATGGCGATCTAAACTCTGATCTAGTACAGTCCATTGTTGCGGTACGCACGGGTTCTCTAAATGAATTTACTGCGAAAGTTCCTCGTGAAATAGAGCCAGGCACAGACACACGCTATGCCAGCATAGATACACAAGTTCTCGGAATGGTCGTAGAAGCCGCAACCAAACAGGACTTCAAAACTTACTTCA
Organism: Hirschia baltica ATCC 49814; assembly: GCF_000023785.1. Classification (NCBI taxonomy): domain Bacteria; kingdom Pseudomonadati; phylum Pseudomonadota; class Alphaproteobacteria; order Hyphomonadales; family Hyphomonadaceae; genus Hirschia; species Hirschia baltica. The sequence goes on from NC_012982.1 coordinate 2,709,702, forward strand.
AAGAAAAAATCTGGGACAAACTCGGCGCTGAAGGCGATGCATACCTTCTACAAGATACCGTAGGAACAGGACTGTTTTATGGTGGCTTGAATATACGCCTAAGAGATATGGCCCGCTTTGGAGTTTTGATGCTCAACCAAGGCGTAAATTACAAAGGCGAAAGCGTTGTTTCATCCGAATGGGTAAAGAAAGCGACGACACCGGATAAAGAACACTTAATGCCATTGAGTGCCACGGCAGATTCCTACCCTCGGTTTGGATACAAATATCAATGGTGGATCCCCAATGATTGGGATGGCGATGATTTTTCAGCCATAGGTATTTATGGTCAGTATATCTACATCAATCCAAGTAGAAATGTCGTAATTGCTAAAACATCTGCTTATAAAAATTATCTAATAGATGGCGGATGGATGAATGTTGAGGCTCTGGCAGTATTCCAAGCAATAGCGCGTCACCTATCTACAGACGCAGCCCCCTCAATAGAGGCAGCATCAACTGAATTAGATGCTTCATCTATTTTGGAAAGCACTGACTAATACGGTGCTAAACCGGCACTAACAGGTATTTGGTTGCGGCGGCACACTGTGCGCAAACCAAACCTCGACTGGAGGCGTTTTACACCTGGAAGTTTAGTTAAAAACGACCTGTGAAACGCCTCATATCCTTCCACGCCATTGCACAAAACGCGTAGCAAATAATCGCTATCGCCAGACATCAAATTACACTCAAGCACTTGGTCAGATTTGATCACTGCTTTTTCAAAATCATGCAGTGTCGCCTCGGCTTGATCTTTTAGTTCTACTGAGACGAAAACACTTGTCGGCAACCCCACTTTTTCTTCAGACAATATAGCCACATATCGTTGGATTACCCCCCGCTCTTCCAATGCTCGAGACCTCTTATGACAAGCAGACATAGAAAGACCTACGCGTGCACCAATTTCTTGAAAAGATGCCCGTGAATCCTCCTGTAAACAGGCAAGAATTTTAACATCAAAGCTGTCCATATAAATAATCTCCCAAAAGCTAGGTTTACGGAAAAATTATACACACAAAACCCTGTAATTACTACTATTTTTCTAACTCTTATCTCTTATTTCAGGATAAAATAAGCCTATCATATAGGAGAAAATCATATGTTTGTTGGGATCCCAAAAGAAATCAAAACCAAAGAATTTCGTGTTGGTATGACACCGGCAGGAGTCAAAGAATTAGTGTCTCGCGGACACATTGTTTTTGTCGAAACAAATGCCGGTAATGGTGTTGGTTTTACAGACGAAGACTATTCACTTTCAGGTGCAGAAATCCTACCAACTGCCGAAGAAGTATTTGCAAAATCTGAATTGATCATCAAAGTCAAAGAACCACAATTAAACGAGTGCGCAATGCTCCGCAAAGAGCAGACAATTTTCACATATCTGCATCTTGCAGCAGATAAACCTCAAGCCGAAGCTTTGTGCGCATCTGGTTGTCTAGCTATTGCATATGAAACGATCACTTCCCCGAAAGGTCACCTACCCCTTCTTCAACCCATGAGTGAAGTTGCTGGCCGTTTATCTGTGCAAGTTGGCGCGACTGCTCTTCAAAAATCCAATGGTGGTTCCGGCCTACTTCTGGGAGGTGTTCCGGGTGTCGCACCAGCCAATATTGTTATTATCGGTGGCGGTGTTTCGGGTGAAAACGCCCTGCAAATGGCGATGGGTGCACGCGCAAATATTATTGTTTTTGAACGTTCCCTTGAAAAAATCGCAGAACTCGACCGCGTTTACGGTGATAAAGTCACAATTTGTTACTCAACCCCACTTGCTGTTCAAGAAGCGATTGCCAATGCTGATCTCGTTATTGGTGCGGTTCTACTTCCTGGGGCTGCAGCGCCTCGCGTCATCAGTCGTGAAGATCTAAAATTGATGAAACCAGGATCTGTGCTTGTTGATATTTCAATCGACCAAGGAGGTTGTTTTGAAACATCTAAACCAACAACGCATGACAATCCAACATATGAAGTTGATGGTGTTATTCACTATTGTGTTGCAAACATGCCAGGCGGTGTTCCAAAGACATCAACACTCGCACTGACAAATGCGACCCTACCTTACATTTTGAAGTTGGTAGAGAATGGTCCACAAGCCGCAATCGAAGCTGATGCGCACCTTGCCAATGGTGTGAATGTAAGCAATGGCAAGCTGACACATCCCGCAGTAATCGAAGCTCTAACAGACTAAATTTTATGAGATAAATCTCTGTTTACGCACCGTTCAATTCACTTGAACGGTGCCCTCACCTTCCTCACCAGTATCAGCTTCGTTATCTTCAAACATCACTTCAGAAAGAATGATAGAACTCGCATCAGCAGCACGCGCTGCATAAGGGGAATTGTTGCGTAAAACAACATTGCTGGCCGTGATCTTAGCTTCATTTTCCGTGTAAAGAGCATCATCCTCAGCGCGCTCAAAAAGGCTGTCAGTTACCGTCACAACACTTGTATCGTAAGCAGCAATCCCTGCGGATTCAATACCCACAATCTTGCTGTCCGACATCACCATACGTGCTTCTTCTTCAAGCCAAACTCCCATGTGAGAGTCTGAGATGGAGAGATTTTGAACATTCAAAACTGCATCATTACGGCCAGTCAGCGACATTTTTTCAATATCTCGCATAGAAGCATTCTGTAAATTCACTTCACCGCCGATAACAAACAGCCCGTGACCATCATAATAGTCATCTTCGGCTTCACCATAGCGAAAACCTTCTATTGTCAAACCATCAATAGTCAGATCTGCATTTACAGCTAACATCGCGCTAGACGCAAATTCATCATTAGGCTTAATGACGGCCCCGTCTTCAAACACAATCGTCAAAGCTTTATCTTCAGCTTTCAAAAACGCACGCACTTCAATGTCTTGAAATGGCGTATCTGAAAATGAAGATGCTATATAATCCCCTGGATGCACCAAAATCATTGAACCACTTTCCGCCTCAACGAGCGCAGATTGAAGTCCCGAACTACCTATCTTATCACAGGTAAATTCTTCGCTTTCTTCCACACAAACATTGATGCTAGTCGTTTCTTTCTGCGCAACTTCAACAGGTGCTTTCACCTCGTCATTACATGCAGTTAGCGCAAGACAAGACACACCAAGTGCAGCCGTAAAAAACCGCTTCATATGCTTATTCCTTTAAATGTACATTCTTTAGAATTAGGTGAGATAACTTAGTTCAAATCACGCGCGACTCGGAAACCGACCGTAAAATATCCGTTGGCAAGCTTACCCGGCAGCCGGAAGTGCGGGTCCATATATTCACCGCCATCAGCATAACCACCGCCGCGCACCACACGTTCCACAGTATTCTCACATCCGCTACGGATACTGCCATCAGCTGGCGCACCATCATAGCTCTCAGCAAAACAATCCGCTTGCCATTCCCATGCATTTCCTCGGATATCGTAAATACCGAAAACATCATTTGAAAACGAGCCCACTGGAGCAGTGTATTGCCACTGATCAGCACCCTCTACTTTACCGCCACAGCATTCCGACTGTCCTATATTAGCGACATTATGGGTAACTTCACCGTTCTCTTCCTCGATCCCGCCATGCGCAGCTAAATATTCCCATTCAGCTTCGGAAGTCAGACGATAGGTGTGCCCTGTTTTTTCATTAAGCCACCCAATATATGCTTGCGTATCTTCCAAGCTGACGCACACAACAGGATGATCTGCTTCTTGAGGAAAACCCGGATTTTGCCAGCTGCGACTCTCGCTAACATGCCAACTCTCAGTGTCTGTGTAAATCATACACTTTTTCTCAGACACATAACCGGAATCTTCTATGAATGCGCGGAACTGGGCGATTGTCACCTCATGTTTTGCTATTTCAAAAGCATTGGTAAAACTCACCGTGTGTTTCGGACCTTCAACCATGCCATAGCCGCGATCTTTCCAATCCCCCATCTCGAAGGATGCCGGCTGTACAACCGACATATCTGGACATAATTCGCAATCACCTTGCGCCATTTCAATCGGCGCAACTGCTTGCATTTCCACCGTTTCAGTAGGTTGCTCTGTTTTAACTTCACACGCTGAAATCAAGACAATTGATGTCGATGCAATAAGTAGTTTTCTCATGATTATTCTCCACCCCATGCAGGGTTCCAGTCGATTCCATTGGTGTCTTGCAATTCCCAGTAAAACTTGGAACGCGGCTTCGCGTCAGGACCGATCTCCTGCATCGTTTCTGCATCAAATAGTCGACCATTAATCATCGTCATCGAAACAGAATTTGTGTTTTCAATATTTTCCAGAGGGTTTTCATCAAGAACAATTAAATCAGCGAGCTTGCCTTCTTTGATAGAACCAAGCTGATGATCCAACCCAAAGGAGCGAGCACCATTTATTGTCGCCGCACGCAGAATTCTCTCTGGCGTCATGCCGCCCTGCGCCATCAGGATCATTTCCCAGTGGATAGCCAGCCCAGAAACCTGACCATGAGAACCAACATTCACTGGTACACCTTGACGATCTAACTCTGCATATGTTCTCGCGACTGATCGGAACCCAACATCATAAACAGTGTCACTCGCTTTAATGCTGTGCATACATCTTACATGCAGTGGCGCGCCACCTGCGCCTGTAATCGGATTGTACGAATTATTCACATCCGGCACGAAGTTCTTGATTTTAACTTCATCGTCGAACTCAAAATTCTGGTAGATGTAGTTTTCTCCAAACAAAGCCCCAAAAACAACGATCAAAGTTGGTGTTGCTGAAACTTCAGAAGCCTTAAACAGCTCTTGCAAATCCTTATAATAAGTATCCACCGGCAAATTGTGTTCAAGATTTGTATGACCATCCAGCAGCATACTTATATTCGTATAAAACTGCCCTGCTCCCTCAGCATCCACCATATACCCAGCTTCACGTGCTGCTTTAACCAACCACTGACGTTTCTGGCGCGATGGAAATTTATATGTCTTTAATACAGATGGCCCCATGGCTTTGCGCAAAGTCATGATGTCTCGTGCTTCATCCAACGAATTAAACTCGTGATAGACACCGCCCCAGCGTCCTTCGACACCGTGGATAACTTGAGCTGATGAGAACCAACGCGGCCCCACGAGCTGCCCTGCAGCAGTCATTTCACCGGCTTCATAGCTAAGCTGATCATTGGAATATGGGTCAAAATTCGTTGTTACCCCATAAGCCAAAGCTGCATAGCGCCCAGCATGCTTTTGCGGCATAACATCTACGCCATAACAACAATCTATGTGGCCATGCGCGTCCAGAAAGCCCGGCATGATCGTTTTGCCTGTGATGTCTACAATCTGTGCTTCGTCTGGAATTGCAACATCCTCTTGGCGGCCAAATAGCTTGATTTTATTGCCTTCAACGACAACCACACCATTTTCTATGACATCCCCTTCAATTGGGATGACACGACCACCAACAAAAGCGAACAATCCTTTTTCCTCAGGTGCCTCAACGCTAAAGCCAAGATCAAGATCACATGTGGCTTCTGCTTTGGCTGGCAAGTTGATTTCACAAATTGTTGGCCCAAAAGTCCAACGTAGTGTTAAGCCATCATTGCTCCAGCTCAAATCATATCCACCAAGTGGCGCAATCATTTTCGCATTTTCAGTATCTATTTCTGAAACTTCCCAAGCTTCATCTGACTTTTTAAATGGCGCAATAAAAAGGTCATTATTGTCTTTAAAAGCCAGCCATTTTTCATCTGGGCTAATGTCTAAATCGCGCACATTATAGCTGGTCGTATAAGCGTGTTCCTCTTGGTTTTCACCATTGAGCGAAACGCTGAACAATCCTTCTTTCTTGTCGCGGCCGCGCCCAGCGCCAATATAATATAGCTTACTGTCATCTTTTGAGAATTGCAGCAGCTTGTCAGCTTCTTCGACGAAATCAATCTCTTCAGTTTCAAATGTATAGGTATAGATGCCTGCTTCTGGTCCCGGAGCACTCATGGAAGGGTCAGCTGGCATTATGCGATAAGCAAGCAATTTTCCCGAATGTGAAAATACGGGGTCGCGAATAGTGCCTGGCGTGGACACAAGCACTGTCTCTTGTCCGGTTTTCAGATCGCGATAACGTAGCTCGCTTCCCGTTTCGTCATCCCATGAAACATATACCAACTCATCACGGTCAAATGAAAGCGCGGGTTCAAACTCGCTTTTGTCCTCACCTGTAAAAGCAGTGATTGGCGTGTTATTGGTCAGGTCTTTTTGCCAAAGCTTACTAAGCGCTCTGAAAACCACAATTTTATCGTCTGCAATCCAAACTGGATTACGTATCGTCTTCACATCGACAGTTTCCGGCGCAAGATCTTGCTGAACACGGATTGGTGGTTGAATTTCATGTTTGGAAGTCAGCTTAAAGGGAATTGTTGAAGCATCACCATTCTCCATGTCTATGCGCAAAATTTTCCCTTTAGACCAAATGGCAATATGACGGTTATCAGGAAACCAAGCATAGGAAGGATAGTAATGCTCTTGCGGTAGATAATCACTTTGCAGGTCGCGGCTTAACTCAGAATAGACCGGTGTCTGACGACGCGTTTCAGTGTCGAATGTGAACAGGACTGTCTGAGCTTTGTGACGACGAATAAACGCTATTTTCTGTCCATCCGGCGACACTTCTGCTGTCGTCGCGCTACCAAAGCCAGATATGTATGGTCGCGCTAAATGCCCGGGCTTGCGCTTATGGTGAAGCTTACGTTTCTTACCTCTTCCATCGTTTTCACGACCCGCATCATAATGCCCTTTGGACTTGAGCTTTTCCATATCAATTTTCAATGGCGCTCGCATAACGTTGAAGTTTTTCAGCCCTGTGTTCACATAAACGTAATGATCCCCTCCCACGCGCTGCGTGTAGTAGAGGTATTCGCCATCTGGTGAGTAACGCGGCTCTTGCACATCGCGGCGACCGCCCGGTGCATCAACCATATGTTTTGGTTCGCTGCCATCAACATAATATTCCCGAATAGTCGAGGAATATACCTTGCTAGCTTCCGGCTCCCGCACAACAGCAATTATCGCCTCATCAGATGGCGACCAAGCAGGAGATGATATAATATCACGCTCCTCAAAACTAATCTGCTTGCGTTTTTTGCCTTTAACGCTAGCTGTCCAAATATTATCATGACCTGAAGCGTCACTAATGTAAGCTAGCGTTTTGCCGTCACTGCTAAATTGAGGGCTTTTCTGAGTAGCTGGGCCAGATAGGATAGCTTTTGCTTCTCCGCCCTCCGCTGACATGATGTAAATGTCATTGAGCAAGTCGAACGCAATCCACTTTCCGTCCGGACTAATATCCAGACTCATCCAGCTTCCTTCTTCTAGCTCAAAACTAACATTCTTGGGTGTTTGCTCCGCATATGCTGTGCAAGCTGAAGCCCACGCAACAAATATCACAATAAACCGTAAAAACACCAAATCCTCCACAGCGATACAGCACAATTAGTTTTGTATCTCACCCTCCCCCGTATCATCATTCATGATTTTGCGTTTATTGTGCGCTTTTATACGGTGCGCCCATATATGACGCAGCAAGACATTTTATATGCTAATCAGCGTACCAACTCACACATAAGTTGCGTATCGAGCAAGCTGTGGTGAGTTATACACACCATTATAATTTATAGCGCCAAGCCTTATCTATTTTCTTCAAAATTGATGGTGACAAATCTATCCTTGGCACATGTGAGCTTTGCACCATCTGCAACGAAAATTTATTTCCCAGCAGCGACACACAAACAAAATATTATTGATATAAAACAATAATTTAAACTACACTCAGCAACCAAATATTTTGAACCACACGGCAAAAAAGTATGCTTTTAGGTTGTATTCAGCAGACTTGAACCTGCACCGGATAGTCTCCTATCAACTTGCGTTCGACATGAGTTAAACACGTATAGTTGGAGTAAGAGAATGACGTATAAATTTGCAACACTGCTAGGCTTACTCAGTATTCTTCCAATGTCTGCTCAAGCACAAAACAACGTTACCCCATCTGAGCTGCAATCAGTCCTTGCCGAGATTGAACACTTAAAATCCATTCAGACAGAAACGCAGTCTCGCATTTCAAACTTAGAAGCTTTGATACAAAACACCACTCGACAAGATACCCAACTCGACACTCTACCAGCCCAAAAGAACACTTCCCAAGAAACATTGCAGCAGGATCAAACGCCTAAACTTTTAGTCAGCGGAGACTTCTTTACACGGTTTGAAGGCAATTATAATTCGCCCAATAAAATCGATAGAGAGCGCGCCGTAATGCGAGCACGTTTAAGGGGTGATTATCAAGTTTCAGACGCGATCAAACTTGGTGCGATGCTCGAAACTGGTGACCCTGATGATCCAAACTCTGGGTATCTGACTGTAGACGAATTTGCGGACGACCTACAAATAAGCTTAAGCCAAGCATTTATTGAATACTCAACTGATCTTGCGACTTTCAGGGCTGGTAAAATTCCAATGCCTTTTAAGAAGACCGACCTTGTGTGGGATGGAGATGTGTATCCAACCGGTCTCTCCCTGCAATCTGATCTTTTGGAAAGCGAAGCCCAAAAACTATCATTTTCAAGCCTTTTGTTTCTAATTGACGAGAATGCCACCGGCGAAGACTCATCAATGATTGGTGGTCAGCTTAGTTATGAAGCAAAGCTCGCATCCAATTACGCATTTGGCTTAAATGCAGCATATTACGACTACGAAATTGAAAGCATGGAAGGCGCAAACTCGGGAGATACCCGTGACAATCTTCTAGATGTCGACGGACAATATCTATCCGACTTTGATATTTTGGACGTTCTCGCATCCTTTAAATGGATCGGCCCCAACGAGAACTGGCCCATTAATTTCAACGCAAATATTGTTCAAAATTTCGGGTCTGCTGTCGATGATGATACAGCCTATGGGGTCGATTTAAGCGTAGGAAAAACATCAGCTCCCAAAGACATGAAATTCGGCTACGGATACGGACAAGCTGAAGTCGACGCTGTATTTTCTGCCTTCTCAAATGATAATTTCAGATACGGCACAAATTACGAAGCGCACAAACTTTCGTTCGCTTACCAGCTCGATAAAATGATGCAATTGAGCGCATCAGTCTACCATTATCGCCGCTTAAATGAACTGTACTTAAAAACAGGCGAAGATACCGATTGGCAAGACCGAGTAAGGTTTAACTTCATCATCAACTTCTAATAAATTCGCCTGTCCGTAAAATTCGTTATCTTCTTGGTTTAATTTGCTTTTCGTTTAAACCAAGAAGATAACCCAAGAAACATCATTACCAGCAACCAAATTCCAACCATAAAATTTAGGACACGGCCAGGAAGCCCAAGAATCTGACCTGTGTGCGCTGGATATAATGCATTGGCGAACTGCTGTCCGGCTCCCGCTTTCGATGCGTCATTATTGAGTAGCACTTGACCATCGCCGCCTATACGCACTGTGGATGCACCATATAAACGCGGCATTTCACTGGGCGCTTTTACACGAACTTCGAAATAATCCCGATGCGCATTTATTGGTTTAAAGGCTGAGAGCGTCTCAAGGTCATAGAGAGAGCTGACAACCTCAAGAGCTTCCCCTGAGTTGATAGTGCGACCTTCCGAAGGTTGAGCGACAGTCTCTGGTAAATCAGCTGCCACCCAAGAATCAACCACATCTGAATTTGACAAGAGAAATCCAAAAGTAACCAATACGATAGCCAATGGTGCACCCCATAAACCAATTTCCCAGTGCAGGCCCTTTAATTTAGCCACGCTTCCAGCTTTCCCAACCTTAGCCAGATGATTGAGCTTTTTGCGGTGTTTCCAACCATACACGAATCCAAACACAATATTCGTAATCAACAGCACAGCTGAAATCGAGAAAATCGTATACCCAAGCGCGCCAAGAAACATGTTTTTGTGAAATTGTGTGAGCGTCTCAAACAAAGCACCATCTGAATAAAGGTTTGAGTCTGGGCGATGCCTTAAATCCTCGCCTTCTCCATTCACACGCAGCGTATAGTCAGTGTCATCTTTGGTGTAATAAATATCAAATTGACCTTGTACCCCACCCGATGACCACATTGACCAAACAGTGGCACCATCACTTTGCAAGGCATCAACCCTTGCACCTAATTTTTCAGGAATAATAGAAGTTACCTCTGCTCCCAAAGCAAAGTCATCAATATTGCCTCGAAAACTAATCAGCGTACCCGTAACCGCTTGAAGGAGCCAAAACCCTGCGAATATTAGGCTCATCCATCTATGCGCCTTCATAACCCATTTCAACATCGCAATTTCTCCGTCAGTCTTGGATACAAGTTGCAATATTGCTCTCACACAAAACCAGACGCGATATAGACATCAAATTGATGCGCAATGGTGCATTAACCGCACCAGATAAGCTCCTGAACACATCTTCGGCAAGCCATTTTTCAATTCTACCATGTCGTTTTCAGTGGAGCCTCAAAATGATTAAATTTGCCAAATCTTGTCGTTATTTAGCCTGTACAGCCATCCTTGCTGGACTCGCTGGATGTGCGAGTGTGACGAACCAATCTCCCGCGAGTATTGAGCAATCACTTATCGCAGCAGACAAAGCCTATGATGCGCACAATCTACAAAATGGATACAAATCCGCTTCTGAAGCATTTATCGATTTTGAAACAGCCTTCATGATCGAAGCTGGTGAAGGCTTCCTAACAGATGAAGCATCTATCATGGCAGAGCGCCAGCTGGATACTGCACCTTCCCCTGTTCACTGGGGCCCAATCGGTGCCATGGCTGCTGCCAGCGGAGACCTCGGCATAACTTGGGGCACCTTCTCCATCGACGATTCAACAACAGCTGGAAATTACGTCACGGTCTGGCGCAAAGTGAATGGTGAATGGAAGATAGTGACTGACGTCGCCGTTGATGATCCAGTAGCTGAATAAGCAATAATTCTAACTTAGAGATTACAAAAAACCTCCAACCTAGATTAGCTAGGTTGGAGCCTTAAAGCCTGCTTCCACCACTAAAGAACGCCTGAAACCGTTATACTTAAAATCACTTAAAAGCTGGAGAGGCACGACACTCCACGCACAAATTTCAAACAAAATTACGACACTAATCTGAAAGAATGGCAGCAAATTTTCGTTAGCTAATCAACAGCCCCATTCCTAAAACATAGACCAATTGGCTTTGTCTTAACCGAATCTAATTGTGTCCTTCTCAACACAAAACCCACACAAATTAAGAATAATTCGCAAAAGCACTTGATAAAAACCTATCTTGCAATTAGTTCGCATTTACACACAGTGTTTTAAAGGACGGGACTATGCAAAGCAAGGCAGCCAATAACGGCATTAGAAATTTCAATACGCTATTGGCGACAACAACTCTTGGGCTGGTGATGATTCCATTGACCGCTCAGGCTCAAACTCAGCCACCGGCTCAATCAGAACCCGTAGAAGTTGGCGAAGTCGCGATTGACACGACCGCATCTGAATACAGGGCTGAACCTGAATCTCCCAAATACACAGCGCCGCTAATTGATACGCCCCGCTCTGTTACTGTGGTGACAGAAGAAATTTTACAAGAAACTGGTGCAACATCGCTAGCAGACGCACTACGCACAGTTCCTGGCATTACCATGGCAATGGGTGAAGGTGGAGCGCCATTGGCTGACCGCCCATTTATTCGCGGTGCTGAATCGACAGCCGGTATTCTCGTCGACGGTCTACGCGATTCAAGCTCACAGTCGCGTGATACTTTCAATCTCGAACAGATTGAAGTTGTGCGCGGTGCCAGCGGACCGCTCGCTGGTCGCGGTGCAGCTGGGGGTAGCTTAAACCTGGTTACAAAAACGCCTAAAGCTGAAGACTTCATAGCAGGTTCTATTGGTGCCGGAAATGCCGATTATTTGCGTGGCACAGTAGACGTGAATAAGGCATTGACTGACAACCTAGCTGTACGGCTGAACCTGTTGGGACATGACTCAGAAATAGCTGGACGTGATGGCGTTTATGACGACCGTTGGGGAATAGCACCGTCCATTGCATGGGGCTTCAATGGTCCTACAAAAGTAACAGCAAGCTACTCTCATTACGAGTCTGACGGCATCATCGATTACGGTGTTCCACTCGATACCACGACAGGCAAACCCGTAGAAGGCATCAACCTAGACAATTTCTATGGGCTATTAAACCGTGACTTTCACGAGACGGAACTTGACTCAGGACAGCTAGAAATCAGCCATGACCTGAATGACAATCTACGCCTGCGCAATATTACGCGGGTTATGACGTCTAGCCTTGCATACATAGCCAGTAACCCAGACGATTCTCAAGGCAATGTCGTAAATGGACTAGTCTACCGAAGCCCAAAATCAACCAATTCAACCACAGACACCTTCACCAACCAAACTGATCTACAAGCTTGGTTTGACACAGGTTCTCTTTCTCACAGCCTGTCTACTGGTATTGAATTCACCAGTGAAGAAACCGACAGAGCGACCTATTCAGTTGATACAACAGCTCCCGGCGGCGTAAGCATTCCTCGAGGTGGTTGTGATCAGTTTGGTGCAGGTGAAGCAAGCGGGTATAATTGTACCGATCTGTACGCACCTAACCCAAACGACCCATGGACTGGAACATATACACTTGGCACCCCGACCAACACAACTGCCGACACAATTGGAGCTTATATCTTTGACTCCATCACTGTCTCAGACAAATGGGTCGTGAACCTTGGCGTAAGAATGGATGACTTCGAAACAGAAACTTCGACTGATCTATCAAATTCCGAAACCATCATAAGCTATCAAGCTGGTGTTGTTTACAAGCCTGCTAATAACACAAGCGTATATGCATCCTTCGCCACAGCTGCCACGCCATCAGGTGTGACAATTGGTGATGGTGGCGACAATATCTCAACGACAAATCAGGACCTAAAACCTGAGCAAAACCGCAATTACGAAATCGGTGTAAAATGGGAACCCGGCTCAGGTGATATAGCACTAAACGCCGCCATCTTCCGTAATGAGATACTAGACGGCCACGTGGCAACTGCAGCAGGCCGCGGTGCTCCCCAACAAGCTATTGGTGAACAGCGTGTGGATGGTATCGAACTAAGCGCTTCAGGTAACATTACATCCAACTGGGGTATATTTTCAGGATACAGCTATCTGAATTCAGAAATCATTGATGCCGGCCCGGTTAATACCGACCAAGTTGGTAACAAGATGCCAAACACACCTGAACACAGCTTCACAATTTGGACGACTTACGACCTGTTTGAAAAAGCTCAGATTGGTGGCGGCGCAAGCTATATGTCTGAACGTTTCGGTAATACAGCAAACACAAAAAGTGTGGATGATTACTGGCGTTTTGATGCAATGGCATCCTACGATTTCACAGACAATATTGCCTTTCAGCTCAATATGAATAACTTGTTCGACGAACGTTATTTCGAACGTGTCTATTCCACGCACATGGCAACAGTCGCGGCCGGACGAACTGTTATCGCAAGTCTGAAATTTAAATACTGATCCTTAGATCAGGACCACCGTATAGACACTGTGGTCCTGATCTTTTACTGACGAGTACAATGTAAATGCTGGTTCGAATACCGGACGTTTTATCCAAAACGCAAGTCTCCGAAATGCGCCATCTCATCGATGGCGCAAACTGGGTTGATGGGAATGTAACCTCAGGAAGTCAAGCTGCACTGGCAAAGCAGAATGAACAATTGGCTGGTGACACTTTGCAAGCCCAGCAAGCAGGTAATATCATTCTGGACGCACTCCAGACCAACCCACTCTTCATATCCGCAGCGTTACCACATAAGGTCTATCCGCCTTTGTTTAATCGTTATGCGGGCGGCCAGAATTTTGGCAATCATGTCGACAACTCAATCCGCCCTCTTCCAAATAGTGATTTTCGTATTCGCACAGACCTTTCCGCCACCCTGTTCTTAGCTGAACCTGATAGCTATGATGGTGGTGAGTTGATAATAGATGACACTTACGGATCCCATTCCATTAAGCTGGATGCAGGCGATATGATTTTGTACCCCTCCACAAGTCTGCACCGTGTCACACCAGTCACCCGTGGCGTAAGGGTTGCCTCATTCTTCTGGCTCCAAAGCATGGTACGTGATGATGGCCAGCGAACTCTTTTATTTGATATGGATAGGTCTATCCAGGCATTAACCGCAAGCAATCCTGACCATCCTTCGATCGTCCAGCTCACGGGCGTCTACCACAATCTCGTGCGCAGATGGGCTACTGTCTGATCTGCATTTAAATACCGTCGAGAAAGGCCATTAGAAATGGAACCGACACAAGCAATTATAGCCGACACTAGCAAATCAGGCGGTGCGCTCGACCTAATGATCACAGGTGGTCCCGTCGTTTGGCTGTTGATCGTGTTGTCAATCATTGCGCTGACAATAATCATCTACAAGCTTATACAATTTGTTTTACTGGGGATTGGAAAAACAGAGCATATCGAACGCGCAATTCAACTTTACCGTGATGGAAACAAAACCGAAGCGCTGGCAGCTGTTCAAGGAGCCAAAGACCCTACCTCCATAGCAGTGGCAACGGCTATTCGTGGCAATATGCGTCCAGATGCAAGCGACGAAATCGTCCGCGAAGAAGTCGAACGCGTTGCAAGCTTAGGCATTTACGGACTAAAATCACAAATTAGCATTCTAGACCTGATCGGCTCACTTTCTCCTCTTCTCGGCCTATTGGGAACCGTCATGGGAATGATCCAAGCATTTCGCGCCATGGAAGCCGCGGGCCGCAACGTCGATCCAGCCATCCTATCTGGCGGTATCTGGGCAGCCCTTTTGACCACTGCTGCCGGATTGATCGTGGCAATACCCGTTGTGGCAGTTTCCAGTTGGTTTGAACGCGCAATTCAACATACGGCACACCGTACTGAAGACGCTGTGACTCGTATCTTTACACCTGATCTGACGCACCGCAATGAGAACATCTCCAATGAAATTCGCGCAGCTAAATAACAAGCCATCCAGTTCACGTATTTCGATGACGCCACTGATCGACGTTGTCTTCATCCTTTTGTTGTTTTTCATGCTAACCTCTACATTCGTGGTACGGCGTAATATGGATCTAGCAACACCCTCCATTTCATCAGTGAGAGATACGACTGACGAAGTAATCCATCTTGAGCTGAACAAAGACGGTCTGACATTTGAGGGACAGTTATTAACGCTAGATGATATTCATGACTTACTGAATGCACGTCTTACTTCTGGAGATCCTGTTAATCTGTCCATAGGTGAAGGCGTGCCATTGGCCGCGACTGTGGAAGTCATGGACGCCTTAAAGGCATCCGGAGGACGAGCTATTGCACTGCAAACTGTGGAGGTTACACAATGAAACTTTCCACCAGTCAGAATACTGCACAATCAGCGAGCATTGATGATCGCATTATGCCTCTAATCAACATTGTTTTCTTGCTATTAATTTTCTTCCTTGTGGCAGGTGTTATCAAGGATGTAGAGCCAGTAGAAGTTGATCCTCCCGCTTCCATTGCGGAAATTGAAAGTGAAAACTCAGACTTAACGATTTTCATCGCTGAAAATGGCCAACTCGCTTTAGATGATGATTTGCTTGATGATACCATTTTCAAAACGAAGTTAACTGCCATAATCACCAACCATCCTGAAAAATCTGTACGGATAGTAGCCGACAAGAACATTGATTCCACAAAGGTAATCGACATATTGGAAACGCTTCGTCAGGCTGGGTCATCACAGGTAAAACTCACCACGCGTGTTAAGGAAGCACCATGAACCAGAAACATATTATCTGGAGCGTTGCTTTTGCAGGCGCAGTTATTGCGCATAGTGCTGCATTGTTGGGGTTTTCTTCTTCGCCAAGTGCTGCGTCGCCGGCATTACCCGTTGTTGAGCATGAAATACTGCTAATGCCTTTAGGTTCTCTAGAAGGCGCGATCGAAGAGACCACTGAACCAGAGCAAATTGAAGAACCACCTGCACCACCACCTCCACCAGTG
This sequence comes from Hirschia baltica ATCC 49814, assembly GCF_000023785.1. NCBI lineage: Bacteria > Pseudomonadati > Pseudomonadota > Alphaproteobacteria > Hyphomonadales > Hyphomonadaceae > Hirschia > Hirschia baltica. The sequence goes on from NC_012982.1 coordinate 2,725,749, forward strand.
CAACCGCCACCTCAACCATCACCCAAGCCGGCTACGAAAGTTCCAACCACTACCGCTCCCATTTTACCCCCCGCAGAGCCAATAGTAGCAAGTACACTGACTGCTGCACCTGAACCGACAGTGACACAAGCAATTTCGGCTTCCACTAAGACAACGGCACAGCCAGTTAAAACTGGAGGAAACACAACTGCAAACAAAGCTTCAAAACCACCAAAATTCGGAGTTCCCAATGGCGTCAAAAAAGAGCAAGCGAGCTATGCTGGACTGCTTCAAGCTTGGTTCCTGAAACACAAAAGATACCCGCACCAAGCGCGTGCACGCCATCAAGAGGGTGTCGTGAAGGTTTGGTTCAAAATAGACCAACAGGGCAATATCCTAGAAAAGCGAATTGAAAAAAGTTGCGGTTTCTCTATTTTAGATAAGGCGACCCTAAGCCTATTGCAGAAGGCCTCCCCCGTCCCTGCACCACCTCAAAAGCTCCTCGCTACCGACTTAACCTTTGTCGTGCCAATTGCTTTTACAATCAAATAGATAAACATTTAAATGTATGACCTACAGAAATTTCGTCACGCCTTGATATTAGAAATTTGCTTGAATTTCAGCCCAGTAAAGTCCATTTAACTTTGGTCAGACATCGCCGTTTTAGATGTTTCTTTTATAGAATTCATATTTTCCAACTTGCGAGAACATCCTCAGTATGGATTAATAAGGCGAAGTTTTTCTGCATAATTTCAAGAGCACTTAGATGAAGTTCAGGCTCATAAGCAGAGCAAGCGTCTGAAACAATAAATGTATTGAAATTCCTATGAAATGCGTCATTAGCTGTCGAAAATACGCAGCAATCTGTTGTAAACCCAGTGAATAACATTGTATCGATGCCCTGTTTCCTAAGCTTGCTTTCAAGTTCAGTGTCATGAAAGCCATTGAACATAAGTTTGGGTATCTCGATATCTCCAACTTCTGGGAAAATGCGGTAATAAACGTCCCCTTCACCCTTGCGGCAAATTGCTTGACCACCCGGCATTCCACGACGCTCATACAATTTTTTGACCGCTTCTGAATCCGTTTCCGGCGACGTCACCACTCTCATGTGAACAACAGTCACACCAACTTTCCTTGCCGCTTCAACCAATTTCTCGATACGGTGAATAGTGGGTTCGACAGTTGTCATATCTGCCCCATATTGAGCAACCAGCCCATCGGGTGCGGTAAAATCCTTTTGAACATCTACCACTGTAAGACAAGTCTTGGACGGTATAATCATACCATTGAGTTGGTCCGATGCGATATGTGGCAGCTCCGAGGCTAACTCATTCATCATTGGAATTCCATTTGCTGGCGAACGATATAGGTAAACTTCAATGCAATGAAATGTAAGCCTATTGACCATCACTGCTTGATATAATGCGTTCAAAAACTTGATATTGGGTGTTTTCAAAGCACTTATTACTTTTTCCAATAGCAAAAAGTGGCAACAAATCAGATCGCTATCAACATCCAGCCATCTAAATTACTGAGGCTACACTGCTATAAACGAACCGAGCAACTTCAAGTGCCCCCAAGCCTCTCTCCCTTCATCTTTTCAAGCAATAGGCCGTATAGCTACACCATCCCCAGATCTACCTGAAAGAGAACAGCCCCCCTTCATTGCGATCACAACTTTATCGAGCCGCGTGCTCTTGGACACAAAACAAATAAAATTTTGTGCGCTGAGAAACAAGAACCTCTCTGGTCAGCATGTCAGGTTAAAAACCAGAAAGCGGTCTGATTAGGCACGCTAAGATCCTACAGGATGGACAACATGTCGAACGGCATTTCCATGAGTGCGGGCAGTAAACTTGGGGCGCTTGGCACTCTCGACCTTCTAATTAACGCTGCAACTTTTTGTTCGTTGGGCGTCATCCTGCCTAGCATGGTTCAGGAATTACACTGGAATTGGTCAACCGCAGGTCTAGGCTTCACCATTCTCGGCGCTTGCGCAGGCGGCTCATCGATGGTGCCAAGATATTTGATTAGAAAATTTGGAGTTAGAACCACTATTGGAGCTGGCGCAATTCTAATGTTCTTTGGTTTCCTGCTATTATCCAAAACGACAAATTTGCTTCACTATTATGCCGGCGCTGCAATGTGTGGTGTGGCCTACCAATCAATGACGATGATACCTGCAACTTTCGTCATAACGCGCGTATTCAAACATACATCTACAGCTATCGGGATATATGCTACTCTTGGAGCTCTAGGAAATGTCTTAGGTCCTTGGATGGTGCTAACTACCTTGGGCGTAGAAGGAGAAACTTGGCGCTCATATTGGATGTATCAAGGTGTAATTATCTTAATCCTTGGTATCGCGACTGCTATCATTATCGGCTTCCAAGGTGAGTTTTCAAAACCCGCTGCCTCGGAACTTGATGAAGAGAAAAATAAGCCTTCGCCACTGCCGCCTCCCCCTCAGCATCTTTTTGGAAAGATCTACCGTACAGACACAGACTGGACCCCAAAACAGGCCATGGCGACGCCTCAGTTTTACATTCTGTTTGCAAGTTACGCTCTGATAACAATGTGCTTAATTACAATTACGAGCCTGTCAGTTGCACATCTGACGGAAAATGGCGTCTCGAACAGAATGGCAGCAGGTATGCTAAGTTTGGAAGCGTCGGTTGCAGTCATAATGCGAGCCGTTTCTGGATACCTTGGTGACCGAATGGAGCCAAAAAAATTACTTACTGCAGCACTATTAACAACCTCAATTGGTACATTACTGCTTGCAAACTTTCATGAGGACCATTCCCTCTTTGTGTATGCGATAGGTACCGGCATTGGATTTGGAACGGTTCAACTGTGCTGCACTATCTTGTTGCTCAATTACTTTGGCAGAAAATACAATCTTGAACTATTTTCAACCATGTTACTTGGCGGTGCGATTTCCGCGTTCGGGCCTTTAGTCGGCGGTATTATTCGCGATACAACAGGCAGTTTCGTTCCAGTATTCTTGATCCTATTTATACTCAGTTTAGCAACAGGAATAATGACGCTCTTCATGCGCCCACCTGTGTTGAAACCATCCTCAGAAAGACAATTTCCAGAGAACGAGCCTTACGCTCAGACTGCTGCGACTAACAACTAATAAATTAGATATCCGGAGAAATGTTCAATGTCCCTTCCAGATAAAATGTTTGGCGTATTTCTTCCAATAGCCAATGGCGGTTGGATCATTTCAAACACAACGCCAGAACTTAATGGCCTGTATGAGCAAAACAAAAAGGCTGCTCAACTCGCGGACAAAATTGGGCTAGACTTCATAATGTCTATGTCAAAATTTCGAGGCTTTGGTGGTGAAACAAACCACTGGGGCGTATCTATGGAATCCATGACTATGATGGCAGGTTTGGCAGAGGCAACCGAGAATGTGAAGGTTTGGACAACTATGCATTCTCTTCTTCACAATCCCGCTGTAGTCGCAAAAATGGTAACAACGCTCGATCACATTTCGAATGGCCGTGCCGGTTTGAATATTGTTTCTGGTGCCTACATCGATGAATTCAAGCAGATGGGGGCTTGGCGCGAAGATGTAAACCATGACGAACGCTATGATCTTGCAGACGAATGGATCACAGTCATTAAAAAATTATGGAGTGAAGATCACATCGATTTTGATGGTAAATACTTTAAAATGGAAGATTGTGAACATGCGCCTAAACCAATCTCTAGACCACGCCCCGACATTATCTCTGCGGGCCAATCCGACCGCGGTTTAAACTTCGCAACAAAACATGCTGATGCTTGTTTCATTGCAGGAAGAGACATGGACCAACGCCTCTCTTATAGTCGTCGTGCACGTGAGATAGCTGATGAAAACGAGCGCACAATAAAAGTGTGTTCGATGTGTACCGTCATCCATGACGACACCGATGAAAAAGCTCTCAAACGTCTTCAAAAATATGAGGAAGGCCGAGACATGGGTGCCATCATGAAACAGATGGAAAGCTGGGGGCTGCAAGGCGACAATCTTTTGCAATCAGCGAAAAAAGCCGGATGTAGTCAAAACCATACCGTTGTAGGCTCTCCTGAGACCTGTCGACAAAAAATTGAAGAACTCGTTGAAAAATGCGAAATTGATGGTGTCATGTTGATTTACCCAGAATACGAAGAAGGTCTAGAAATGACAGGGGCCGAAATTCTGCCTCACTTGCGCCAACGCTATTCTGCATTAGTAAGTTAAGATTAGCGCAACCATAAAATCTGACAAATTGAGCTATCATCTATACCCGCTTTGTCGGATTTTAATCCGCACAATAAGAAATTCCGCCTGAGTTACGGATATGGCTGAGCTAAAGCTGACCCATAAAACGAATTTACCACCCCTAGGCAAGAGTCACACAAAATGCCCACTGAATTTAGTAATATTATCGAAGCCCCTTTTGCGATAAGCGAAGAAGACAAAATTCGTCTTGAACAAGCTATCGATAGCGAAGAATTGACTAAATTAGCTCTTGAACTGGGAAACATCCCTAGCCCAGCAATGGGAGAACTTCAGGCTGCAAATTTTGTTCACGATTGGCTTACAGAAGAAGGATTTCGGCCTCGTAAAGTAGGTGCCACCCCAGAGCGACCAAATGTGGTTGCGACTTATGGCGGCTTTGGTACAGGAAAAAATCTACTTATGGCGGCACATCTGGATACGGAAAGCCCGATGTGGGATGCCCAACTTGACTCTTACAAATTTAGACCCGAGTCACTTGAAAACCCTGAGTGGAACAATTGTTGGTTGGAAGATGGAAAATTTCATGGATACCCAATATCCAATGACAGAGGACCAATGGCTTGCTTCTTAATTGCGACCAAAGCGCTCAAAAAATGTGGAATTGAGCTAGCAGGTAAACTTCAAATTGTTGCGACACCTGGAGAAATTGGTCCCGAACCCATAGAAGAAGCTGAAGGCGTTGGGTATATGGGGAAAGATATTGGCGCAAGCTATGTCTTCCACCATGGCGGTGTGTCCCCTGATTATGCAATAGCAGCTGAAGGCTGTGACTTTGGACTCACTTGGGTTGGATGCGGATATGTCGTTTATCGCATTCGACTTTTTGGTGAAGCCATATTCACACCGACCATTAATCACCCAGAAAAAGCCAGCGATCACCCCAACCCTATCTACAAGCTGGCGGGTGTGCTTCAGCCACTCTTGGACTGGAGCAAGAATTACGAAGAGAACGCTAAGTACGAATGTGAAGGTGGAACTGCCCTACCCAAAACACAAATATCATCAATCCGCGCCGGTGTTCCTCACGCATTTGGAGCTGGTACGGAAGTATGTTCACTTTATTTAGAGGTTGGGCTTCCCCCGAACCAAAAGCAAAGCGAAATCTTACAAAGCCTCGAATTACACTTGCGCGCAACATCCGACCTTGATTTCGAAATAGAACCCGTTGTCGTAAGGCTTGGACAAGAAGCAAAAGATGATGAAGTTGCACCATTGGTGGGAGCTGTAAATGAAGCCACTAAACTGACACTTGGCGAGCAAGTTAAGAGAGCTGACCCGATATATTCGAGCATGTGGAGAGATCACAATTTATTCAACATGCATCGCATTCCATCGATAACGACAGGCATGCCACGCTGGAGACCAACTCCGGAAGATATGGCCAAGAGTGCTCTCATTTACGCCTTAACAGCCATTGCTGTGTGTGGGAAAATATCCAGTGAAGATAAACTTACCAGAAAATCAGCTTTATGGGGTGAAACAAACCCATTGGACAAACGTTAAATGGATAAAATGGCTTCATACACTTCAATGGAATTTCGCACTGCCATGGGCTCATTCTTGAGCGGGGTAACAGTTGTGACAACACAAAAGTCTGACGGATCACCAACAGGTGCTGCCGTAAATGCCTTTAGTTCCATTTCGTCATCCCCTGCGACTCTAATGGTAAGTTTGGACCACAACAGTCGAACACTGGGTTTTATAAAAGAAAGTAAGGTATTTGGTGTCAACATTTTAGCAAAAAATCAGCTGGATATTGTGCGTCATTTTGCTTCAAAAATCGACAACCCATTTGGAGCCACCCCTCACCAGATCATGGCATCTGGTGCACCAATTATCGAAGGCTCATTGGCTTGGTTCGAATGCTCTATAGCAGATATATTTAAATCAGGGGACCATGACATAATCATCGGTCACATAACGAGCCTCTATTCAAACCCTGAACTTTCTCCACTAGGATACTTTCGAGGTGAACTTCTAACGACTGTGTAATGAAGTGAGATAAAATCAAAAGCTAAAAATTATTAATTCAGCCTATTCCTTGAAGTGAAAATCTCAGCCACCCTTGAATAGAAAATTGTAGACTTAAAGATGGTGAATTTCTTTACTAATAGCTACTACCGAAATGATATTCCTTGCCCTAGCAGCATTGTTTATAGCAACTCTTTCAAGCTCAATCCTGTGTCAGATATCTTCCACTTATCTATGGCTTTCTGAGATTGAATTAGCTTTTTTCCAACCATAAAATCGGGTGGGGAATTTATTGCGTCTACCGCCAGAAGTTTATCTCCTAAGAAGTACCAAACAGAAAATTTTTCATCACAAAGATTGCCACGTATAATCGATTGATCAAAGCCCCCAAGCAAGCCAGCAGTTTGCAATTTCAAATCATTTTGATCAGACCAGAACCAAGGAACATCGACCCGAGGGCGAGGCAATTGCATAATAGAAGCTGCTGTAAGATTCCCTTGCTCAATTGCATTATGAACACTCTCAAGTCGATGGTGGCCTCCCAATTGAACAATTGGACGTGCTGCACAATCTCCTGCCGCCCAGACACCATCGACAGAAGTCTTTGCATCTTCATCTACTAGGATACCATTTTTACAAGCAATGCCGGCACTCTCAGCGATTTCAGAATTAGGTCGTATTCCTACCCCCATCAACACGATATCAACAGAGACCTCACCATGATGTTCGGTCTGAATGCCACAGACATGCCCGTCACGTCCTTCAAACCCCACAACTTTGGCACCAAAATGAAATGTCACACCATTCTTAGTGTGATATTGAGTCAAAAACTCTGCGACTTCCACTCCAGATACGCGTGTGAGTATCCGGTCTGCAGCTTCAAAAACACTCACTTCCATGCCATATCCAGAACAAACAGCTGCCGCCTCAAGCCCAATATATCCGGCACCAACAATGGCAATTTTTACACCTGGTTTGATATAGGGACGCAGAGCATCAACATCTGAAATCTTACGAAGAGACATGACCCCATTCAAATCTTTCCCTTCGACGGCAAGGACATGCGGGTCTGATCCGGTTGCGAACACAAGTTTATCATACTCAATCTGTTCACCCGACGACAATATGACCGTGCTCATTTTGCAATCAACGGCATGCACATGGCTATTCATTTTCAATAAAATATTGTTCGTTTCAAACCAAGAAAGTGGCTTTAAGTGCAAACGTTCGCAATCACTTTCTCCTTTAAGGTAAGCTTTTGATAAAGGTGGGCGCTGATAGGGAGGATGTGCTTCCTCACCTACCAACACAATTGCCGTTTCTGAGCCATATTTCCTGAGAGATATTGCGGTTTGTATCCCTGCCTGACCTGCTCCTATAATCACAATCATACCATTCTCGACCTAACAATATTTCTTAAAATTATTTAAAAGCAACAGCTTATAAAGTTAAAGAACATTACTAGAAAGGCGATTGTGCGCAATAAATCAAATGGATACAGACGTGTTTAGACAACATTTCGAGCATAAAAGATCAAATTGCATCAATGATGAGTTATTCGACTAAGCAGACAATTTTTCACCAGCAACAGTCACACGAAATCCAGACCGAACATTTGGAAAATAATCCCAAACGGCTAAGTGTTGCACAGCCAAATTATCCCACATCACGATTGAATGAGGCTCCCAAGTAAAACGCATTTGAAAATTGGGATTTTTGATATGATCAAAGAGAAAATTCAAAATTGCATCGCTCTCCTCTTTTGGTAGTCCTTCGATGTAAGTGGTATTCGAGGAGTTGACGAATATGAATTTTTTACCGCTTCGTGGATGGCGCGCGATGACTGGGTGAATAGTCGCTGGATACCGCTTATCATAATCTTTAAACAAGCGATGATACACAGGATTACTATCATGCATAGCATATAAGCCATCCAGATAATCCTTCATCTTATCCGATAATGCATCATACGCTTTAGTCATGCTGCAAAAACATGTATCTCCACCAGTTTCTGGAACGGTGTGAAGATAAAGAATGGAACCGAGCGGAGGTTCATCACTCGCACTTAAATCCGCATGCCAATTCTCGCCTGCGACATATTTCGAATCTGCATCTGCATGAATAGCAACAATTTCAGGATGCTCCTCAATTCCAGGAACAGCAAAATGGATTGCTAATGGTCCATATATTTTGCCCATAGTCTTGTGAGCTTCATGACTAATTTCTTGATTACGAAACCCTAGCACTTGATATTGGGTCAATGCTGAACGCAATTCTTCCGCAGCTTCGTCCCCGATAGCTTGCTCCAAATCAATGTCAGACAGTTCAGCCCCCATATAGGGAGTTAAACGTTTCACTGAAAAACTCTGATATTTTTTCTTTTCCGAAGATTTAGACACAAAGCTTGCCTTTCTTATAAACGACCTATTTGACAAGATGATAAAACTACAACGATTACGCACCGCCCTTGGAACAAGAGCGGTGCGTGACTGATCTAAGCTATAAGCTTAAAATTCGTATCCAAAAGTGACCAATAACATACGTGGCGCAACGTATTCGTTACTGATTGTTCCACTTGAATAAGGGTCAACAAATCGGCCAGCAACACCCTCTTCATCTGTAATGTTCGTCAATGAAACGGATGAGTACCATGGCTGATCATTAGGTTCATATTTGAAGTAGGCATTCCACATACCATATGACGGGACATCATCAGCGCCAGTCGTGTTAAAGACCCTTGCCTGATATTCACCAACATATAAACGCTCTAGCCGTGAGGTGAATGTTCCGTGATCACCAATTGGTTGGAACCAAGACGCATTTAGATTGTATGTTACATCAGCAAGGTTTGGAGGTGTATTTCCATTTACCTGCACTGCTGCTGATTGACGTGCTAAAAACCAATCATACGACCATGGATATGTCAGACCTGCGGCAACTACTGCATCACCAGCTTCATCTGCCAAACGACGATCCAATGCTAAATAATCTTCAGAGATCTCTCCATCAAGCAAGGCCAAATTACCTCCAAGCTGAAGACGGTCATCCATAAGAAGGACACTACCCTCAATCTCCAATCCCCATGTTTCAGCACTGGGGATATTACCAATACCACCAGAATAAGGAATTGGGTCTTCTTCAATAAACTGCATGTCGTCATATTTGTTATAAAACAGAGACGCATTCAGAGAAGCATTGCCACCCAGCAACGTATTTTTAGATCCAATTTCAATAGCTTCTACTATTTCAGTTTCATATGTCGATTTTACATTTAGTGCAGAATTCGAACCCGGATTCAGTCCGCCCGGTTTGTAGCCACGTGACCAGCTTGTGTAGATCAGATTATCTTCAGTTGCTTTGAAGTCCAATGCAACTTTACCTGTCCACGTATTTGAATCAAATTCATTCTCCGAAAACTCACTGTAATAGCTAGCTGAACGCCCTTCATATTTATCAACATTGTAGCGCGCACCGAATGTTGTGCTCAAACGCTCCGTAAGAGGAACATTTACTTGAAAGAACGGAGAGAAAGCCTCACGATCAACAAATGCAATATTCTCATAAGCTAAATTCGCTGGAATCTCACTTGCTAGAGTATCTCTAGGTAATACAGGCAAACCTGGGATAAAAGTTGCGTCTGTGTCTCTATATTCAACAACATATTGGTTTGATTCAGATTGAGAGAAAAACACTCCCCCGATCCAATGGACAGGTGAATCAGGCAATGAACTTAGTGACAACTCTTGCATTAGAGTATCAGCTTCAGTTGACCATGTTGCGACGTGATCATAGCCACCAAAAGTCTCTAAATCTAAACGGTCACCATCAAAAGATTGATCATGTGTCAAAGATTGAAAACTTGTAACAGATTTCAGCGTACCGAAATCAAGATCATAATCGACATTCAAAGTCGTTAAACCTGAGTGCATTTTAAATTTAGCAGGAAAATCCTGCGTTAAAACACGGATATCCGGTTCTGGATCATCAATATTTTTGAGAGCACCACCGTTATGTTTATCATTATAATAAGTGTGTGAAAGCGTTACAGAAAGATCGTCAACAGGTGACCATAGAGCCGCAAGACGATAATGTTCATTATCTGCGTCATCTAATTCATAACCGCCGGGAATGCCGGTTGCCTCAGCATAACCATCATGGGACATCTGTTGAACAGATGCACGTACAGCGAAAGTTTCTCCGATGGGTACGTTGAGAGAGGCAAACCCTTGAGTGTGGTTATAATCACCTAAAGTTGCTTTAAAATCTCCACCAAACTCACCCAGCTCAGGTTGATTGGTAATAACATTTATTGACCCCCCGGTTGAACTTTGACCAAACACTGTTCCTTGAGGGCCACGAAGAACCTCAATACGGTTGACATCAAAAAACCCCATATTTAGAGCGATGGAATTGGGTAAGAATGCACCATCAACGTGAAAAGACACACCCGGAACAGTTGAAAAATTCTCTGGCGTTTGTTGACCAACTCCCCGAATAGTCACAATGCGCTCAGACCCACCACTTTTCGAAACCATCAACCCCGGAACATAGCCATTAAGTTGACTAGCATCTGTGATACCCGCTTGCGCTAAAATTTCATCCGTTATGGCACTCAATGCTATAGGAGCATCTTGCAAAGTTGTTTCATTTTTTTCACCATAAATGGTGATAGCATTCATTGTCTTAACATCATCAGGTTCAGCAGCTACAGCTGCACCTTCTGTTTCTTCAGCGGTAGCTATCAATGTATTTTGAGCAGCCAACAAAACAGCTAAAACCGCAGCCCCATTTCGAATTCTCATTTTAAACGAAGTCATGTCACAATCCCTCTTCACCTAAACTCAATTAAAAAACACCTGACTAAATTAATCTTAGGTCTATCAACGAGATGATTACTTGATCGGACGCGCCATATATTTTGCGTTTTTGTGACATACTGAACATAAAAAAATGTATATTTATTACAAAGACATCTGCAAACAAAAATATCAATTCAATGCATATGTATATTTAATCATAACAATATGAAATGATTTATATTTACACCGAATACATATATACTTAACAAAATTCACACTAAGAATAAATGCCTCAGCATACAAAGGAGACAAATTTAAAATTATGCTATTTACTTATTGAATACATGTTTTTTAATAAAAATTCACTTCCAATTGCTAAAACAAATAACCCAAATGCACAAAGCAGCAAAATAGGCGCGAATGTCCCAAGCTTGTCCGCAGTTACCCCTGCAGCAAAAGGGGCGAATGCAGCTATCGATGAAATCTGATGGCATCCGCCCAAAAGTTGAGCACCTAATTGGTTTCCGAACATCTCAACAAGCAAAACCATCGTCGCAACAACAACAATACCCCAACCAGCCCCAAACAAAATTGAAGCAATAATTAAAACCATAGGCGAACTAGCAATTGAAAAAAGGCAGAGACCTAAAGCATGCACCGCTATACTTGCAGCCATCATATGCCGAGTTGTGAAGCGCTCACAAAGGCTACCTGCAACACCTTTAGTTACAAGTGACACAAACGCCATAAACCCTAAAGATGCAGCAGCAAGACTTGGCCCAATCCCCAAACTCTCCAAATGCCCCACCGCAACAGAGTGTATTGTGGTCACAGACGCAAGATTTAATGTGATTACAGAGGCGATAAGCCAAAAAGCCGGAACCTTAAATCCATTCTTCAATGCCGCAATCTCAGAAACACCTTCGTTCGCCCTCCCCCTATTCTCGGAAGGCTTCGTAATATTGAGCTCTCTAATTACCAAAAATGCTAAGGCACAAAGGAAAAAAGCTATTCCTCCCATAATCAACCAGTGCTGGCTCCAACCGACTAAGTCCATCGTATAATGAGCAACACTAGGCCCAGCAATATCACCAATACCTCCCAGCATGAGATACAATCCGATCATTTTAGGCGTTGTGTCTGGAAACCACCCCCCAATCAACCAGACGGCCGTCACATTACCTGCTAAAGAAAAACCCATTCCAATTAAAGTAAGCGCAATGAAAAACAGCCAAATCTGAATCGCCGAAGCAGCGAGAAAAAAGCCGACAGAAATTATAAAAAAACCAATGCAAAAGGTCGCTCTTGGACCGATAAATTTCAGTAATATACTCGGCAAAAAGCTGGTCAGCCCCACAGCCAAACCCAACACCGTAAAGCTTAATCCTGCTTCGGAAAAAGACCAACCAAGCTCTTCCGACATTTTATGGAGCGCAACACCAAGCGATGAAAAAGTTGTTGCGTTCAAAAAAAAGAACCCAACAACGAGGATAGTGAATACACCCCATTTTCGTATCATGTCATAAAACCGATCTCTAAAATTTTATTTAAAAACAAACCAATCAATTCATTCGAACGGCTCGGTACGTCCCCACAAGCCAGATGAGTAACTGACTAAGTCATGCTCACTTTGACGCAATTGCATCTCAAGTCTTGATACTGAACGTTCTAAAATTTGTGTGATCGCTCCAGTGGAATGCTGATCATCAACAGCGACGATCAATTTATAATGCGCATGCGGTAAAGAATATCGACGAAATAAGTCTCACAAGACAATCAAGTACTCTAACCGAGAGACGCCCCGTTACCCCGACACTTAGACCTAGGGGTTTTCATAAATTTGAATCGGATTCGATGTGAATAAAGATCCATCAACAATTACTCGAGGCATTGTATTCGCCTTGGCGGGTTTTGCATTTTTTGCAACCAAAGATGCAATTGTCCGCCTAATGGCTGGAGGCGTTTCTCCATTTATGTTGGGATTTCTGGCCTGTATCTTTTCGTTATTGTTGACACCAATCATGAAAGACAAAAGCGACAAGATGATCCATCTCATCCGCCCCAAAAATCCAAAACTTTGGATATTGCGAGGCGTATTACAAACCATAGGTATTGTATCAGGCATTGTCGCCTTTACGCTTCTTCCAATTGTTGAAGCATTCTCACTGATATTCCTAATGCCAATTATGATTTCGATACTTTCTATGATCTTCCTCAAGGAGAAAGTTAACCTTTCGACATGGATCACAATAGCAATTGGTCTTGCCGGGACGATGATCGTCTTACGACCAGGTCTACGCGAGCTTTCAATAGGACATTTAGCGGCATTCACCCTGACATTTACATCCGCCAGTGTATTTGTGATTTTGCGTCACTTGAAGGATAAAGAACGGACAATATCTCACTTTGGCGCAGCAACGTTATTGCCACTTGCTTTCAATAGTATTTTTGTCATACCAACTTTTGAAATGCCAGCCATGTCGCTTTGGCCATATATCGCTTCCTACGCAACCTTTATCGCGTTGGGAAACCTTATGGTTATATTTGCATCCCGGAATGCACCAGCAAACTTAATAGCCCCCACACAATATTCACAAATCATCTGGGCGGTCGGCTATGGAAGTTTCCTTTTCCATGACCCAATTGACCTCCCCACAATTGCTGGCCTCACATTAATTTTATGTGCCGGATTATGGAAATTTACGCCTTTACAAAATTTAGGAAACAAACAAAGCACCGCTAATACATCATGACGGTGAAATATGGGGACACACGACGATTACGCTATTGAGCAGGCATCCTCAAAAGACAACCGAGGCAATCGCCCTTTAATAGAAGCAGGGTCTCCAGCACCAATATTTATCAGGAAGTTCGACTTTACGTTGGTTCCGGCAAAAAATTCAGCATCAACTCCGTCGTGATCAAAACCTGACATAGGTCCACAATCATAACCAAGGCTTCGCGCAGCCATTATCAAATATCCACCCTGCAAACTTGAATTCCTAAAGGCTGTTTCATATTGCACTTTTGGATCAGTAAACCACGCAGCAGCGCCAGGAAAGTGTGGGAATAGTTCAGGAATTTTTTCTCCAAAATCCAGATCATAACCTACGATAACACATGCCCCTGCTGCCATTGTTTTATCGAGATTTCCTTTGGATAGGTGTGGTTTGAGACGTTTAAAACCATCCTCAGTGGAAACAAAAACAAACCGTGCGGGAGACGCATTCGTTGCTGTTGGCCCCATTTTGGTTAGATTATATATCTTTTCAAAATCAGCCTTCGAAAGAACTCTATCCTTCCAGCCATTATAGGTGCGCGCCTCAAGAAACAACTTATCTAAACTGGCTTGCTTTAGTGATGAATATTCCACGATTAAAAGTTCCTTTTCATATGCTATCACGGACAAATAATTCACATGATTTTAGATAGTCTTGTGAACAACCGCACTCAGACTTGATAGTGTCAGCCCTAAAAAATTTAAAAGGGGCATGAAGATATGACTTCAGCCCCTTATTGCAAAATACAGTTTCAATAGAAATCAATGGAATTGAGTTTTATAAAATAATTCGCGGTACGGCTGCTTCAGTAATTTTGAAATTTCCCAGATTGTCCTCCACAACACCTTCACGCGGCTTTTGTCGAACTTGAACAACACCATTTTTTCCAAAGCCATCAACGACTGGTCGCCCCGCATCACGGCTCAACCATAAGCGCAATAAATGCCTTTTACGCTGAGGCTCCGGGTAATCCTCAAATCTTGTGCGCGAATGCAAAGCGGCATAATTTGATAACCACTGTATATCGCCGGGACGGAAATCCATCTCAATTGCCATACCCGGTTCATATGTAATTTCGTCAAACAGGTTTAGCACTTCAATCTGTTCTGGCGTTAAACGCGGCACTTCAGGATACTCTTGCGCTGTGAGCACGTATAAAGATCCTGCATACATACTAAATACGCCCTCTTCCAAGCTAATCACAGGTGAGCTATAGGAATTTGCAGGCGCTTTGGGATCTTGTCGCCTCCAATCCCAATGGAATGGCTCAAGCAGTAAAGGCGCTAGATCTGGCCTGCGTTTCAAGATTTCATTGTAAATTTCAGCGCCTGATACGAGACAAGATTTACCTCCATCTTTTGCTGGCCGCAGGCACATCAATGCAACAATATCAGAGCTATCAGAATGATAAGTAAGTTCATCTTTGACCTTGGATGACAAAGCTGTTGGATCATCCATGGTTTTATCTGAAGTCGCGTAAATGTTATCAATCACGTCTCCCAATTCGTTCTGACGAATTGGATCTCCCATGTGCAACCCAAGAATATAGTAAATCGCAGCCGACAACGCATCAGAATACAAATGCGTGCGTAGCCCGCGAACAAGAACAAAACCACGCCCATAATCCACGTCATGGCCCCATGCATTTATAGCATCGGCACACTGCTTGAGTGGATACTCCTCTGCTGTCACAAACCTTAGGTCTGGATCATCATTCACAAATTTCGAACCAAGTGCCTCTAATTCATCTATCTGCGCATCAGACAGTTGAAAAATCCATTCATTCCCTTTGCCCAGAGTATCCCCTCTCCAAGCGGCTGATCCTTGCACCGGGGTAAGTTCTGATACTGTCGACATAATGTAATTTACTCCAATATTATAAGATCAAATGACTCTGTCCAAATTTATTGTTTCAGAGACAATGTTTTCAAAAAAATATACCGGGTATGAAAGAAAATTCTTGTCTAAAATCGCATGAAAACTTTCTCATACAAAAATTCTATTTCATATCCTTTTAGGCTGATTGCATCGGTCGCAACTAAACTGCAGTCGACATCGCCAACTCTCGACCTTTTTCAATTTCTTGATGTAATTCCTTCAAATGCTGCGTGGCATAGTTCAAAGCGTCTTCACCTAAAACCTGTAAAAATGGTGGGTCTGTCTTTTCGGCAGTTGCAATAATGGCTTTCGCTACTTTGAAAATATCGCTCGGCTCTTCGCCTTGATGTGCTTTCAAAGTTTGACGTGCCAAATGAGCGGTTTCCGCATAATCTGCGATATTACCAGATGCCTCTTTTAAGGATCCGCCTGCAAAGTGCGTTCTCATGCCCCCCGGCGCAATATTTGTCACGTCAATCCCCAGAGGTTTAACTTCATCGCGCAATGTACGACCAATGCATTCTAACGCAAACTTAGAAGCTCCATATACAGACGTCCCTGCCCACGGTGCCAAACCACTCACGGAGGTAATGTTAATAATATGCCCATGACCTGCTTTGCGCATGAAAGGTAGAACTGCTTGGATCACAGCAATTGCACCAAATACATTGACGTTAAACAGGTCTTGAATTTGCTCAATCTCAGTTTCTTCAAGCGCTCCCGTAAGACCATACCCTGAATTATTCACGAGAATATCTATCGCCCCAACTTCGCTGAGAGTTTGATGAAGTTGCAAAGCGACTTTGTCAAAATCAGAAACACTCAATTGAATAGCATGACTCCGTCCAGGACTAAGTGTCTCAAACGCCTCACAATCATCCGCACCGCGAATGATACCAAAAACTGCATCCCCTAATGCCAAAACTTCTTTGGACAAAGCCAATCCGAGCCCTTTATTGGCTCCGGTAATCATCCATTTCTTACTCAAGTTTCAGCTCCCTCAGTTATTTGATTTTTTTGAATTTCGGCCTCAATGTCAGCCAAGAATGGACTAGACGCACTCGCACCTTTGCTCTCAACTGATAATGAAGAAGCGATACTTGCACGCTGTAGAGCTTCTTTAAGTGAAAGCCCTTGAACGATACCTGCCGCCAGCACACCTGAAAAACAATCACCAGCGCCTGTAGAGTCGACGACTTGTGTAAACCGAGCCGCTACAACGATGACATCTTTACCATGAACACAAAGAGCACCAGCAGCGCCGCACGTAACGATGACAGCCTGATCATTTCGACTGATCAAACTACGGAGTAGAAGTATAATATCTTCCACGTCTTCAGGAATTTCATCGACGCCACAATACCCTGCCAACTCAACTTCGTTGACAATAATAATATCTGACAATTCAAATAATTTTAGTCGCGCTTCAGCCACAAACGGAGCGGCATTCAAAATAGTCATCGCATGTTTTTTTTGACAACTCTTAAAAAATTGAACAGTCGGCTCGATTGCAGTTTCAAGCTGCGCCAACGCGACCGCCGTGGCGTCATCTAATTTGCTTTCATCAAATTCAAGTTCCGCATTCGCACCCGGCAAAACAACAACTTCATTTTCACCAGCATGATCAACGTTGATATAAGCGCGACCAGAAAATGTTTTCGACTTGGTTTTCACCTGCGCAACATCCACCCCGACTTTTGTCAAATTGTCGACTAGAAATGATGCTTCAGAATCGTCTCCGATACATGCATAAAAAACCGTTTCAACCCCTACCTTTTGAGCAGCCACAGCTTGGTTGGCACCCTTTCCACCCAAAAAATATTCCAACGAACTAGCTATTACGGTTTCACCGGGTCTAGGTAGATTTTCAACTGTTGCAACAACATCTAGATTGACGCTGCCAATCACTGATAATTTTCCCATTTTACACTTCAAACTTCGCTTCAAATTGTTCGCGTGCACCAAAACTTGGTAACATCAATATAAATCCGCCCCCTAGAAGCAGGCAGACAGACATGATCGAAACAGGCGCATTATAGTTTCCAAAAACATCGAACATGAGGTCCATCAAAAACGGAGTGACACCTTGGGTAAAAATCACCACCGAATACACGACTCCAACGATGCTTCCATATGCTTTCAATCCAAAATAACGAGATATAAAGAATGGAAGACACCCAAATTCTGCCCCCAGCCCGATGCCCATCAAAACACCGCCTAAATACACCGCAGGAATACTCGTCCCATATTCAATGAGTAGCAGCCCGACGATAGCAACGATGAACATTGGAGACACAATTTTAGGCGTGTAAAATTTGTCTAAAAGCAAACCTGTTACTACCTGCCAGCCTGCGCCAACCATGGCAAAAACAGAGATAACTCCAGTTGCAACAGACAACTCAAACCCGCGATCCATCACCATGGACACCACGTGGGTAAAAATAGCAGTCACACACCCTGCGCCTAATGCAATAGCCACAAGGACTAGCCAGAATACCCGCATTCTCGCAGCTTCCTTTAGCGTATAGCCTGGCAGCGGTGCAGCTTCCTCAATTTTTTCCTCGGGAGTGATGTTTTCCACTGCATGTTTCTTTGCTTCACGTAGGAAAAGAAACAAAACCGGAAACCCTAAGCAGATAATAATTGTTCCTATACCGACGAAAGCACCGCGCCAGCCAATATTGACCATCAAAATACCAGCAATAATGGGCATAATGGTAGACCCCAGCCCATTACCAAGACCAGCAGTCAAACCGAGCGCAAAACCCCTCTTGTCGTCAAACCATTCTGAAACCACTTTTGACAAAGCGGCAGTACTAGGAATTGCACCAGCCAACCCAACAAATGCAAACAGGAGATAGAACTGCCAAACACTTCCATTGGCCAATGCAACCATCGCCACAGCTGGCGCAAACAATAAATTACCAACCAAGATAACTCTACGCGAGCCATAAATATCTGATAGCCGCCCCACACAAGGATATACAAACACAGCAATTAGCGAAACAAGCGCCAAGACACCTGATACGGTTGCACGCGGCCACCCAAATTCGGTAGAGATAGGCACCAAAAACAAACTAAAAACAGCACTAACTGTCGGCGTAAAACTCACAATATTTCCGATTGTAGATGCAAACAGAACTTGTGATCTCGCGCGCTTCATAGTCAGTGAGGATATCCCGTTTGAAGCTTGCTTATGGATACTCATACATCCTACTCCTGAGTATAACTTGGCGGGATAACAGGATTATCGCCACCTTTTACCCAAAGGATGATTTCATTGCCCCAAGGGTCACGAAACGCATGATTAAAGCCGTTAAACTCTTTCCAATAGTGATCTTTCCAAAGTATGGTCGCACCTCGTTTTTCGGCTTCACCCAGAATGCGCTCATGTGAATCATCATCACTTACCATCACATAGATGCGTGATTTACGTCCTTCTGAAACCTCTCTTGGTTCCACGCCATCTGGAGAAGGATGAGGCCGCGCATTTAGAGAGCTAGTTATTCCCAAATGCAGGTTTCCAACTTCACTTTGTTCACCATTGGCTAGCTTAAAGTTTTGTCCTGGAACCATTCGATGAAATACACCATGAGGTCGTGGATCATTTTCCCACCCCATCACTGCTGCATAAAACTCACCAGCAGCGGCTGGGTCTTCTGCCATTAGATCAACGAAAATTAAGGTATTTGGGTATGTCATTTTGGACTCTCTGAATTCTATACTTATCCGTAAACACTAGCCCAATCACTAAACACCATCTTGATAATTTAGGCCCAATTCTTTGATACTAGACGCCGACTTCACACCCAATTTTTGTCGATGTTGACGGGGAGAAACACCGAATCTCTCACGAAAAGTTCGACTAAAATGAGCAGAACTGGAAAAGCCCCATCGAAAAGCAACTTGTGTAATTGATTGCTGGGAATAGAGAGGGCTAATCAAATCAGCATAACAACGCTCTAACCGTCGCTCCCGCACATACATGCTAAAGCTATAATTTTCTTGAGAAAATATCTTTTGCAAATATCGAGGCGAGACCCCAGTCTCTCGCGCGACTCTATCAAGTGTAAGCTCTGGTTCCCCAAGCAAAGATTCAAGCATTTGACAGATTCTATCAAAATGAGCTGCCCTCGCGCCCATCGCCCCGCCTTTGCTTCTCCCCCCACCAGACGTCGCAAGAGCCGTTACGATAATATCCACTAAAGAAGTTTCAATGGCCGCAAGCTCATCTTTCGTGAATTTTTCCAACTCATTATAAATCTCTTGCAGCAGAGAAATTAATATTCGTTCGAGACTATTTTCACCCTTAAATAAGCCTGTATTATTTCGTAAAGGTGCTAGCATTCTACGACCAATCACCAGCGTTGGAATCCGTATAAATATCATCCGGCAAGAAGTTTTGAGTTCGAGTTTGGAATCATGTCGCGTCACACCAAACAATACTCGTCCTGGCCTAATCGCAGCACAAAGGTCTTTTGATTTAAACTCAGCTTCGCCCTCAGAAATAAGCAACAACCAAAGCCCTGGCCCTTGGTCGGCTTCCTTACCTTCTATGATGAGTGGACTTGCCTCTATTCTCGCTAATTGCACACCCATAGGCGTTGCAACAACGCTTATTCGTCCATCCACTGGTACTGAAGGAGAATCTGGAGCAAACGGCAATTTTAATCGCCTCATTGCATCCGACCAAACAGCGTTTCGTTGTTTGCAGTTTACAGCTCGAGTGGAAAATCGCCAGATTTCTCTGGCTCCAGCTTCATTCGCGTCCACCTTAGTCAACCATCTCTGAATTGACCTCACTTTCAAAAATTCTTGGTGCTTGTTCAAAGAAATGACTTTTATAACGATCTACTAACCATTCATTGAATTGTTGTTGAGCACTTTCCTGCCATGAATATCTTCCGCGCTTGGCAAAACGTGATCGAAGCCCGATTTGTACCAATTCATCAACATGCCAATCTTGAGCGATGATGTGGTGCGTGGAGTTCATAATCATCTCCATTTTAGGCTCAAAGGCAGCATCCTCCATTGCACCCGGTGCCACAAGAACACCTGTATCCATCTCAAGGCTACCTGCACCTGTAGGACGCAAGATCATATATATGACCATGTCAGCGGTTAGAACAAGAGAAAGTGTTGGCGGGATGTTTGCAAATGTCATCCGATTGCGTTGTTCTTCATTAAGACCAGCAAACACAGGCAACACAGCCTTCTGAGTGGGATTAAAACTCGCATCAGCATGGGTTGTACCATTGAAACGCAAATAACCCGCAGCGCCCTTAGGTGCTTTTGGAAAACTGGCTTGTTCTGAAGGCACGAAATCGTGTAACGGGCCCTGATGGAGCCGACTAGCATGATATCCGTCATTATTATTTTCGAACATCACCTTCCAATTCCATTGCAAATGCGGTGCATCTCCCGGTCTCGGCCCCTCAGCATTCTCGAGGTCATATCCAGCTATAGCATTAGTAACTTGCTCAAGTCGCGGCGCTAAAGGTTCAGCATTAATGTCAAAGTGAACGAAAATAAAACCAAGCCAGACTTCAACCTTGAACTTGGGAAGACTGTGCTCTTTCTTATCGAAATTACACGTCTTATTCATAGCCGGAGCTCCAACCAAATCCCCCTTCAATGAATAGGTCCAATGGTGGTATGGACAAACGAACCCACGTGTATTTCCATGCCCTTCAGCGACCAACATAGCACGATGCTGACAAACTGAACTCATAGCGTAGAGGTTGCCATCCCTAGCTCTCGCAACAACAATTGGCTCATCCGCAATCTGAGTTGTAAAATAATCTCCCGCTTCACCAACCCAAGACTCGCGCCCAACACAAAGCCACTCCTTCGAAAATAAAGATTCTTTTTCGAACTCATAGAAATCAGGATCAGTATAACACTCCGGCGGAAGGGTCTCTCCATCTAAAACATCGAGAATGGAGCTATCTAAACTTTTAAAAAACTCAGCATCATACTTAGGCATTTGTCTGCATCCACAATAAAAATCAATGGATACAAACTACCAACCCTTAGAACTATTACTTGACCGTACGCGCACAAGAAGTTTTACATCGGCACTTTTATTGCTATCTTAGGTTTAAAATTCAACAATATCACCAATTCGGAGATACTAATCCCCGCCATTGAATAACTCTTTGCGAATGACCGCGTGCACACCCCAATTTCCATTTGCAACTTGGCTTATACCGAAATCGATCCCAACGGACAAAAGAGAAATCGCTTCGTCTTCACTGAGAGTTTTTGCAGACATTAAAAACCTGCGCGCCTTTCTAAAACAATCCCTCATAGCCAGATCAATAGAAGATTTTTTATAGATGTCGGACTGAGCATTCACACCCAATTCTTTTAAGTAATCAGGGTGACTAAACCCGAATATCACCCATTCTGTGGTTGTTTCTAATAATGGGTAATCTAGGTCCTTGATATAGCCCCGCATATTGTTTGATGTATGCAAAATAGGCTGTATCAAGGCAGTCATTGAACACTCAATTGCAGTTCCACAAAGCTCCGAGTCTCCTTGCGAAGCATGAGGATCACCAATAGACAACATCGCCCCATCGACACCTACTGGCAAAAACAGGCTCGTTCCCGGACCAATACGCCAATTGTCCAAATTCCCTCCAAAATTTGAAGGAGGCACGGAATCGACCAGCTTGTTCACCGGGGGCGCTAAACCAATTACACCAAAATGCGGTCTGATTGGAATTTCAACATTGCGAAGTATGTCATAGTTTTTTTCAATTTTGCTATGATCAACAGGAACGCCTGGATAGTCATATCGCTCATGTAAAACACCGAATGGATCAGTCTGAGGCGTCCACCGATAATTATAGACAGCATGCGCACAGGCACGGCCGTGTTCTTTTTCAACCTCATATATAGTCACAACCTCACGATGAGTTGGTTCGGTCAAAATGTCGCTAAAGTGAAAACCCCAAAATGCCGCTAGATTACTCCCGAAACTGCGACCTGCATAACGATGATTCGCACTAGGTCGTGGATTAATATCAAGGATTCGTACCTCAACTATATCACCAGGTTTAGCTCCAGCAATTTCTACTGGTCCCGTGCAAATATGAACTCCATACCCTTCTCCAGCCCCTCGCCCCTCTGAAGTCGCATCCATCGGACCTGCCCCACGCCTATCGACTGCCTTGTGGTCGGCAGTCCATTCAAAAACGGCTTCCGCACCAGGATCCCCCTTAATCATGCGCTCGTAATCATCATAAGCGTGATGTGTTAGAGCCTCTATTGTTACATAGTCGCCCGATTGGACGGTCACAGCAGGTTTCAAAGCGCTCGAAAAGTACCCCCAATGGATAGTCTCGGGGGTTGCAGGTAGATGATGATGACGTACTGAGTTTTGAACCTCAACACTCTCTTCATCATGATCATTATTTTCTTCCAAATCTGAATAAGAAAATTCCTTATCTATTTTTTGATCCTTTAGACCTTCAGGGCGACCACGCTGGAGGACAGGGTTGACTTCAATTTCCTCTGGTGGTGCCCGCCTATAATCTCGTGGACTAATGCCATACTTTTCTCTAAAAGCACGACTAAAGGATGCAGAGTCATTGAACCCCCACTGAAACAAAATTTCCGAAATAGTGCGCTGCGCATGCAATGGACTTCTTAAATCCAGTCGACACCTTTCCAGTCTCCGATCTTTCACAAAATGACTGAAACTATCCCCTGTTGTTTCAAATAATTTCTGAAGATACCGAGTAGAAACGCCTTGCTCTTTCGCGATCTGATAAACGTTCAAATCAGGATCACTTAGGCGAATTTCTATTGATTGAAATATGCGCTCCAACAGAGCAGCTTTCGCACCCGCAGCACCTCCCAACTCTTTCGCTGGCGCATTGTTTATAAGAGTCGCAGCAATAAATTCTGGTAGAGCTGTTTCTATGGGGCGCAGCTGATCATCGGTCACATCTGCAATCACATCTGCAACAGATCTCAATAATCCCGAGAACATCCGCCCCATTGTCGTCTCAGAGACAAGGTTCGATATATCTTTTTGAAGTGGCACACGTGACTTCAAAACCGGTAATGTGTCTGGAACACATATAATTAGAAAGCGGCTTTCCTTTAAGAGAGTCAGTTTGATAGGAGTGTTTGATCCACCATATATAATGTCACCTTCTTTTATATCCTTAGAACTCTTGGAAGAAGTTACAGTTACCCCTCCTTCAAGTGCTAAAATCATCCAAAAACAAGGCTGGCCCTCATCCAAATTCATCGCAATTGTTTGAGAGGTGCAAGCAATTCTTATGAATTGGATATTCTGCCCTGTCTTGAAACTCGCCAACTCCCCATAGGGTTCTTCATCACTCATCAACAGAGATAATGAGAACCTCTGAAGAACAAAATTCCAAGCATCTTTGCGCTGCTGCTTCGGGTAGGCATTGGTGGTAAATTGCAATTTCAGTTCCTGCCTATACTAAACTCTCCCCCCTATAAATCCAAGCCTAATCTCGCCTCCAACCACCAAACTAAGTCAACAAAATTACCTTTTGAAGATGCTCCTATTTGTGCGCATGGTTAGTTTTTAGGCATTAACTATCCGGATCTTTGACTGAGCCTTTGTTTGGAAAAATACCCCGGTCTATTTTTGCATGAATTCCCTGCGTTCCATCAACAACCTGAGTGATACCAAAGTCAGCTGCTACACTCATCAAAGAATAGGCGTCATTTGCACTAAGGTCCTGATGGTCAGTCAAAAGCTCAAGCATGTCCTTCGCAGTATTTTTCATAGCTTTGTTCAGGTCTTCATCAAATCCGTGTACAATCCAATGCTCATCTGTTTCCAATAGCGGTGTTGGAAATTTAAAGTCTTTGCGCACGATAATTTGGAAAAACACATCTAGAGATGCTTCTATCGCTGTCCCACTAATCTCACCATCACCTTGACTGACATGCGGGTCTCCAATTGAGAATAAACCTCCCTTAACTTGCACCGGGTAATACATTGTTGAGCCAGCACCGATGCGCCAATTATCAATATTCCCACCATGTGCCCCCGGTGGAATAGTACTGACGCGTTCATCAACTGCTGGCGCAACACCAGCCGTACCTAAATGCGGTCGTGCCGGAATACGTACACCTTGTAATGCAGTCTCTTTATCGCAATCTGGGCAATGCGTGATTGTACCTGGAATTAAGTACTTTCCTTCAAAATCATACGCATACAATGCTGCAGCAGTGTTCGCATTGGGGTCGAGTTCATATATTGTAACCCTCTCTTTCTCGCCAAACTCCTGATACAAGTGCCCCCAGTTTGCAGCTAAATTGGAACCATAATTACAACGCGGAACCATCTTAAAGTAGCGCACCTCAAGCATATCACCCGGTTCCGCCCCTTCTACATGGATAGGGCCAGTCATAATGTGTACACCAGGAGCACGATCTTCGGGTTTTACCCCCATCCAAATTGCTTTTACACCTTCATCCATCATCAATTCAGGCGCATCTCCAGCGTGGTGCGTAATGGCTTCAGCCTGAATTAGATCACCACTTTTCACATATAGAGCAGGTTTTATATTAGGATGAAAATACCCCCAATGCACTGTTTCCGGCGTTGCTTTCAAAGTGTGTAAGGCACCAGGTTTTGTGTCTTTTCTTTGTTCACCATGATCACAGATGAGGGCCATTTTATTTTCCTTCTCAGAACTCAATTTTGTTGAGAATAGAAAACGTCGAAAGCAGCAGAAGCGTCTTGTTAAAAAACGCACAAATACTTGAATATCTTTTTAAAACCCTTCCTAGTAAAATTTACGGGCGCTTCAGATCAAGACCATCCCTCTGTGTATAATGATAATGGGTACACCTGAAGCTATACTAAAACCGGAGTTTTCTAGTGGAAAATACTAATTCAACTGCTTCCCCTCGTATGCCTTCTCTTTTTATTCCACATGGCGGTGGACCATGCTTTTTTATGGATTGGACTTTGATGGGCGGGAAAGCGGACACATGGAATAAAACTAAAAGCTGGCTAGAATCTATTCCATCGTTCCTCCCAAGAAAGCCTAAAGCAATTTTAATCATCACAGCTCATTGGGAAGAAAAAGTATTTACGGTATCGGCCGCCCCAAAACCCCAAATGATATTTGATTACTCTGGGTTCCCGCCCCACACTTATGAATTAAGCTTTCCTGCACCGGGACACCCAGAATTAGCGCACAAAGTGACAGACCTTTTATCCAAAGCTGGAATAGCAAGTAAAATAGATGAAGAACGAGGATTCGATCATGGGGTATTCATCCCCTTACTTGTTGCGTTTCCAGATGCGGATATTCCGGTAGTTTCAATGTCTGTTTGCTCAAACCTTGATCCCCAACAACATATCGAAGCAGGCAAGGCACTAGAATCATTGCGAGATGAAGATGTGCTAATCATCGCGAGTGGTATGAG